>JAZNCN010000025.1:0-42902 GCA_045587545.1 Candidatus Caccoplasma sp.
AGGACACCACCATAACAATTTACGGTTTGGGTTAAGGCTCTCTTTTACCTGTGTCCCTGTAAATGTAAAACGTTCACGTGGTTTTACTCGAGAGATAAAGAATTGCTCATTCTCTGCATCAGAGGTCCCATTGTAAAGGGCTGTGCCCGGTGTCCAACTCTGATAAGCCTGATACCACGCTTTGGTACCTCCTATGCTCACATATTGCTCGTGAGAAGGAATACCTTGTGCAGATGCAAAACCGCATACTGCAACAAATAACGCAAGTAAACTTAATTTTTTCATTCTGTACAGCTTTTTTTTGTTAATAATATATATTTGATTCTCTTTATGTTATTAATCTTATTTTACAATCAAAGAAATAGCTTTCTAATTCAAATACACAATACTCCATTTTGCCACAAAGATAATTAATTGTTTTGAATTATCAAATATTAAATATATTTTAACTAAATCAGTTGTTAGTTGTCGGCTTCGCCGCCCCTTCGGGGTAGTTGTTAGACTAATATTACCAATTAGACTAATTGGCAATATCATAAAAAAAGAGTGCAGAAAAAATTCTGCACCCCCCGTAAAATTGTTTGTTGTTTTTATCTTTGGGTTCTAACAACTACTTCTTAGCAACTTTCATTACTTTAAGCAATCCTCCCTCTCCCTTAATTTTAATGAAGTAGATTCCTGCTTCACCATCAACAGGGATATTTATTATCTCTCCTGCTGTTGCGTTCAATAATGCTTTGTTTAGCATACGACCTGCATTGTCATATAGCTCAACTGTATAAACACCATCTTCTGTAAAGTTTACATATACCTCATTCTCAAATGGGTTGGGGAATGCCTGCATCATATCCTCTACGCTTACGTTATCTTCAATACCGGTAGGCTTAACTTCAACAACCTCTATTGTTTTGGTATCTGAACCCCAACCATTGGCAAGTGTCAATGTTGCAGTATAATCGCCCTCTGACGAGTAAATTGCTTTTGCCATACCTGCATCTTTATTTCCACTTGATGAAATTATTGAGGCTCTCTTCAATGACCATATAGGCAATGTCTCTATCTTATAGTTATTTCCGGAGATAAATGGTGCTCCTGCAGCATAAGATACTTGCTCAACAGCATATTTAGAATCGGTGATTGACTGTGGATCATACTTATAAGCTTTTAATGATTTATTATATCCTGTACTTGCTATTGAATTATCACTTGCAGCTTCATTTTCAAAATCCCAATAACCGATAAAGTTAGCATCTGAAACATAATTAGCATGTTTCATTGACTCTTTTACCTCACTTGAATTAAGGGTTTTATTATACAAACGAACCTCATCGATGGTACCATCAATACCTGCACGTTTTGAAGCACGTCCGCCAATCATAATTGCGTTAGATGATTTCCAGCCATATAAACTTCCTGATGAAGTTCCAGAGCCCACAAGTTTACCATTAATATAAAGAGTTAATGTTTTGTTAGAACCAGAAGATCCTATAACCATAGCAACATGATACCATGTTTGAGGTTTAAACACAAAGTCTTGTGAGACTTGAACCGGAACACCTGCATTTGAAGACAAACGATAGTGGAACATCAAGTTATTCAAGTGATATGAATTTCCATTATCATCAGTTTTTCCTTCAGGAACCAATTGACTCCAGATGTAACCCCAATCTCCTGCAGGATAAGAATCGGCAGAAGAACGCACATTCAATAATTGTGTTCCGTCCTCACCGTGATTGATTGAATTCAAATACATCCAGAATGTTATAGAAAACTCTGAATTATTATTAAAATTAAGTTGATCGGCAGGGATAGCAAAGGCTTTTTCTCCAAGTGCAAATCCGCGAGATACATATCCGTCAGCATCTGAACGTCCGGTATATGAGTAAGTCGCTGTCTCCCCAACTTCAAAATAATCTTTGCCATTCTCTCCACTCATTGTAAATGTTTTGATTTCAGGCAATGCACCTACCTCTGCAGGTGAAATTTGGATTTTACCGCGATATACCTCTGTTATTCCATCAATTGTCAAATACAAGTCATAGATTCCCTCTTCACTTAATGAGGTTGTGAAACTGTTTGTATTGAATGTTCCTTTGACTGCATCATTTTCAGAAGCTTTGATTACCCATGTTGCGGCTGCATGTGTTGGGTCGTCAAATGCAACAGTAAATTCCTCGCCTGCTTTAATGATAGGTTTGTTAATTGAAAAACCTTCAACAGTTTGGTTTGTAGGAGGTGTTATCCAATCGCCCCAAGCAGGAGTTGACTCGCTCTTTCCGTCAAGTGATACTGCAGATACTCCAATACGGATTTTACCTCCCTTTGCAATATCGTAAGGAGCTCCTACTACGTATGCAGCCCACGATGTTGTAGCTGTACACATTACCTCTTCACAACCCTCTTGTTGTGTATAGATTTTGTAATACCAAGTATCAACATCTGTATTGTATATTGATTCATATTTTTGACGTCCTGATGAATTTTTGTCGTATGCTGTCATATCAAAGACAATCTTCATATCTACTCCTTTGTAGTTACGAGCCATTGCTTTTGATAATGTAACTGTTGGAACACCCGGAGTTGTTGAGGTTCCACGAGTTATTGAAATTTCGCCTATCAAAACTTTGAAATCTGAAGATGTATTTTGGAATTTTAGACCAAGAAGAGCCAATGTTTCTCCCACTAATTTAAAACCGCGAGAAGAGACTGTAATTGTCTTTTCTTCCCAATCATCGCTTACTGTTGCAGAAGTTTTTATTGAAGCAGACACCTCTGTTGTAGGAGAATTTTCAGATGATCCTGTAAGATAAAATGATCCTGAACCCGACAATACTTTGTAACGAACGGTTACTTTATCGTTACTTTTTAAAGGATATTTAGTTTTAAATAATTGCAAATATGCTTTGGTTGTTTCGCCCGAAATTTGCAAACATGAACCGCCAAACCATGCATCGTCCCATGTGAACTCTGCTGTCATATCTGTTGATGCCGATGATGCAGTTTTCCCCATAAAGTTTGTTGTCCACCACCAACGCCAAGTAGGCATATAATCTTGAATACCTATATTATACCACTCACTATTGAATGTTCTTTCACCTTTTACATTAAAAAATGCTCCATTACCCAAGTTGAAGTATGTTACAAACGGGTCAGTTGACAAATCGCCTCCATCTTGAGGAGTCAACGAACTACGAGCTGTAATAAATGTTGCAAAGCCCCAACAATCGGTTGCTGTTGATGTATGAACATGTCTGTTGCTCAATGGAGGAAGATTAACCGGATTATAGTTTGAACCTGAGAATACATTCTCACTGATTAACTGATATGTTTTTTGCATTTGAACGGGGTTAGCACCCAACTCGCCACGACTTTCATAAATCATATTCATATTGTGCGCACCCCAAATTCCTATTGATATGGGAGCATTCACAAGGTCGGGCCAATATGCCGAACTTGAACCTTGATAATCAACACCGGCATATACATCGTATGAAGAACGTCCGAAACTCTCAGCAGTTTGACGTGATGTACTCATATATGAAGTATTGAAACCATAGTTCATAAAATATGCGTTACTTGTAGGATTTCCGTTATAGTGGAACCAATCCTTGTTTCCTGCCGAAAGAGCAAGACTACCACCGCAACTTCCTTCGTTTGTCATCAAAGAATACCAACAGTTATGGAAATTTGACATATCATACAAATCCTTATCGCGGAAACAGCTTGACAAGAAATTTTTCATGGCAGTAGCAAAACCGGTACCATTTACTGATCCGGAGAAAGAAAACTCAGAATTAAATCCAATTCCGTCAATTCCATAATAGCGCAAATATTTCAAGAATTTTGACGAACCACCCTTAATCATTGCTGCAAAATTTATACCATGAGGCACTTGTGCCGGATCGATATATGCCGCCCAAGGTACAGATGCCAATGTTGATGTTACTACACCGTTTTTATGACAAACGTCCAACATAGCAGCAGGCATACGAACCATAGGAGCTGTCCAGTTACCAAAAATATCGGTATAGCTCCACATTGTCCAAACCTCACCACCAAAGAAGTAAGTAGGCAATGCATTCCAGCCTTCACAACCAATAGGGCACCACCACAAGAATTTTTTATCAGGAGTCAAAGACTCTTTTATTTGTGTGTGTGCAAATGTAAAACGTTCACGCGGTTTTACACGTGAGATAAAGAACTGCTCATTCTCAGCAGCATTTGAATCATAGCCTTGATAAAGAGATTTAACTCCAATTTCACTCTCACTAAGGCCATTATACGCCTCACTCCATTCAGTTTGAGCAGCGTAATCGACATATTTTGTATGTGACGGAACCTGTGCAAATGCAACAGAAGTCAACATAGCAAAAATGCCACTTAATAAGTAAAATTTTTTCATAAGATAATATATTTAGGGGTTATTATGTTTCTGTTTTTCACACTAATTATAATTTACAATGCTCCACGATGCAAAAATAGAAAATATTTGTAAAAATAAATAATTTTTAGTGTAAAGTATTTTATTTTTTTCTTGTTTTTTTATACTTTAGCAACAGATAATTTTAAGAAAGTACTATAAATTACCAATTACTTCTAAATAGAACTTGGTCTAATTTATGGTATATTACTTTAATAAAAATTGTAGATTATGTCAATAAACAAAGTAATTCTTGTTGGAAACGTAGGCAAAGACCCGGATGTAAGATATGTTGAAACAAATGTTTGCGTTGCAAACTTTCCTCTTGCAACAAGCGAAAGGGGTTATACTTCACGTTCGGGGGCACAAATACCCGAACGTACCGAATGGCACAATATAGTACTATGGCGTGGTTTGGCTGAGGTAGCCGAGAAATATGTAAAGAAAGGCACTCAACTATATATCGAAGGTAAACTTCGCACTCGTTCATGGACAGATAGCAACAATGTTGTACGCTACACCACCGAAATATATGCCGACAATATGGAAATCCTGAGCCGTCGCGACACTAACGCATCGCAACAAGTTCAGGCGCAACAAACGGTTGAGACTCCAATTGTTGACGAGAGCAACGACCTTCCATTTTAGTTATCAGCTATTAGTCTAATTGGTCTAATTAGTCCAATTGGTCATATTGAGACTAATAAGATTATGAAAAGCATAGGAGCTATAGTAATAATATCATTGACATTTATAGTGTTTGGGTGCAGAGAAAAAACTGCACCCAAACCTTTTGCTTATCCTCATATTCAAAATTCAACTACAAAATACGAACCTTTCAAAAAGAATAATTTCCCAATTTCATTTAATATTTCAGATAATGCCAATATAGTTATTGACTCCCTCAACAACAAGTGGATAAATATTATATATCCGACATATGACGCTACTATATATTGTTCATATATCTCAACCAATATTAAATCGGCAAATAGAGATAAAAGCAAAAGCAGAGAATTAGTATATGTTCACTCATATAGAGCATCAGAAATTAATGCATTGAATTATAATGACTCAATAAAAGGCATTTCTGCAGAACTATATCAGCTAAAAGGCAACGCAGCAACTCCTTTACAATTTATGGCAAGCGATGATAGCTCTTTTATATTCCGAGGCTCGCTCTATTTCAATAATATAGTAACGTACGATTCTGTTGCTCCCATAATTGAATATATTAAAGATGATATTATTGAAATAATAGAGAGTATAAACAAAAGATAGATGGCTCTTACATATAACATATCATTAAAAGCATACTCTCTTGCTATTTGGGAGATATCAGAGAGTACCGAAGAGTTATCAAAAAAACTTGACTCTCCTTCAATTTTACAAAACATTCTCAACGAGGTAAAAACAGAAAAACGGCTTAAAGAGCGCATTACTGCGCATATTCTCTTAAGAGACCTGCTTGGAGAGAATAAAGAGATTAAACACGACACCAACAATGCTCCATACATTGAGAATAGTAACCTACACATAAGCATCTCTCATACAAATAGTATGGTAGCTGTTGCCATAAGCAATAAGCCTATCGGTATAGATATAGAAGATAGAAAGCGAAAGCAGTTACAATTATATCATAAATTTACTACCAAACAAGAAAAAGAGTGGATAGATAACTGCAAAACAATTGAGGAGAAACAGCTAACAGCAGAAGTTATATGGTCGGCAAAAGAGGCAATTTACAAACTTGCCAATATCAAAGGGCTACTATTTGAAAGTGAGATAGAGATAATCCCATTTTCCCCAAAATCAGAGAACAACTTCAAAGCCTCATATTTAAATACAGAGACAAGCAACCACCTCTTTTTAATAGATAATGCGTTGTTAGTTGTCAGCTTTTAGTGGACAGTTGTTTGTTGTAGGCTATTGGACTAATTGGCAGAATCACAAAAAAGGGATACAGAAATTCTGTATCCCTCTAAAATTATATTTAGTATTATCTTTAGTTTCTAACAACTACTCGTAGAGCGGTTGAGTTTACGAAACCGACAACTAAAAACTAACAACAATTATTAGTCCTCTTTTTTACCTTTCTTAATCAATCTGAAAACGTACGCAGCTCCCAAACCTAACAAACCAAGAATACTCTCCACAATGGGTACTGCACCCGGATCTTCAGGAGGATTAGGGAAAGTTGATTGAGCCATTACAGATACTGTTACCAAAACAGCCACTGCTATTAATGCAATTTTTTTCATATTATATATTATTTTTATTATTTACTATCTGCTTTTGCGGGTGCAAAGATAATAATAATTTACTAATTAACAAACCTTTATTAAGTCTTTTATAAAATTATTTTTTCTTAGAAGCTGTTTGATTTTTATTTCGAAACAGACTTAATAAAATTAAACAGCTTCATAAAAGATTTAAATTTAACAAACTCCCTTTGCCAAAAGAGTATTAACAAAGGAGAGTTTGTTATAAGATATATCAAGGTTTATAAATTATTATTTAACCACTTTAACAGCAGTGTTAGCAACTTTCACAATTATTACACCATTTACCGATGTATTTAGTGTTGTTACACCCTCTTCTGCTAATGCTGTTGCTACTACTTGTCCGTTTGTTGTGATTAGTGATACCTCTGCGCCTGCTTCTGCTCCGTAAACTTTAATCTCATCGCCGTTTACTACTACTTTAACATCGCCCTCAACTGTTGCTTGTGCTATTCCTGTTAGGTCTGATGCGTTGATAGTAAAGCGGTTGTTGAATGTGCCTGCTTCGCTTTGGAAGGTGTAGCTGTCACCCAAGGTCATTACTGTCTCTGTGCCTGCTACGTTATCTACCAATACTACGCTTGCGTTGTCGGGCATTGAGGTCATTGTCAATGTTTGCTCGCCTGCTTGGGTTGCTTTGTAACCCATTGCCATGCTTGTTAATGCGGGTTGCTCACTTACAGACATCTTCATATTGCCTTTTACTAAGTATAGTTGCGATAGTTTGCTGTTCAATGCAGGGAAGTATAGTGCGTCCTCGTTACGAACATACTCTTCGTTGGCATCTTCTACTAATAGTATTCTTGCTTCGTCCTCACCATTCAATGAGAATTCTAATTTACCGAATATTCCGCTTGCGTCAGCAAATGATTCGGCTGCTCCGGCTGAGAATACCATTTTGAGGAAGTTATTGTTACTTTGTGTAAACCATGCTGCATAAGGTTGAATAGTACCGGGTTCTGTTCCTGAATATTTATCGTAGCTTCCATCTTCTGCATTATATACATATAGTGAATATCCTATTCCTTTTTCTGCGTTAGCCAATGTTGGGTTACCATAGAAGTTCCAGTTTGCATCTGCTCCTCCGTTTACGGTACTTGGGTAAAGGGTCAAATTAATCTCTTTATCCGAACCATCGTATGTAGCCGATGCTGCTCTAAAGGTTACTGTTTGCTCATCACCTTTTTCTTTTGCTACTGCTACTGCAAAACCTTGATTTGCTGCAATGGTTGTTCCTGATAGGTATTCCCATCCTGATGTTGTCAAGAACTCGACGCTCTGTGTTGCTCGTGTTTCTGAGTTATAAACCATCACTTGAATATTGTCATTTATTACTGCAGGAGCTCCATCTACTGTTACGTTATTTAAGTCAACGGCAAATGGCAATGACATTAATGCCCATTGCTCTTTCTTAACTACGCGACTTATCTCTAACACAGTTGTTATTTGACCGCCGTTCTCTATCTTAATTTCAGGTGCGGTACCGTCTGCCTTCACACTTACAGCTACCTTTTCAGCTTTAATTGTATTTGCTTGTACGTTCCATACCTTCTCATTCGCAACTGTTACAGTTGAATAAGTTGCATTTGCTGTCTCCTCTTTGTTCTCTCCTGTAACGTCCAAGGGTGGTGCAACTGTGAATGTTCCTGTTACCTCAACATCGTTTGCTGGCATTGTCGCAGGTATCTCGCTCCAACCACTGAAAGTGTATCCTGCTTTTGTTGGTGCTGCTACAGGTGTTACTGTTGCTCCAAAATCGTATGTCTCTGTTGCATACTCTTCGCCGTCTACTTTGTATGTGATTGTGTAGCTGTTTACTGTGAATGTTCCTGTTACCTCAACATCGTTTGCAGGCATTGTTGCAGGTACTTCGCTCCAGCCACTGAAGGTGTAACCCTCTTTCTCAGGCTCTGCTATCGCTGTTACTGTTGCTCCAAAGTCGTATGTCTCTGTTGCATACTCTTCGCCATCTACTATATAAGTGATTGTATAGTTATTGATAGTGAATGTTCCTGTTACCTCAACATCGTTTGCAGGCATTGTTGCAGGTATCTCGCACCAGCCACTGAAAGTGTATCCTGCTTTTGTTGGTGCTTCTACAGGTGTTACTGTTGCTCCAAAATCGTATGTCTCTGTTGCATACTCTTCACCATCTACTATGTAAGTGATTGTATAGTTATTGATAGTGAATGTTCCTGTTACCTCAACGTCCTCTGCTGGCATTGTTGCAGGTACTTCGCTCCAACCGCTGAAGGTGTATCCTGCTTTTGTTGGTGCTTCTACAGGTGTTACTGTTGCTCCAAAATCGTATGTCTCTGTTACATACTCTTCGCCATCTACTTTGTATATCACATTATACTCTTTTGCTTGGAAGTTTGCTACGAATGCTGTCTCGGCAGTTATTGTTGCAGTGTAAGGATTCTCTGTTGATACCTCTTCGCCTGCTACTGTCCAGTTTACAAACTCATAACCTTCGTTTGCTGTCGCTGTCAACTCTACGGTTGAGTTCTCCTCTACTTCTGCTAATGAAGCTTCTGCCAATCCCATTGCGGCATCGTTTGCTATTGCTGTTACTGTATATGTAGGTGCTGATGGAAGTTCAATGCGAAGTGTTACGTCAACGATACAGCCATTATTGCTCTTTATATCTGCATTACCACAAGCATCAATGCTGTTCCAATCAACTTTGAAACGTAAGCGGTAATCTCCTGTTGCCAAATTTGCAGGTAATGTCCATGATGGGATATTGCTTGCAGATACTCCACAACTGGCACTGACAGAAGCGCCTGTTATATCTCGCCAATCCTCTGTTGATGTAGTTGATACATTATATGCATTGTAACTTACTACCTCTCCTGTTGTTGTTCCATTATTGTTAGTTTCTTGATTGAACTCTTTATCTTTGTTGTAATCAACAAACACATATGCGTGCATCCAGGCACCAGTCCAATCCATTGCTGAGAAACTTAATGTTGCTCCCGGATTAGTTGTCAACACAAGGTCTGTCTTGTCTTTGCTTACAGCATCTGTCGCAGAAGTTTGAATGCTTGTTACCTCTAATTGAGTTTTTCCATCACTCAATGTGAATGAGTTTAACATTCTTCCTGCTCCATTTCCTGAGTTTGCCATATTTCCATCTACTACGCAATATTGTTTTTCAACAAAGTTTGCTACGAATGCTGTCTCTGCTGTTATTGTTGCGGTATATGGGTTTTCTGTTGATACCTCTTCGCCTGCTACTGTCCAGTTTACAAATAGATATCCGGGGTTAGATGTTGCTGTAAGTGTTACAGTTTTTCCTTCAATTGCCTCTGATGCAGAAATCTCTGCTGTTCCCATAGCGTCATCATTTGACGATACGCTTACAGCATATACCGGTAATGCCTCAAAGTTTGCCACGAATGCTGTCTCGGCAGTTATTGTTGCAGTGTAAGGATTCTCTGTTGATACCTCTTCGCCTGCTACTGTCCAATTTACGAAACGGTAACCGTCATTTGCTGTTGCTGTCAAAATTACTGTATTTCCGTCAACAACCTCTAATGTTGATGCCTCAACACTACCCATTGTTTCGTTTGCTGAAGATACTGTGATATTAAATGTTTGTGTTCCGGGTATAATTTGGAAGTTTGCCACAACCTCTATATCTTGAGTTACAGTGAAAGTATATGTTGCATCAGTTGATACCTCTTCGCCTGCCACTGTCCAATTTACAAACTCATAACCCTCGTTGGGTGTTGCTGTTAGGGTTATATTATTTCCACTATTGATTTTTGACTCCTCAGGTGTTACTGTTCCCATTACAACATTTGAAGATGTTGCTGTTACAGTACAAGGAGGAGTTGCTACTGTAAATACAAAATCAATATATCCACCTTCGCTTATTCCTGTTTCGCAAGCCGATGTAGCACCTGTTGTTGCACGAATAACTACTAAGTCTCCTATTTGCGATTCGCTTGATATTGTGATAGGATATGTTACAGTTGTTCCTTCAACAGTTAATCCTGCATTTACAATGTTTGTCAATACTGTTGATGTACTTCCTCCCGATACCCATGAGCCTTCAAATGGTCCATAGATAGAAGTTGCTTCATCACCGGCTATTTGGTATAGTGATAAATTTCCCCAATTCAATGTGTATGTCAAGTTCAAATCAAATGTTGCTCCTGCATATGTTTCTCCAACATTTACAAATCCTTGTTGTCCTAAAACAGCCAACTCAGCCACATCAATTGTTGAAGTCTCTCCATCTGCCAAAATTGTAGCAGCCGAAACATATGTAGTATTTCCTGCTTTATTGAATGTCGGTTTACATATCAATTCGTAAGGTTCTAATTCTGCAAATATCGCAACATACTCTTTATCTCCCTCTGTTTCGTCAATATAGTTTTGTTGAGTTGATATTTGTATTCCATTTAATTGCCACTCTACAAATTTACATCCGTCAGCGGGGGTTGCTGTTATAGTAATTGCTCCCTCTGCTGTTCCTCCGCCCGATACTGTTCCCCAAGCATCGTTATTTGCAGAGACTGTAATTGTGCGAGAAGGCACATCAACAGCTACCTCTTCAAATGTCCAAGTTGCAGCTGCTCCAACTGCAGCATCTCCGAATAGGTAATAACCTCCTGCTGCCGGGACATTCTCATTCTTAACATAGTACCAAGCATTACCCTTATTGGTGTTATACACCTCCATGTAATAACCCGCAGTACCATTCGCTGTAAATCTAAACTCTGATGATTTTGATGACAATGCATCAACATTCCATTCTTGAGCATAAATGTAATAACCTGTTTTGGTCTTAATTTTGTAGTTAGAACCACTTTGCTCAAAAATAAATATTTGAGCCTCATTATCTTCTGCTAAAGCAGACGTTCCAACTCCTCCATAAGCGCCAGTTGCATGCTCATCGTAATTGTGCGCTGTAAGATATTGGCTTGTCGCATTATCTTTTAGTCGATACATCTTATTTGTATCAACTTGCGCCATTGATGTAGTAACAAATGCTACTACCATCAACAATAAAAACGCTAACTTTTTCATAATTCTGTTAATTAATAATTTATTTTGTTTTATAGTTAAAGTTATACTTATCAAGTATTCAACATCCTATTTTAGTGGTTTCATGCTTTATGATTACAAAACCATTTATAACACTTTCGCCAAATTTAGCAGACAAATGTATAACATTTTTTTAGAACTTCAATAATTATCACCCTTATTTTTTTGATTTTCAATATGTTTTTTAACATTTAAAAGGTAATAGAAGATATTTTTTATAGACAAATCTGTACAATAAAACGACAGAACACCTTTTTTGTTCTGCCGTTTTATTTTTTAATATTTTTTGTTTGCTTTACTCTATTTTGATGATTTCATTGCTTGTATGATTGCCGAAGAAAATCCTGCTTCTTCAAGAGTATTTATTCCCTTAATAGTGATACCTCCGGGGGTTGTTACCTTGTCAATTTCTGTTGAAGGGTGCGCATTACCTTGTAATATAAGTTCTGCAGCTCCTTTAACCGATTGCGCAACCATCATCATTGCGTCATTGGGATATAAGCCCATCTCAACTCCTGCCTGCATTCCTGCCTGTATATATTTTAATACATACGCAATACCACACGAAGCAAGTGCTGTTCCCGCTGACATTTGTTGCTCAGTTACCATCATTGACAAACCCAATTGGTTAAAGATTTGCATAATCAGCTGTTCCTGCTCTTCTGTTGCCCCATATGAAGATATTATATTCATACTCGCACGCAAACTTATTGCGGTATTAGGTATTATTCGGAACATTGGCATAACAATATTGGCATAACTCTTTAACTGCTGAAATGTTACTCCTGCCGCTACCGAAGCCAATATTTGCGAGGGCTGTAATGTAATGTTTGCCAAAACCTTCTCAACTAACCAAGGTTTTACCGCCAATAACACTATTTGAGCATCTGCGACTGCTTTTTGATTATCAACTTCTGCTGTAATTCCTGCATATTGTTGCGCAAGTTGCGATGTTTTGGCAGTATCTGGATCCGATATTACTATTGAGTAATTTTCAGATGTTTGTGATTGCATCAACCCAAAAGCTATTGCTCCTCCTATATTGCCTGCTCCTATTATTGCTATTTTCATAATTTAATTTTTAACAATCTAAAACTTTACGGAAACGATTCAAAAACTCATCTGCCAAATCTTTTGTTAAGCACAAGGGTGGCAACAATCGTATTACGTTGGTTCCGGATACTCCTGTAAATACTTTTTGTTCAAATAACAATTTTGTACGTATCTCTTTTACGGGTTCTTCAAATTCTAAACCTATCATTAAACCACGTCCGCGCACCTCCTTTATTTGAGGCATTTTTTTCAACTCCTCAATTAAATACTCGCCTACTTTTGCTGAGTTTTCAACCAAAGACTCCTCTTTTATTATATCCAATACGGCTATTGCAGCTGCACAACCTAAATGGTTTCCGCCAAATGTTGTTCCCAACATTCCGTACGAAGCAGTAAATTTAGGACTTATCAACACAGCTCCAAAGGGATATCCGTTTGCTATGCCTTTGGCAGATGTTATTACATCAGGCCTTATACCTGTATATTGATGTGCAAAGAATTTTCCGCTACGACCATACCCCGATTGTATCTCATCAAGAATAAGTACAGCATTGTATTGCTCTGTCAATTGTCGCAACTGTTGCATAAATTCGTCAGAAGGAATTTTTATTCCGCCGATACCTTGTATCCCTTCAATTATTACAGCACAAACATCTCCTTTTTGCAGCTCCTTTTCAACTCCTTCAATATCGCCAAGTTCCAAGAATGTTACATCAATATTATCGTTTATTGGTGCTACGATTTTTGGATTATCGGTTATTTTAACGGCTGCTGAAGTGCGACCATGAAACGATTTTTTAAATGATATAACTCTCTTGCAACCTGTATGAAACGATGCAAGTTTTAGGGCATTCTCGTTTGCCTCTGCTCCTGAGTTTATTAGAAATAATGAGTAATCCTCGTATCCTGACAACGCTCCCAATTTTTCTGCCAATTCAACCTGCAAACTGTTCTTCACAGAGTTTGAATAAAATACCAACTTCTCTGCCTGTTTTTTTATTGCATCAACATAGTGTGGGTGTGAATGACCAACTGATATTACTGCATGTCCGCCGTAAAGGTCAATGTATTCATCTCCCTTTTCGTCATATACTTTACAACCTTTTCCCTCTTTTATCTCTATATCAAAGAGTGGATATACATCAAATAGTTTCATTTTTATATTATAGATTATGTTCTTACTTATAACCCCTACCCCCCCCGCGGGGACTCCCCCTAAAACAGGTGGATAGTTTTATATCTTGCCTATTCAACTCCTCCCTTCTCTTAGGGGAGGTAGATGAAAGCCGGAGGGGTTACAAAGTAACGCCTATTTAGAACGCCGATGGCTTAAGCATTAAACCTACGGTCTCTTTTAAACCAAATAGTAAGTTCATATTATGCACGGCTGTTCCCGATGCTCCTTTTAACAAATTATCTATTGCCGAAGTTATTAATACTTTATTACCTTTCTTCTCGATATGTATCAAACATTTGTTGGTATTTACCACCTGCTTCAAATCAATCGGTTTTTCGCTAATATGGGTGAACGAGTGGTCGGCATAGTATTCGTTATATATTTTATACAACTCCTCTTCTGATACTGCGCAATCGGTATAGATAGTTGCAAATATTCCACGTGCAAAGCAACCTCTCACAGGTATAAAATACAACTCGTCTGTTGCTGTTGATTGTAATGTACGCAATGTTTCACCAATCTCTGCCAGATGCTGATGTGTAAAGGGCTTATATATTGAGATGTTATCGTTACGCCAACTGAAATGTGATGTTGCAGATGGTCTTTGCCCTGCTCCGGTACTTCCTGTTATAGCATTAATGTGCACAGGATTATTTAGTAATAAATTCTTTGCTAATGGCAACAATGCCAACTGTATGGCTGTTGCAAAACAACCGGGGTTTGCAACATGCTTGCAACGTATTAGTTTTTTGCGATTTAATTCAGGCAAGCCATACACGAAGTCGTGAGATTCATCTGCCAAACGATAATCCATTGATAGATCAACTATCTTCAAATCCTCAGGCAATGTATGAGACTCCATGAATTTTTTTGTATCGCCATGGGCTGTACAGAAAAACAATACATCAATTTTGTCGAAGGGCAATTCATCGGTAAATTTCAAATCGGTCTCTCCATATAACCCTGAGTGAACATCGGTTATAGGGTTTCCTGCATTACTATTACTATTGATGAACACTATCTCTACATCGGGGTGGTTGATTAGTAATCGTATCAACTCGCCGGCAGTATAGCCTGCACCTCCAACAATTCCTGCTTTAATCATATCTTATTGTTATTCGTTTTTACCGTTTTTTGTTTGTACTGCTTGGTATATCTTCATTTGGTTACCAAGTATTTTTGTAAAGCCTTTTACATCATCTGCATTCCATGCTTTATTTACTTCGCCATACTCTCCAAAGTCCGATTTCATCAAATCAAAGTTGCTTTCAACTCCTACCAATACATAGTGATATGGTTTCAAATCGACATATACTGTTCCTGTTACATTGCGTTGTGATGTTTGCAGATATGCTTCCATATCGCGCATTACAGGTTCAAGATATTGAGCTTCGTGCAAGAACATTCCATACCATGTTCCTATTTGATCTTTCCAATATTGTTGCCACTTTGTAAGAGTGTGTTTCTCCAACATTTTGTGAGCTGCAATCAATACTATAGGTGCTGCTGCCTCAAATCCTACACGTCCCTTAATTCCTATTATTGTATCGCCTATGTGCATATCACGGCCTATTGCATATTTTGATGCTATTGCCTCAATTGCTTGAATAGCCTCAACTTTGCTTGCATAAGTTTTACCATTTACCGCCGATATCTCTCCTGCTACAAATTCAAGAGCCAAACGTTCTTCGCCTTGCGCTGTCATTTGTGATGGATATGCCTCTTCGGGTAGAGTTTGTTCGCTCTTCAATGTCTCTTTTCCTCCGATACTTGTTCCCCAAAGTCCTTTATTGATAGAGTACTCCATCTTTTTGAAATCGTCCTCAATACCGTGTTTGCGCAGATAATCTATTTCGTATTCACGAGTAAGAGTCATATCGCGCGTAGGTGTCAATATCTTAATTTCAGGAGCAAGTATTTGGAATGTAAGATCAAAACGTACTTGGTCGTTTCCCGCTCCTGTACTTCCGTGTGCTACATACGATGCTCCAATCTCTTTTGCATAATTAATTATTGCAATTGCTTGGAATATACGCTCTGAACTTACAGATATGGGATATGTTCCATTACGAAGTACATTACCGAATATCATATATTTTATACTCTTCTCATAGTACTCCTCTGTTATATCAAGCGATGCATGTTGTGTTGCACCCAATTTATATGCTTTCTCTTCAATTTTAGCTAAATCGTCAGCGTTAAAACCTCCTGTATTTGCTATTGCTGTATATAACTCATAGCCACACTCTTCTGTTAAATATTTTGCGCAAAATGAAGTATCCAAACCTCCGCTAAATGCTAATACTACTTTCTCTTTCATAATATATCTTTGTATTCTTTTAATTCTTATTTGTATAATATCTATTTATTATCCTCTTTATGTTCTTCTGGGTCATATAACATTCCTGTACATAAGCACATACGACGATTAGTACGTTGTAATATGTCGTAGTTTACACAAGTACTGCAACCTTTCCAGAATGCTTCATCATCGGTCAATTCAGAGAATGGCACAGGACGATAACCTAACTCTGAATTAATTTTCATAACTGCCAATCCGGTTGTTAATCCAAATAATTTTGCGTCAGGAAAACGCTCTCGCGAAACCTGAAACGATTTTGCTTTTATTCGTTTTGCCAATCCGTGTCCGCGATATTTATCAACCACAATTAAGCCCGAATTTGCAACAAATTTTTTATTACTCCAACTCTCAATGTAGCAAAATCCAGCAAACTCCTCTCCGTCCATCGCAATTATAACCTTTCCCTCCAACATCTTTTGCTTTACATAGTCGGGCGAACGGCGAGCTATTCCGGTTCCTCTGATTTTGGCAGCTTTTTCTATTGTATCAAGTATTGTTTCAACAAGATGTACATGTTGCTCATCGGCAACCATTATTTGAATATTATCTTTTTCCATCTTATTAAATGTTTAGTCTATAATAGGTATAATATCTTTTAATATATTTGTTAACTCCTTTTTGCGAACTCCACCTCGCAATATTACAAGGATTGTATCATCTCCCGCAATTGTTCCCATTATTTGATGTGCCTCTTTAGCATCAATATCAAGAGCTATACCTCCTGCATAACCGGGACGTGTTTTGATAACACAAAATTGACCCGAAAAATCTATTGATATAAACCAATTTGATGCGGGTACGGTAGTTGAAGGGTGAGGTCCGTTTAAAGTCTTCGCCACATTTTGTCCCGGAAGTATATAGGAATATCCTCCACAGCCATCTCCAACCTTTGCTATTCTCATTCGTTTTAAATCGCGTGACAAAGTAGCTTGAGTAAGGTCATAACCCTCTTCTATTAAAATATCAAGTAACTGCCCTTGCGACTCAATCTTAGTTGATGATATAATCTCTTTTATCTTTTGTATTCTCTCTACTTTGTTTTTCATACTTATGAATTGAACCTTTGCGTATATTTTTACAACTCTATTATGTTAAATTCAAATAATAGATATTCTCAATAAAGATTTTTTTAGATTTTATAGGCGGCAAAGGTAATCATATATTTGGATATGTATGCAATTTTTGCAGATATTTTTTATAAAAATTAATTTTTTATCGCATAAAGCATTGTTTATGTGCATTTTTATACAAAAAACAATGTATAGATTAGAGATATAGGAATAAATTATTACAATAGTTTTTCAACGAAAGGTATTACTGATGTCGCAGTTCTATCGCACGAGGTGGGAACAATTGTGATATATCCTTGAGATAATAGTTCTTCGTCTGTATCTGCTCCTTTAGGAGATGTGTTTACAAAGTGTCCTGTCAACCAATAGAATACCCTGTTATGCGAGTCCTCTCTACGGTCATATTCCTCAGTCCAATACCCCATTGCCTGCTTGCATACTCTCACTCCTTTAATCTCAACGCCAACAGGAACATTTACATTAAGACACACTGATGCGGGCAACCCATTTTTAATAACCGACTTGCATAACTTTTGTATAATATCACGACATGGAGTAAAATCGGCATCGGGCGAATGATCGCACAATGAGAAACCTACAGATGGCACTCCTATTATTGCTCCCTCATATGCAGCTCCCATTGTACCTGAATACATAGTGCTCACACCACTATTTGAGCCATGGTTTATCCCCGACAATATAAGATCAGGACGACGATCTAACACCTCATTAATTGCCAACTTTATACAATCAACCGGAGTGCCGGTTGTTTTATAATATTTTATATTTTCCTCTTCCTTTACTTTAAACAAACGCAAAGGATTCGTTACTGTTATGGCACATGATTGTCCCGAACGAGGAGAATCTGGCGCAACTACAACAATATCTCCAAGATGTGAGACTGCCTTTGCCAAGAAATGAATTCCTCTAGCCTCTATGCCGTCATCGTTTGTTATCAGTATTAAAGGTTTCATATTTTAGTTGTTGGTTGTCGGCAAGAGCCGCCCTACGGGTAGTTATTTGTTTTTAGTCATTTCTAATTCAGTATCCACTATTTGGTATGCTCCAACATCAGGAGCTATCCCATAGGGACGCTCTATTCCGTACATATCTGTTCGTAACTCGGGAGTCAAATAAATTTCATCTCCTGCCTGATATGCCCCTGACTCTGTCGTAGATATTCTATAATCGTAATAGTATATATCTCCTCCAACACAGTTATACATTGGTTTTGCCCCCCATATTGAGTTTATAAAATTAGCATCGTCGCTGCCCGAAACTGTAAATAGCATATTTCTGAATAATATCGTACTATATACTGATATATCAGAAGGGGATATAACACTTGATGTTCCCGTTAAAATTGAATTATCAAATGATGCACTTGGTATATACGGCAATGTTTCATCGTCAAAACCATTAAAAACAATCATTGGCGAACGTATTACATCAAATAGCGAAAAATAGTTTGCCATTGTACTCTGGACAACTTTAATCACTCCTCCATTACATCTTATCAAAGCTCCTGAACCATTTGAAATTTCACTATTTGTTATTTGTACATTACTATGATTTATTGTCAATAAATCTCCTTTTGAGTTATGCAGTATTGAATTGTGTATTCGTATTTTTTCACGATTAACATCTGAAGAGTCAAGAACTAATCCGTTAACAGTCCCCCTCATTATGGTATGAGTAAATTTATTATCATAACTTTGCAACGATATATATAACCCGTCCCACTGACCCGGTAATCGGTCATAGGGCAGATATGAAAACATATTATCGGTTCTATCGCCTCGTAATACAACTTGAGCATCAACTGTTCCTTCAGAAATTATTTGACCCCTTACCACTATTTTGGCTTTATCATGCATAAAAAGACGAGTTCCCGGCAAAAGTTTCAATTTTGCGCCCTCCTCAACAACGAGCGAATCGAAAATAATATATGGTTTTTGTGATGTATATTCAGTATCGGTTGCAACAATCTCCCCACGTAAACGTATTGCATCTTGTCCGTATGCCTGCAACTTAACATCTTGTTTCACTCCATTGGTTAAGAAAACTATTGAATCTTTAATAAGAAATGGTAAATTTTGACTGTTTTTTTGGGGTGTTAACTCAACAAATACAAATATACTGTCTTGTGCAGGCACCTCAATATTATAGAGATCGGGACCTTTACTTCCATCAACATTAATAAAAAAACCTGAATTTTCTGCATCAGCCAATATTATTGATGTTACAAGTATATTCTTATCGCAATGATTATAGACCTTAAATATTTTTGTAGCAGTTCCCTGCTCGGTAAATACAGTATCAAATTTTAAGGTATCAACCGAAAATGACAAAATATCATTTGGCGATGATGTGAAATCATCGTCAAAACAACTCGTTGTTACCCCCATCATAAAGAGTACCAATAAGCAATGAAGTATATATTTTGTCTGTTTCATCTACTATCTATAACGAATCTTTTTCTATAAAATTGTATTGCTATATATTATTACCCATTCGTTGGCATATCAACTTAGCTGCATGACGCGGAGCACCCTCATTTCCCAAACGCGCTCTCATTCGAGCATAGCCTTCAAGCATCTTATCTCTAACTTCCTTTGTCAAAATACGTTCTAACTCAAAACGTGTATTTCCCGGAGTAAAATAAATTACAAGCAACTCCTTAACAATAGGTTCATCAGCAATAAGATTTACCAACGACACATACTTTATTTTTAATATTTTCTCAAAAAGTTTATATGTGAACTTTCCTCCAAACATATGATAACATACAACTTGGGGAACTCCAATAAGTGCTGTCTCAAGAGTTGCAGTTCCTGATGTTACGAGAGCTGCTGTTGATTGTTGCATTAACCTGTATGTTTTTTCATATACAACCTTTATCGGACTATCGCCTATTATATCGGCATATAACTTTGGAGATATTGAAGGAGCGCCTGCAACGACAAACTGATAATCTGACATTCCTTCTACAGCCTTTATCATTCGAGGCAATGACCCTTTTATCTCTCCAACTCTACTTCCGGCAACAAGTGCAATTATAGGACGATTATCCAACCCGTTTGATGCGGTAAAATCATTGAAGCTTTCGTCAGCTTTAGGCCTTATACTCAGCTCATCTACAGTTGGGTTTCCTACATAATCAACCTTGTAATTATGTCCTTTAAAATAGTCCACTTCAAAAGGTAGAATAGAATACATATAATCAACATATTTACGAATTTCTTTTATTCGGTACTCCTTCCATGCCCATATTTTGGGAGCAATATAATAGTGGACAGGTATATGCAGTTTCTCTTTAACGAATTTCGCAATTTTCAGGTTAAAGCCGGGATAGTCTACCAATATAACAGCATCTGGCGAATATGATTCTATATCCTTTTTACAATCCCTCATATTCTTAAGAACTGTTCTTAAGTTCATTGCAACAGCAATAAATCCCATAAATGCCATTTGGCGATAATGTTTAACCAAAGTACCTCCCTCGGCAGCCATAAGGTCGCCACCAAAAAAGCGGAAATCGGCATTACTGTCCAACTTTTTTATCTCCTTCATAAGATGCGAAGCATGCAGATCACCCGAAGCCTCGCCTGCAACCAAATAATACTTCATAATTATAACATCTTTTTAGGCAGAAATCTACCCGTTTGTTTATTAAATTCAATACCCCGCGAGACAAACAGATTATCTATCGCACCATTCTCTATTGCATCTTGGGTTGGCATAAATTCAACCTTATCTGAATTGCCAAACAACAATAATTTATCGGCAACCGATAGAGATTGTTCTATGTCGTGAGTTGAAAGCAATATAGCTTTTCCTTGCTCATCAGCCAATCTTCGTAAGAGATATAATATTTCCACTCTGCTTGGAAGATCTAAAAATGCGGTCGGCTCGTCTAATACTACCAAAGGTGTCTGTTGTGCAAGTGCTTTTGCTATCATGACTTTTTGACGCTCTCCGTCAGAAAGTTGAGAAAGATATTTTTTTGATTTTTGTTCCATTCCAACAAGAGATAGCGCCATTGAAATTATCTCATTATCCTCTTTCGTGATTTTACCAAAAAAACCTGTATAAGGGTGTCTGCCTAATGCAACAACCTCTGCGACAGTCAATCCTCCCGCCATTGTCTTATCTGTAAAAACTGCCGATATTTTTTGAGCCAACTCACGAGGTGATATGTTTTCAATGTTCTCCCCACATAATTTAACCTCTCCTGATAAGGGTTGCTGTACATTTGAAAGAGTTCGTAACAAAGTTGACTTACCGGCTCCATTACAACCTAATAATAAAGCAAACTCTCCCTCATATAAAGAGAATGAGAGATTATCTACAACTATGGTTGCAGATTTGCCTCTTCCATATCCTGCACTCAGCGAGAGAGTCTCTATTATAGGTTGCTGATTCATCAGTTGAAGTACTCTATTTTAGAACGGTTTATTATTACATAAATTATTACAGGTGCCCCAAATATGGGAGTTATAGCATTAAGTGGCAATACCCCACTCTGCCATGGCATTGAACATATAAGTGTACACAGCAATGCCGTAGCGCTACCAACGAGGAGCGTTACAGGCAAAAGTGTATGATGATTTGACGAACGCGATAGCAATCGTGCCACATGAGGTACTGCCAATCCTAAAAAAGATATAGGACCACAATAAGATGTAACTATCGCTGTCAGCAATCCTGTACATAAAAGCAATAATACACGAGTAAGTTTTACATTCACTCCTAAATTTGTCGCATACCTATCTCCCAACAACAAAGCATTAAGAGGTTTTATAAGTAATAACGATAAGATTATACCGAGTAACGATATAACTGCGAATGTTGGTAAATCAGATATTGAGACACTTGAGAAATCGCCCATTCCCCAAAGGGTATATGAGAAAACATTTTTTTCAGATGCAAAAAAGTTTAGTAAGGTTATTGCCGAATTTGCCACATAACCAACCATTATTCCTACTATGAGCAACATAACGCTACTTCTCACCATCATTGAAAAGAGTATAATAATACCAAGAGTTATGAGGGAGCCGACAAATGCTCCTCCAACCGTTGATATAGAACCTGATATCCCTCCAATTGCTCCTCCGCTTACGAGCATTACAACAGCAACGCCCAAAGATGCCCCCGATGTTATTCCTAAAATTGAAGGGCCAGCCAATGGATTTGAAAAAGCTGTTTGCAACAATAATCCCGCACCTGCCAATGCCGCACCTGCCAACGTTGCCGTAATTGCCTGGGGTAAACGAGATTGCAAAATAATATGCTCCCACATTTTGTTATCAGTTCCGCGTCCAATGAGGATATTAAAACTCTCGTCAAAGGGCACACTCACTGAACCCCAAAAAAGATTTGAGATAAATAATAGAATCGTTAATATCAACAATATTATTACAGACCTTTTATTCATTCTTCAACCTTTTATAATATTTCGTCGTATCAGTCAATGAGAATATCTCAGGGTGAGCAATTATCATAAAATCTCGTAATACCAAGTGAGGATATATAGGCATATCTTCATAAAATGAAACTTTCAATCCATTTACACCCCACACATTACCTCCATTACAAGATTTAAAATTTGAATAAGGAGCATACTCTTGTAATAAAGATGATATGGTTTTATCCTTCTCATCGGCATATTTTATAAACCACAAATCGGCATTTGCTCCTCGCATCAAAACCTCTTCAAATGATAGAGAGATCGAACCCTTCTCCGCATTATCACTCCACAAATAATTAATTCCTGCATCGCGATAAAGCTGAGCCATATAACTTGCACCTCCGGGTTGATACCATACTCCACCTGTTTTAAGTTCACAGAATAGAGAAGGTTTGTTTTTTACATTACGTCCTATCTCCGACAAACGCAAATACTCTGTTTCTGTTGCTGAAAATATTGAATCTGCCACATCTTCGCACTCAAAAAGCATTGCTATAAATTTAAGCCATTCAGTACGTGCAAGCGGAGTATCTTCCATATAATCCGCCATCTCAATAATTGGTATTCCCAATTGTTCAACCTTACCATATGAACCGTCTTGATATGGCGATACAATTATCACTTCCGGAGATAAGGAAATTATTTTTTCCACATCAGGGAGGAAAGAACTTCCCATATCTGCTATCTCTCCATTTTTTATACGCTCTTTTAAGCTTTTATCTGCAATAAAATGCACATCACATACACCCACGATTGTTGAATCAACTCCTATCTCACGCATCATTCCGCAATGAAGCGACGCATAAACAGCAGCCCTGCTTATAGGAGTACGGACAATAGTTCCGCTCGGAATATTTGCTGGAATATCATTCTCCTTAGGAACGAGTATATAACGTTGTAAAAGGGTTGCACTATCCCAAGGGTTAACAACCTCTATCACCTTGAAATCATCAAACTCCTTTACAGCAAAACACTTGGCATAGACATTTGAAACAGTTATAGTCTTTTTTTTATCTAAGCCAATGGTACATGCAACCGCAAAAAATAGGGGCAATATGTATATAATTACTCTACTCATTACATATTATATAATCTTCCTTGAAACACCTCGCGCTGGCGCATACTCTTTATCAGTTTTGCCGTAAATTCATAATTTTTCAAACCCCAACGCGGAGCAATTAGAAACTCGGGAGGGCATTGAGAGACAAAACGATCTAAAGCAATATCAGGGCGTAATCGTTCTATAAAATCGGAAACAAGCATTATATACTCATCTATATCAAAGAGCTTAACAATATCCTTATTCTCCCTATACTCCTTAGCTAATCGTGTTGCACGTATAATTTGAAGCTGATGTAATTTTAACGATTTAATCGGAAGTTTTGAGACCTCTATTGCAGAGTTCATCATTGAATCTCTATCCTCACAAGGCAATCCCAAAATAAGATGCAAACCACAATCTAACCCATATTTATGAGTACGTTCAACCGTATCAACCGTATCTTGCCATGTATGACAGCGATTTACTCGTTCAAGCACCCTATTATTTGTACTCTCTGCACCATACTCTATAAAGATAAATTTCTCTTTTGCAACGCTTTGCAGGTATTTCAAAATTTCATCTGGCATACAATCTGGGCGTGTAGCAATTATAAGTCCCTCTATATCGGCAACAGACAAAGCCTCTTCATAACGAGCTATTGCAATATCAATATCGGCATATGTATTGGTGTATGATTGAAAATATGCCAAATATTTCATTTCGGGATATTTGCGTGAGAAAAAATATTTTCCTTCACCTATCTGATTGGTTATTGAACTGAATTGGTCGCAATATCCGGGAGTAAACGAAGCATTATTACAATAAATACAACCTCCAACACCTTTACTTCCATCACGATTTGGACATGTAAATCCTGCATTCACCGAAATCTTCTGCACCTTAAAATCGGGGAACTTACACTTTAAATATTCGCTGAAATCGTAAAAAGGGTTTTCAGAAGTCATCTCCAACATGTTTTATCACCAATGCTACAATCTTACCATTTTAGAATATAGATAGCTATCTAAAAGTACCATTGCAGCCATAGCTTCAACTACAGGAACTGCACGCGGCAAAACACAAGGGTCATGACGTCCTCTTGCCATAACACTCGCCTCATTCCCATTTATATCAACACTCTTTATCTCTTGCAACAAAGTTGCAACAGGCTTAAATGCCACCCTAAAATATATATCTTCACCGTTTGATATACCGCCTTGAATACCGCCTGAATTATTTGTAAGCGTCTTTATTTTTCCGTTATCATTTACAAAAGTATCGTTCATTTCAGAACCCCTGCCTCCAACACCGTCAAAACCCATTCCATATTCAAAACCTTTAACAGCATTAATACTCAACATGGCATTACCAAGTTTTGCATGAAGTTTGTCAAATACAGGTTCGCCCCAACCGGCAGGTACTCCTTTAACAACACATGTTACAACTCCGCCTATAGTATCGCCTGCACTCTTAACCTCCTCAATCAATTTAGCCATTTTATCGGCAGACGAAGCATCGGGACACCGCACGGCATTACTCTCAATAAGAGAGAAATCATATTTTTTGTAATCTTTATCAAGTTGAATATTCCCAACTTGCGAAGTATACGCAACAATATCTATTCCTAACTTTTTAAGCGCAAGTTTTGCAAATGCTCCTGCCACCACTCGAGAAATAGTTTCACGAGCTGACGAGCGACCGCCTCCACGATGATCGCGTACTCCATAGTGTTGGGTATATGTATAATCAGCATGAGAAGGACGATAGATATTACGAAGATTGTCGTAATCTCCACTCTTCATATTGCTATTGTAAACAGCAAAACCTATTGGTGTGCCTGTTGTTACACCCTCAAATACACCTGAAAGTATTTCTACTTTGTCAGCTTCGTTACGTTGAGTTACAAGCGAAGACTGCCCGGGACGACGTCTGTTTAATTCACTCTGGATAAAATCCAAATCAACCTCAATACCCGCAGGCATACCATCAATTACTCCTCCCACAGCAACACCGTGAGATTCACCAAATGATGTAAGTGTAAATATTGTTCCGAACTTATTCATCGAAATTATCATTATATAGTTGTGCGAAGATAATAAAATTTTCACTATCTTTGAGATGTTGTTTTAGAATTTTTTAGAATGATGAAAAAGAGTTTTGTTTTTATGGCAGATGGCTTTGAAGAGATTGAAGCTCTTGCCGTAGTTGATATGTTAAGACGTGCAGCAATGCCCGTAAGTATGGTATCCATTACTGACGAATTTGACGTTCAAGGAGCACATGGAGTTACTATCATTGCAGATGAGGTTATTTCTGAAGCTGATTTTGGCAATGCTGAGTGGCTCATACTTCCGGGGGGAATGCCGGGTTCAGCAAACCTTGCATCATGTGCTCCGCTTGTTGCCATGCTCAAAGCTCATAACGAAGCAGGAGGTAAAATTGCAGCAATATGTGCAGCGCCAATGGTATTGGGAGAAAATGGCATTTTAGAAGGCAAAAATGCAACATGTTATCCTGGTTTTGAAGAGCATTTAAAGGGAGCAAACTATACTGCGGCACAAGTTGAGCGTGATGGAAATATTGTAACAGGAAACGGTCCTGCTCAAGCCATAATGTTTGCAGCGGCAATTATAGAAAAAAGCCTTGGAGAGGCTACAGCAAAACGCATTCTTGAGGGAATGATGAGATAACTATTGTAATGGCAGGAAAGAACAAATTTTACGTTGTTTGGCAAGGGCTCAACCCCGGAATTTATAGTTCATGGGAAGAGTGCTTGCTTCAAGTAAAGGGAGTGCAAGGGGCAAAATATAAAGGTTTTGCGACAAGAGAGGAGGCAGAGGTTGCTTTTTCTGAAGGGGCACCAACTTTCCAACGTAAATCTCCTTCTGTCCAACAAGCAAAAATACTCCCTCCCGATATAAACAGTGCAATAGCGGTTGATGCCTCATGCTTGGGGAATCCGGGCAAAATGGAGTATAGAGGTGTATGGGCTGCTGATGGAGGAGTTATTTTCAACGTCGGACCCTTTGATGATGGCACAAACAACGTTGGAGAGTTCCTTGCTATTGTTCATGCCCTTGCATGGTTAGAGAAGAGCGGTATGAATTGTACGATATATTCTGATAGCAGGAATGCCATGTTATGGGTTGAAAAAGGCGTATGCAAAACCAAACTTGAAAGAACAGGACGTAACGATAAAATTTTTGAATTGATAAGTCGTGCCGAGAATTGGTTAAGAACTCACCCATTCAGAGCAAGAATAGTTAAGTGGGACACCAAAGCATGGGGAGAAGTCCCTGCAGATTTCGGGCGTAAATAATTAGAAACATGATAGTAGGTTTTGACGGTAAAAGAGCTGTTGCCAATTTTACAGGATTAGGCAACTATAGTCGGTTTGTCATAGGAGCTTTAAATAAAAATTTTCCGAATAATTCGTACAAAGTTTTTGCTCCCAAACAAAAGGATAACAAGGAGTTTAACGACCTGCTATGCAATAATACCATTGACATATATCCTCAAGGTAAAATATCAAAAGCATTACCAGCTTTTTGGCGTTCAAAACTAATCGTAAATGATTTAAAGAGAGAGAAAATAGATATTTTTCATGGATTGAGTGGAGAACTCCCCTTCGGTATTTCCAAAACAGGTATTAAAAGTGTGGTAACCATTCACGACCTTATTTTCAGACATTACCCACAATACTATAAAGCAATAGACAGGACAATTTATGATTATAAATTTCGCAGAGCCTGTCAAGAGGCTGATAAAATAATAGCCGTAAGCGATTGCACTAAACGCGACATCATCTCTTTTTACGGAATACCCGAAGAAAAAATTATCACCATATATCAAGGTTGCCACCCCAATTTTAAAGTAGTGCCTGACTCTGAACTAATTGAAGAGGTAAAAAAAACATACAATCTACCTAAACGCTATATTGCCTGTATTGGCACAGTTGAAGAGCGCAAAAACCTGCTATTGCTTGCTAAAGCAATGGGAAATCTGCCCAAAGATATACATCTAATTGCGGTAGGACGCAAAACTGCATACGCAAAAGAGGTTGAAGATTTTTGCGATAAAAACAGGTTATCAGACAGAGTAAGAATTATAGAGGGTGTCCCTTTTAAATATTTACCCTCAATATATCACGGAGCAGAACTTTTTGCATACCCATCACGCTTTGAAGGTTTTGGCATTCCTATAGTTGAAGCAATAAGTGCAGGGCTTACCGGAGTAGCGGCAACAGGCTCATGCCTTGAAGAGGCAGGAGGTGATGGAGTGATATATGTAAACCCGGACTCTGCAGAAGAGTGCGCAACGGCTCTAAACAAACTGCTAACAGATAACGAATACAAACAATCACTTATAACCAAAGGCAAAGAACATATTAAAAAGTTCAGCCCTGAAAAAATAGCTGAAGAGATAATGAAAGTATATAAAAGTTTGTAAAAACGAGGAAATATAACAAAAAGGCTCTACTCAAGCATTTTAAGATATAATTTCATATATGCATCGGCACATGCATTCCACGAAAATTTAGATGCACACACCTTTAAATCATCTGCAGAACCTTTTTTTTGCCAATCTTCAATTCCGCTCTTAAAAGATTGTGCCATCTTTTCAGGTTCTAATTCAGTCCAATAATAGGCTAACTCACCACCAACCTCAGGAAGCGATGTTAGCGTTGAAAGAAAAACAGGTTTTCCGAAGTGCATTGCCTCAATTGGAGGTAGTCCAAAGCCTTCGCACAACGATGGAAACAGAAAGGCCTTGCACCTTTTATAGAGTGTTGCCTTTAATGCATCTGACACATGCTGTAAAGGAATAACATTATTTAGATTAAGATCCTTTATAACTCCCTTCAAATACTCCCCATAAGACGAAGACCAATTACCGACCATCACCAATCGCTCATCGGGGAGGTATTCCATCATACGAATTAGCAACTCGGGATTTTTCTTTGGTTGCAAACTTGAAAGGTGTAATAAAAATCCCTCTTCAAAAGGTAATACCTCTTCATTAGGATAACTTTTTGAAGTATCTGCCACCCCATTATATATAACATGCGAAGGAATATTTAAATAAGGATATACACGCTTAACATCATCTTTAACAAATTGTGAAATATATACGATTTCATCGTAAAAATTTATACGACGGCCTATTTTGTTTTTATACTTCAATAATTTTTTACCGCTCTTTTCATACATAAAATTCACATCATGTAGTGTTAGCAGGCTCTTTTTTGCGCCCAACATAAAGCGGATAAATGCAAACTGATGTACCGAATGAAACAGAGATGCTCCTCTATAGATATAGCGATAATAATATCTGTTAAATTTATTTACGCCTATATAATCAACTTTGTCGCCAAAACAATTTATCATATTGTTAGGGAGGATAAAGACAAGCTTTATTCCTTTCCCTGCAAGAACATCTGCTCTCGCCGCCAATGACTCCCCTAAACGATAAGAGTACTCTCCTACGCCAACATTTCTGTTCTTTGCGGAATATATATCAACGACAACCTTTTTCATTGCAATAATTTGTTTATCATATTTATCCATTGCTGAGCCGTTCTCTCTTCTGAGAACTCAGCCACATGTTGTCTGCCATTTTCAGCAATTCTATTTCTCAAATTATCATCGCTCATTAATCGCGAAAGAGCATCGGCATACTCATCAATATCAAATGGCTTAACCAATACACCATTCTCCCACGAAGGTGATAATATCTCATTTATACCTGCACACACATCAAAAGCTATTGCCACACAACCATTTGCCTGTGCCTCAATCAAAGTCATTGGCCACCCCTCAAATGTCGATGTCAAGCAAACTATTGCAACTCTATCATAATAACATTGCGGATTTGAGCTATAACCCATAAAATTAACCCGTTTCAATGAAAGTTCTCTTACCATCAACTGTAAATCAACAATATCAGGTCCATCTCCCACAATAGTCAATTCCCAATCCGGAAATTTAAGATATAATTTTTGCCATATTTTTATCAGACGATCAATACGTTTATGCGGACGAAACAATCTACCTACAAAGCATATCTCCTTTCTTTTATTACTACTATAATTAGGGTTAGGATATGCAGCATTTGTCAGAGTTACAAATTTTGAAGATTCATACTCTATCCCCAATGTTTGAGCAAATTCATGCCCATAACTGTCACATAATACGCCAAAAGCATCAAAACTACCATATAGGTTTAAATACTTCTTCCTAAGTTTCTTACTGTATATACCTAATTTATGCTTTAACGAACGGAGCAAATACCACTCAATCCATTTCAATGGAGATTTAGATGCATTGTAAAGACCATTATGATATTTAAAGATAGATTCCCAAAAAGGCATATTGTGATTTACATAAACCATTTTACACTTTGTTTCTACCTTTAAAGCTTCAACATAGGGAATCTCAAACCCAGGAGAAATAAATACATCTACATTACACTTCTTTATCTCTGAAATCAGTAATGGCAAGTTTCGTGAATCACTTATTTTATATTGAAGAGTTACATATTCAACATTTTTAAGAGGAGCTGATAGCCTATTGAGGTTAAATTCAGGTGAAAATATAACAAACCTATATCCATAATTTTCTAGAGATTGTATAACATTCATTGTTACAACCTCTCCTCCTCCAAAGGGAAATTTTTCATGAATAAAGGCGATATTTACCATATACTTTTAATAACTTAATTACTACAAAATATTTAAACTAAATTTAGTATCAGTCTTTTTTTAACTCCTCCAGAAGCGATTTCCATGCAAAAAGAGTCTTCTCTGGAGAGAATCGTTTAACCGACAATTGTCCGTTTAGGGCAATACGACATCTCAACTTGTCATCATTCATTAAACGAGAGAGCGCTTGGGCATATTCTTTTTCATCAAAGGCTTCAACTAAAACTCCATTTTGCCACGAAGGAGAAAGAATCTCCTCAATTCCGCCACTGCTATTAAATGCAATAGTTGTGCACCTATTTGACTGAGCTTCCAAAAGGACCATTGGCCAACCCTCATAAGATGATGTCATACAAACAATTGAGGCTCTATCATAATATTCTTTAGGATTTGTAGTAAATCCCAGAAACGATACTCTTTGTAGTTTTAATTCTTCTTTTAATTTTATAAGATTATCACACTCCTCGCCAGTTCCAACAATCTTTAAGTTCCACTCTGGATTATCTTCTTCAACCAAAGACCAAATGCGCAATAATCTGTCAACCCGTTTATCGACATAGGTAAGACGTCCTATAAAGTATATCTCTTTCTGCTTTTCTTCACAAACATCTGCCAACTCTTTTACATAATTGGGTAATACTCTTATCTTAGAAGAAGAATACTCTAACCCCAATTTCTCGGCAAGTTCACGCCCAAAACTTTCACTTAAAACACCAAATATATCTACTTGGTTATAAATATCTATATACCTTCTCTTTATAGAATTAAATTTAAAACCAAATTTATACTTGGGATAACGGAGGAAGTACCACTCTAACCTCTTCAAAAACGATTCATGAATTCTTCTCTGAACATTATAAAGTTTTGACTTATACTCCCAAAAAGGCAAACTATGTAATACGTAAACCACCTTAACTCCGGCATCTCTCTTTATTTGATCTATAAATGGGAAATAATTAATATCAGCAGGAATCACCAAAACATCAATTCCAAACTCCTTAATATTTGACAAGACCAAAGAATAGTTCCGCTCATCTTTATTAGGAAATGGCAAGATTATTGGAGTAATATTGACGGACTCTTTGGGAAATTTCTCAATCTCAATTTTATTTGAAAATACAAAAACCTTTACTTCCTTATCCTTCAATACTGATGCAATATCGAAAGTTACAATCTCAGCACCTCCGGCAGGAAATTTTTTATGAAAAAAAGCTATATTAGCCATTTCTATATAATTTATGCTACATTTTGCATATCAACAAGTTTTTTGTAGTAACCGTTAAGTGCTATTAACTCATCATGTTTACCACGTTCAACAATCTCTCCCTCATGCATAACACATATTAAATCGGCATGTTTAATTGTTGAAAGGCGGTGAGCAATAACCAAAGTTGTACGGTTACGCATAAGATTCTCCAATGCCTCTTGAACCAAACGTTCACTCTCGGTATCAAGAGCAGAGGTGGCTTCATCAAGGATAAGAATTGGAGGGTTCTTCATAATGGCACGAGCTATGCTTAAACGTTGGCGTTGACCTCCCGATAGGCGACAACCTCTATCTCCAATGTAAGTATCATAACCATTCTCTGTCGCCATAATAAAGTCATGAGCATTAGCAATCTTAGCTGCCTCAATAACCTGCTCCATTGTTGCACTCTCAACTCCGAATGTTATATTATTATAGAATGTATCATTAAACAAAATTGCCTCTTGGTTTACATTACCCATTAAGGCACGCAGACTAAATGGTGTTACATCTCTTACATCAATACCATCTATTAAAATTTTTCCTTTATCAACATCATAAAAACGAGGAACCAAATCTGCCATGGTTGTTTTTCCTGAACCGGATTGTCCCACAAGAGCAACGGTTTGACCCTTCTTAATAGTTAAATCAACACCTTTGATGACATAATCCTCATTATACTTAAACCATACATTACGATACTCTATCTCACTTGTAAGTGCAGGTAATGGCTTTGGATTTTCGGGAGCCTGTATGGGATTTTCTGCGCTAAGAATTTTATCAACACGCTCCATTGATGCTAATCCTTGTTGAATAGCATAAAATCCTTTTGTCAAATCTTTTGCAGGGTTTATTATGCTATAAAATATAATCAGATAATATATAAATTCCGGAGCGGTTATCATTCCTGAGCCTTCAAGAATCAATGTTCCTCCAAACCATAAAACTATTGCAATAGTAAGTGTTCCCAAAAATTCACTCATAGGGTGAGCCAACGACTGGCGACGTGCAATCCTATTGCTAAACTTAAACAATAAGTTGTTTGTATTGTGAAAACGATTTTTTATTTTCTCTTCGGCATTAAATGCCTTGATTATTCTCAAACCACCTAACGTTTCATCTATTTCAGATAAAAGAGTTCCTGATTGTCGTTGAGCATCCATTGAAGCTCGTTTCAATGTCTTTGAAACCTTACCCATTATATATCCTGCAACAGGCAACAATACCAATACGAATAGTGTTAACTGCCAACTAATAACAAACATTGTTACCAAATAAACAATTATCATTATCGGATTTTTTGATATCATCTCCAACGATGCCATAATTGAGTTTTCAACACCGCCCACATCTCCTGTCATACGAGCCATTATATCGCCCTTGCGCTCTGCAGTAAAAAATCCTATTGGCAATGATGTTACTTTATCATATAAGAAATTGCGCAAATCACGTACAACTCCTGTTCGTAAAGGGATTATAAAGTATGAACTCAAATAAGCGCTCATGGTTTTAAAGAAGGTCATAACAACCAATAAAATACCCATTAAAAAGAGCACCCACGATTGACCATTTGTAGCAATTTGATCATTTATAACATAATAGAAGTTATTTACAAAAACATCTTTTGCGCTTCCGCTACCCCATTCCATCCATTGATACGAAGTCTCATTAATTTTGAACAATATCTCTAAAATAGGAATAATTGTAGCAAATGAGAATAGTGTAAGAATTGTTGAAAGTATATTAAAAAAAAGATTTAATAAAAAATACTTTTTATATGGTGGTACAAATCTTACAAGCAGTTTTAATAATTCCTTAAACATAATCTCCTTTTTTTAATCAACAAATAACGTACAAAGATAACTCTTTATTCTCAAATAGCGAGTGATTTATCAAAGGAACACGTAAAATCAACCATTCTTACAGACAAACCACACACTCATAATTGTATCTAAAAATTTAAAATTCTATAAAATCAAATGGTCTCTCTTGCTTCCGTACTGCATAGTGAGAGAAATTATCTCTAACTATCTCCTTTTATCAGGTGTCAAAAACTTCTTTAATATTCTATATAGAATTTTATACATAAAGTTATTATTTAAAATTTTTCATTATTGACCAGTATCTAAAATATCTACGAGGGGAACGTTTAAACACATTCATTTGCACCCCTAAATTTTTAGAGAAATATTTTTTATAAAGCGAAAAAAGTATCTCTTTATTCTTCTTGAAAACCTCCTCACAGGGCATTATCTCTTTACATAAAACATTCACAATCTTAAACTCCATAAGTTTAATTATAGAGTTTGGGATATTATGCCCTTTATAAACCTCAACCATCTTATCCATCTCCTCTATCATGGGGATATTCCTTAAAGCCTTAAGAGTTGTGCTATTTTGGGTTACTTGAGTAGCAGAAGAATCTCTTACAAGATAGAGATATGTAATATCAGAAATTGATGCTATTTCCCTTGTAATCAATAATATTTTCAAATTCGATACCAGATCCTCTCCAAAAACAAGGGCTCTGTTTTGAGTCAAACTATTTAGTAATATATTCTTTTTAAAGAGAATATTCCACACTGCCCAAATTGAGGTTTTAAATCTGAATTGCAATAAATCATAAGAGTTGGTAAAGTGTGGGAATATAAAATCATCACCATTATCACAATCCGAAGCACCAGTCACAGTTTTAAAACTTCCTATAACAATATCTGCATCACTCTCTTTTTGTTTAGATACTAATAATGATAAAGCGTTGGGAGTAATATAATCATCACCATCTAAGAAATATATAAATTCCCCTTCTGAAGATTTTACTCCATCTATACGAGCCAAAGCTACACCTTCATTATTCTTATGAACAACTTTAATTCGTGAATCCAAACTAGAATATCTATCGCATATTGTTCCGCTATTGTCGCTACTTCCATCATCAACAAGTATCAATTCCCAATCTTCATATGTTTGAGATAATACACTATCAATACACTTTGGTAGATAGTTTTCTATATTATATATAGGAACAATTATAGAGACCTTCATACATCTATTTTCTTTTCTTAAAAAGATTTATCAAAATTTTGGAGCAAATATAAAGATAACTTTTATTTAAATCCTTATAATGATTCTTCTTCCATTTAAAAGCCTTTACATACTCCCTATTTTTTATATAAAATTTCAATATCTCTTTAATACGACACAAATACTGATGTTTAGTATATACATCAGGTTCATTCAGATACAGTTCTTTTGAGATATTATATGTACAATTCAATTTATATCCCTCACTTTTATTGCCAAAAATACCACCGTCATTTTTCCTATAAACAGCCATACTATCCCTAAAGATGTATGCTTGTTTATCCTTCATAAGATAGTAAATAATGTGATTATCGTTAAATGTAAACTCATATTTTTTCCTTTGCTCACTCAAATACTCAATATTTTCACTACGATACATTATAGCAAGGATATACGCAAACCATGCCTCATTTCTATCTTCATTTGTAAAGAACTCCCCTATTTTAGAGTTCTCTCTCAAAAATGACGGAAGATAACCTTTTTCGTATTCATTCGTATTTTCTTGATATATATCTACCGTATGAAAACAACAAGGTACATGAGGATTTGCCTCCATAAAATCAACTTGCTTTTGAAGTTTTAAAGCATCAATCCAATAATCATCACCTTCACAAAAAGCAATATATTTGCCTTTAACACGTGGGTATTGATATGTTGTTGATATACCAACTCTTTTAGAATATTGATTCTCGGTCTGATAAATTGGTTTTATAATATCAGGATATTTGCTCTCATACTCACGAATTATATCAGCAGTTCCATCGGTTGAGGCATCATCATGAATAAGAATCTCAAATGCAAAATCTGTTTTTTGCATAAGAATTCCGTCCAAACACTCTCTTATATATGGAGCATGGTTATATGCTAATGTTAATACACTTACTAATGGTGATTTTTCTGATACTATTCCCATTATCTCATTCCTTTAATATAAAAGCAAAAATAGAGAAAATTATCTTTTAATAGAAAAAATTAGACATAAATTTAACTTTAAGAATAAATATGAATGGGAATATTTAATAACTATTTTGCCAAATTAAAAAAAACACATATCTTTGCAAGCGTATCGGTTCTCACCGAAGATTAAAAGGGAATAGGGTGTAAATCCCTAACAGTCCCGCTGCTGTGAGTTCCAACAAAAGGCTTGGATTACCACTTTTACGCGACACAGCGTAATGGGAAGGTAACCAAACAAAGCCGGAACGAGTCAGAAGACCTGCCGATGCATATTACTAACAGCTTTCGAGGAAAGAGCGTGTGGTGTTAATGCAAAAGGAGTCTTCTCTCCATACATACCGTAACAGGTATATAATCCGCATCAACTTCTCCCCGAAGCACAAATAAGAGAGCGGATGAAATTCAAATCAAACATCAAAACAATATTATTGGCAATTGCTACAAGCATTGCTTCATCAACTATATATGCCAATGAAGTTGAAGAGAATGCAGTAGATTCTATGCTATTGCTCCTAAACCTAAACGAAGTAAGCGTAACAGGAAATATATTCAGAGAGATGACTCCTGTTCAACGTCTTAACGGTAAAGAGTTAGAGAAGCTAAATAGTTACTCCGTTGCAGATGCGCTACGACACTTTACAGGCGTTCAACTCAAAGATTACGGAGGCGTAGGCGGTATAAAGACCATTGATATCCGCAGTATGGGAGCCAATCATGTAGGCGTTTTCTATGATGGCATTCAACTTGGCAATGCCCAAAATGGGCAAATTGATCTTTCAATGTACTCTCTTGACAATATTGACGAACTTGCCGTATATAATGGACAAAAGGGAGAGATATTTCAACCTGCAAAAGACTTTGGTTCAGCAGGAATGCTCTATATCCGTTCACGACGTCCTAAATTCAGCGAAGGCAAGAACCTGCATTTAAAAGTAGCATCAAAATTTGGTTCTTTTGCCACAATAAACCCCTCATTACTATTAGAGACAAAGATAAACGATAGTATATCTGTTTCCGTATCAGCCGAATATTTAACCTCAAGTGGCGAGTATGACTTCAGATACCGTCGCGTTGCCCCCGACGGAACAGTTGCCTACGATACAACTGCTACACGTCAAAATGGAGATATAAGAGCACTAAGAGTTGAAGCCGGAGTATTTGGCACAATAAACGACGGTTACTGGAGAGTTAAATTATATAATTACAATTCGGAGCGTGGTATTCCCGGTGCTATAGTAAACAATGTATGGCGCAGAGGCGAACGCCTTTGGGACAACAACACCTTTGTTCAAGGAACAATCAGCAAAGACTTTTCAAAACGATACAAGGCAATGGTAAATACCAAATATGCCTATTACAATACGCACTACACCAATAATGATGCAAAATTGATAGAGGTTGACAACCGATACAAACAAAAAGAGTTTTACATATCAACATCGCATGCCGTATCGCTATTCCGTTTTTGGGATTTGGCAGTAGCATACGACTATCAATTTAATGCGCTCAACAGCGATATGGCAAACTTTGCTTTCCCAAAACGCCATACAAACATGTTGGCATTAGCAACATCATTTCAGATTTGGAGATTAAAAATTCAGGGAAGCTGTTTAGGAACATTCATTAAAGACAAAACCCAAACCGGCGATAACAAAGGGAAGAGACATGCATTCTCACCTTCTGTACTCCTCTCATTAAAACCTCTAAAAAGTGGAGACCTAACCATAAGAGCCTTTGTTAAACGAAGTTTCACCATGCCCACATTTAACGATTTATACTATACCGATTTGGGCAATGCAGCTCTTAAACCCGAATACGCAACACAGTACGACGGAGGTATAACCTACTCTCGTTCATGGGATAATAAATTTGTACGCTCATTCAAAGTTCAGACAGACGGATATTACAACAGAGTTACAGACAAAATTACAGCATACCCCAAAGGACAACAGTTCCGATGGACAATGCTAAACTTGGGAGAGGTAGAAATTAAAGGTTGCGATGCAGCCGCCGAAGTAACCATATCACCAGCCAATAAACTATTCTTTACACTAAAAGGACAATACACTTTCCAACATGCAATAGATATTACCGATGTGAACGATAGTTACTATGGCGACCAAATACCATACGTACCTCGCCATAGTTGCTCGGCAATGGTACAAGGAGCATACTATGGTTGGATGCTGAATTACAGCTTTATATATGCAGGCGAAAGATATTCCGGGCAACAAAACGTTGCAGCAAACCATATGCAACCATGGTACACTCACGATATATCGCTAACAAAAGAGTTTAAGTTAAAACATGGCGGAGCCTTAAAAGGGACATTTGAAGTAAATAACTTCTTAAATCAGGCATACGATGTAATTCAAAACTACCCTATGCCGGGCATTAATTATCGTTTTACCATATCGTACGAACTATAATATGAAAAATATAATATACATAACATCATTAATCTCGCTTTTGCTCTTTACATCGTGTCGCGAAGAAGAGATGGTTCTCCTATCTGAAAACGAAAGCATCGAAAATGCAATAGATGCAAATGCCAACCCATACGGATTTTACCTCCTTAACGAAGGCAATATGGGTAGCAACAAAGCAACTCTTGATTTTATGAACTTTACAACAGGCGTATATACCCACAACATATATGCCGAACGTAACCCCAACGTAGTAAAAGAGTTAGGTGATGTAGGCAACGATGCAAAGATATATAAAGATAAACTTTGGTTAGTAATAAACGCATCGCATAAAGTTGAGATTGTTGAGGCAAAAAACGCAAAACGCATAGCACAAGTTGATGTGCCAAATTGCCGATATATAGTGTTTGATGGTAAATACGCCTACGTTTCATCGTATGTAACAACAATAATAGGCGATGTTAATGCACAAGAGGGTGCTGTATTTAAAATTGACACTGAAACTTATGAGATTGTAGGAGAGGTTAAAGTTGGCCGACAACCCGAAGAGATGGTTATAAAAAACGGATACCTATATGTTGCAAACTCGGGAGGCTATAACTCAAATAATTACGACAACACCGTTTCAGTAATTCGCCTATCAACGTTTACACAGATAGAGAAAAAAGAGGTTGCAATAAATCTCCACCGAATGAGGATTGATAAAAACGGCAAAATATGGCTGCTTTCTCGTGGCGATTACTACACCTTACCTCCTCGACTATATAGGCTTGAGACAAATAGCAACGGAACGATAAAAAGCGTTGAAGCAACAAACCTGCTATGTTCAAACTTTGATATCTGCGAAGATAAAATATATATGTATAACGCACCTTATCAAGGAAACTCAATGGCAACAAACATAACATACACAATTGCCAATATTGAAACAGCAGAGATAGAAGAAGAGCGTTTTATAAAAGACGGAACAGAGAGTTTAATTAAAGTACCATACGCCATAAAGGTAAATCCCTCAACAAAAGAGGTGTTTATATGCGATGCCAAAAACTATGTATCATCGGGAACAATAACCTGTTACTCACCACAAGGCACAAAGCGTTGGAGCGTGTTTACAGGAGATATACCCTCATCAATAGAATTTATATACAAGTAATTATGAAAAGAATACATTTGATAACAACAATCCTATCGGCAATACTACTGATAGGTTGCCATAACGGACCCGATATAACATCAATAGGCGTTGATGACAACTATTCAGTACCTCGCCTACAAAAACTCTCACTTGCAACAGGAGCAGCAGGAGATAGCTTTAAATGGGAGATAATATCTGAAAGCGGAGAAGTAACACTACTATCAGAGGATAGAGAGTGCATATTTGTTGCCGAGAAGAGCGGAAATTACTCACTAATCCTCACAATAGAGGACGGCGGGGAGCAGATTATTAAAACCTCTGCAATAGTGGTCCTACCCGAAGAGGTTGAGTACAAAGCAAAAATGTCGAAAGTATTAGAATTCAACCCTGCACCAGGGCAATTTATAAACGACCTACCCGAATATGAAGCGGGAGATACAAAAGAGAGTACCCGAAAAAAGACAGAACAATATCTCTTAAATGGCAGTATGGTTTCGCTCGGCTCATTTGGAGGATATATAGTTGTAGGGTTTGACCACACCATAATAAACCGCAAAGGAGAAAAAGATTTCTTTTTAGGTAGTAACGCCTTTACAGGAAGTTCAGAGTGTGGCATTGTATCAGTTTCGTTAGACCGCAACAACAACGGCATTGCCGATGATGAGTGGTACGAACTTGCAGGGAGCGAATACAACAACCCCGAAACAATTAAAAACTATCAAGTAACATATTACCGACCAGAAGAGGGCAAAACACCTCTCCCCGGGAAGAACGGAGTTGTAGATAAAGAGTATATAAAGTGGAGCGATAATATGGGAGGAGAAGGCTTTATTGAACAAAACAATTTTACAAACCACTCCCTTGAATATTGGCCACAATGGAGCAACGCCAAAGAACTCACATTCACAAGCACGCTACTACCTGAAAACTACAGCATAAAGAGTAACGGACAATACTTCCTTGACAAATATGCATGGGGATATGCCGATAACTATCCCAACCGAGACAAAGAGAACAACTCATTTGATATCTCTTGGGCAGTAAACAGCAACGGCGAAAAAGTAGAACTTATAGGCATAGACTTTATAAAAGTAACAACAGGACTACTACAAAACTGCGGACAGATAGGCGAAAGCTCAACCGAATTTATAGGAGCAGAAGACTTGAATTTGTAACAAACAACTTAAAAATACAATATTATGAAACATCTTTACAAAACTATCATTTGTGTAAGCTTTGCACTATTGTTATGCTCTCCGCTATATGCGGCAAAAAAGAGTATTGTATTAGACCTAACACAACCATCAAACCCCACAACATTCACATATAATGATAATGGGGTATGGACAGAGACTTACAACGATGTTGATTACACCTACTGGGAGTCTCAAATCTTTATGTTCTCTCACCTAATTGACGGACCTGGCTCATCATGGGACGGCTTGGCTTGGGACGGATTTATAGTAAGTAAAAATGCAAGTGATGCCTCAGCCGAAGACCTTACCTCTACCCAATGGGGCTGTATGGCAAAAGGAGGAATATCGGCTATTGACGGAGAGAACATTACCATTGATGCCAATATCCCATATATTGTAGGATATTACAGCCTTATGTCAACACAACACAATCTCTCAATACTATTTAACGATGGCAATAGTTACACCCCTGAAGGATTCTATATAACAAACACCCCATACGTATATTATAGCACAAAAGATGGATATTTTGTAGCACGAGCATTCACCGAAGAGGGCGATTATCTTAAACTTATTGCACACGGAGTTAAAGCAAACGGAGATGAAACTACAACCGAAATAATCCTTGCCGAGTATAACGATGGAACATTCTCAGCAATTGATGAATGGACATGGTTTGACCTCTCAACATTAGGCGAAGTAACAGAGGTGTACTTCACAATGGAATCAACCGACACTGATCCAACATGGGGAATGAATACACCAGGATACTTCTGTATGGATAAATTTACCGTATCAAAAGAAGTTGAAGACGAAGAGGTTGAAGGAATTGTATTAGACCTAACACAACCCTCAACCCCCTCAGAATTTACATTCAACTCAACAGGAGAGTGGACAGAGACCTACAACGATATTGATTACACACATTGGGAGGCACAAGTATTCAAATTCTCACACCTGATAGGAGGCGAAGGCACATCATACGGAGGAATGGCTTGGAACGGATTTACCGTAAGCACAAACGCAAGTGACGCCTCAGCCGATTACCTGTTAGATACCCAATGGGGCTGTATGGCAAAAGGAGGAATATCAGCAGTAAGCGGAGATGAAATTGTAGTAGATGCAGCACGCCCATACATAGTAGCAAACTATAGCTCATGGGAGACAGAAAACAGCCTATCAATAACCTTTAACGATGGCAATTTATATACCCCCGCAGGAATGTACGTTACAAACTCACCCTACCCCTACTACACCAATATTGAGGGTAACGACTTTGCAAACGGACTAACCAACGAAGGCGATTGGTTTAAACTAATAGCACACGGAGTAAAAGAAGATAACTCCGAAACAACAGCAGAATTCACACTTGCCGAGTTCAAGAATGGTTCACTCTCACAAGTTACAGAGTGGTGTTGGTTTGACCTCACATCACTTGGCTCGGTAAAAGAGGTTTACTTCACAATGGAATCGACCGACGTAGGACAATGGGGAATGAACACCCCCGCATACTTCTGCATGGACCGCTTTACAGTTAAAGACCCAATTGCAAACGGAATAGAAGAAACAGAAATTGCAAAAACAACCATATACTATGCATCAAATAACATATCCGTAACATCAGACAAAAAGTGCATAGTAAAAGTATATACAATTAATGGAGTAGAGGTACTATCGCAACCAATATCAAGCAGAACAACATACATACCAACAAACAACCTACCCAATGGCATATACATTGTTAAAGCAGGTAACGAAGTACTCAAGTTCGCAAAATAAAATACTGTTAGAATAATAGATAAAAATAGAGCCAACTCTATTTAAAGAAACCCCAAAAGTTTTTGCCAAACTTTTGGGGTTACTTTATACTTTTAGCTGTGGTGCCACCAGAAAACGAGTTTCATTTCTAAATGGCTCTATATCTTTGCGTTAAAGAATTGCTACAAACGTAATCTCCCGCTATTGCTCCACCTAATTTCTGCACCATTTTGCAGTGTCTCGCAGAGTCGAGTTCCTACCTTGATGCAAAGGTACTGCTTTATTTTGAAATACAAGCGGATGTACTAAAATTTTGCTCCACCTCAGTTCGAAATCCCTACTAGTAGGTGTAAAACAATGCAAAATATTATTTCCTTGGTATATCTTTTAATTTGATTTTACCACTTTTGATAGATGCTCCATCTGCATTCAAACGCCAACTTATTTCAATATCTTGATTAAGATT
>JAZNCN010000026.1:0-134822 GCA_045587545.1 Candidatus Caccoplasma sp.
AGTGTGACGACCACCCTCTTCTTTCTTCAGGATGTCAACCTCAGCGGTGAACTCAGTGTGGGGAGTAATCGAACCGGGTTTCGCTACAACCATACCACGTTTAACGTCTTTCTTGTCGATACCACGCATCAGCAGACCTACGTTGTCACCAGCCTCACCCGAATCGAGCAGCTTACGGAACATCTCAACACCGGTACAAGTCGAAGTCAGAGTCTTCTCATCCAGACCGATAATCTCTACGGGGTCACCAACTTTGATAACACCAGTCTCGATACGACCAGTAAGAACGGTACCACGACCGGTAATCGAGAATACGTCCTCAACGGGCATAAGGAAGGGTTTGTCTGCGTCACGGGGAGGCAGGGGAATATAGGTGTCAACAGCATCCATCAACTCCATAACTTTCTCCTCCCACTCGGGCTCACCATTGAGAGCACCAAGAGCAGAACCACGAATAACGGGAGCGTTGTCACCGTCGAAGCCGTTTGCGCTCAAAACGTCACGGATCTCCATCTCAACGAGGTCAAGCATCTCCTCATCGTCTACCATGTCGCATTTGTTCATGAAAACAACGATCTTGGGAACGTTCACCTGGCGAGCCAAAAGAACGTGCTCACGAGTCTGGGGCATAGGACCGTCAGTCGAAGCAACTACCAAGATAGCACCGTCCATCTGTGCAGCACCAGTTACCATGTTCTTAACGTAGTCGGCGTGACCGGGGCAGTCTACGTGAGCATAGTGACGGTTTGCAGTCTGATACTCGATGTGAGCGGTGTTGATGGTGATACCACGCTCTTTCTCCTCAGGAGCGTTGTCGATAGAGTCAAACGAGCGAAGCTCCGAAAGACCTTTTTTACCAAGAACCTGGGTAATAGCAGCGGTCAAGGTAGTTTTACCGTGGTCAACGTGACCGATGGTACCTACGTTTACGTGAGGCTTTGACCTGTCAAATTTTTCTTTTGCCATAACTTTGTAGTTGTTATTAGATAAGTATTTGTGTTAATTGTTTTGTTTCGTCTTTTGAGCGGAAGACGAGGCTCAAACTCGCGACCCTCAGCTTGGAAGGCTGATGCTCTATCAACTGAGCTATTCCCGCAATTTGGTGGAGAGGTTTCTCTCCTTCCATTTTTAGGTTTCCCTAAAAAAAGCTGCACATCGTACAGCTTTTTGTGATTCCAGCAGGATTCAAACCTGCAACCTTCTGATCCGTAGTCAGATGCTCTATTCAATTAAGCTATGGAACCGTTTTCCGAATGCAAAAGTACTACTATTTTTTTAATTGACAATATTTTTTTGAATGTTTTTTATATATATTTTTTATTAAAAAGATATTTTTCTGATTAACAGATATTTATTTTTAGACATTATATAATTCAATTTCTATATCATAATCTCTTTTATTAATGTTTTATTGAATTTAATAGAAAATATTTAACTTTGTGGTTCAAAATATGTTTAATCATATTATCATTATTGAATTATAATTTTTCATTTTGTAAATATCTAATTTAAATTTATTAATGAATATAGCAATTGTTGGCACAGGATATGTAGGTTTAGTAAGTGGCACATGTTTCTCGGAAATGGGTGTGAATGTAACTTGCATTGATGTTGATAATAATAAGATTGAGGCTCTTCAAAAAGGGATAGTCCCGATATATGAACCGGGATTATCTGAAATGGTTATTAGAAATCAGCGAGAAGGACGTTTATCTTTTAGTAATTCATTAATAGATTGTATTGATAATGTAGAGGTTGTTTTTAGTGCTGTCGGAACTCCTCCAGACGAAGATGGAAGCGCAGATCTTCAGTATGTCCTTGCTGTTGCTAAAACATTTGGACAAGCTATAAAAAAATACACCATATTGGTAACAAAATCAACCGTACCAGTCGGTACCGCCCAAAAAGTCAAACAGGTTATTAAAGAAGAGTTAAAAAAGAGAGGCGTTGATATTCCTTTTGATGTAGCAAGTAATCCTGAATTTTTAAAGGAGGGGGCTGCCATAAAAGATTTTATGAGTCCCGACAGAGTTGTTGTTGGAGTAGAAAGCGAACGTGCCAAGGAGTTGATGACAAAATTATACCGTCCTTTTTTACTTAACAACTTCAGAGTTATATTCACTGACATTCCAAGTGCTGAAATGATTAAATATGCTGCAAACTCAATGTTGGCAACACGTATAAGTTTTATGAACGACATTGCAAACCTTTGCGAATTGGTAGGTGCAGATATAAATATGGTTCGTAAAGGAATAGGCAGCGACTCTCGTATTGGTACAAAATTTTTATATCCCGGTTGCGGATATGGAGGCAGTTGTTTCCCTAAAGACGTAAAAGCTCTTATAAAAACAGCTGAAAAAGCTGGTTACTCAATGGAGGTACTTAAAGCTGTTGAGAGTGTAAACAATAAGCAAAAGTTAGTTTTATTTAATAAACTCAATAAATATTATAAGGGTGATTTAAAAGGTAAACGTATTGCATTATGGGGTTTGTCCTTTAAACCTGAAACAGATGATATGCGAGAGGCAACTTCTCTTGTAACTATATCACTTTTAAAGCAAGCAGGAGCAATAGTAAAAGTATATGATCCCGTCGCTATGGAAGAATGCCATCGCAGGTTAGGCGATGATATTGAATATGCACCGGATATGTACGATACTCTTTTAGAAGCAGATGCTCTGCTTATATTAACAGAGTGGAAGCAATTCCGTTTACCTAATTGGCAAGTGGTAAAAAAGATTATGTCAACCCCTCTTATAATTGATGGGCGGAACATTTACGACAGAGAAGAGTTGGTTTCGCTTGGTTTTGAGTATTATTATATAGGCAAATAGAAATTAATTAATAAAAAAAATCAGGATTTAAAAATCCTGATTTTTTATTCTTAATACTAATACTATTTCTCTATTTCATAGCAACAGGCATAAGAGATTTTACTGCATCTTTATATGCCAAAACTCCGCTTTCGCTCAACTCAACAGTAGTTGCATTGCCAAATATGTCATAAACATTAACATTGTTATCATCAACAAATGTTAAGAATTTATGGCTTTCTCCATTTACTACTGCACTCCAGCTATCATCAGCATTGTCATATACCAACTCTACAGATTCATTGGTGTTTTGGTCTGTAATAGTATAACCTTTATCATGGCTATTTATAACATATTTGCTATTTTCACCCTCTACAAATTTGCTGCCATAAACAGGGTTTGTACCTTTCCAGAACTCAATAGAGTTAATTACTAATACGTCAGCAAGAGCTGTAATTTCATAAACCGGAATAATCATAAAACAGAAGAATACCACCTCGTTTACCCATTTGCTACCAATACTTTTGTTCCAATCAAGAGTTTTATGTGTCAACCCAAAAGAGCCGATACAAGATGAGAATGTAAAACTTCCACAAAGCAAAACGGCTAAAGCAATGTTTAGGTTGTTCCTTTTCATAACAATTAATTTTATAAGTGAATAATTATATTAAAAAATTGCTTGTAATTTATGAATTCATAACTATATAATATTTTTTAAAGTCAATCATTTTTTTGATCTTTTTTATAAAAATTGTTCGCGAATTATCCTCTATTTTGCCAATTCATTTTCATTAGGCATATTTTGTTTATAAAATTGATAGAGTTCTAAAACTTTAACTACATAAGCCAAGGTCTCTTTACCTTTAAAATAGCCGCAACGGCAAACAGGATCATTATAATATTCCGGTAAATTTTTCATTTTTAAAGCCTCAGCCACATTATCAAACCATAGTTGAGGCTCTTTTCCATATTTTTCAGCTAAAGCAATAGCGTCAAATATATGACCTAACCCAGAATTATAAGATGCCAAAATAAACTTTATTCTCTCCTCTTTATCTTCTATCTTTTTTAAACTTTTATCAAGAGAAGCTATGTATCTGGTCGCCGCTGCGACATTTTGATAATTATTGGTCATATCCCAACCTTCATCACTGAAATGTCGGGCAGTTGATGGCATAAGTTGCATTATTCCCTTTGCCCCTGCCCACGAAACAAGCGATGAATCAAACTGAGATTCGTTATATGCCATCGCCGCCATTAATCGCCAATCCCAACCTATAGTTTCGGCATGTTTCTGAAAAATATGATCGTATGGCGATATAACTCCATTTTCCAATGATATTGCCATTTTATACGGAGAGACATGTTCGTTTCCCCATTTGCTCATTCTGAAATATTTTTGAAGAGTGGATAGATATTTTTTTGATTTATTGTTTGAAACAACCCAAGCATCAATACTATCGGCAAGAACAGAGTTGCTTTTAAGTACTAACCATGAACTCTTTTGATCAAAACCAATATCTAAACTTACATCAAGATTTTGATAATAGCTTTTATTAAGAGCCGCAACTACATTATCTGCCACTGCGTAATCTATTTCCCCATTTGCAACCGCATCTATAAAAGCTTCTGTTGTTGTTATATCGCCAAATGAATTAAGAATAGTTATACCTCCTCCTATCTCTGAGTTCAAATTCTTCGCTCTCACGTCATACTTTGAACTCTTTTCTGCATATAGAATTTTTCCTATAATATCTTTAAGTTCTTTAATACGTGTAGAATCTTTGCGTTGTACTAATACCTGGTTTGATATCATCTCCGGCCCACAATACTTAAATAGAATCTTGTTTTTCAAATTAATAGGCATATCGTAAGTAATGATATCCCCTTTTCCCTCTTTTAAAAACAGAATTAACTCCTCAAAAGTTTTTGCTATAACAATTTCAAGTTGCAGATTATGTTCTTCGGCAAATTGTTTGATAATCTCATATTCACACCCCATATCCTCTCCCCTATATACAAAATATGAAGTTGAGTTTTGCATCATTATTGCACGAAGAGTTCCCTCTCTTTTGATATCCTCCCAATCTCTTATATTACTCTCCGTCTCTCTTTTTGAGCAACTAATAATAATTAGAAAAAAAGATATAATTATTACAAAACCAAACTTATTTATTCTAAAATCAAACATAATTAGTCCTTTTCATTTCTTTGTTGTATCTTTGCCGTACAGCAAATATACAAAAATATATATAAATACACATGGTAAAACATATAGTACTATTTAAGGTTAAAGAGTTTGACAATCCTCAAGAGAAGAGAGAGATCTTAGAAAAGTTTAGAGATGCCCTTATGGCATTGCCTCCTAAAATACCCTGTCTAATATCAATAGAAGCTCAAATAAACGAAAATCCTTCGGAGAGTTTTGATTTAGCATTAACAACTGTTTTTGAAAATTTTGAAGACTTAGCAACATATGCCAATCACCCCGACCATGTAGCCGCTGCATCAATTTTTAAAGCTGTCGCTGCAGGTAGAGCTTGTGTTGATTACACTTTTTAATTAATAACTATTGATGGAAAAAATTATAATATATCAGGTATTACCACGCCTATTCGGTAATACTAATTCAACTTGTATCCCTTGGGGAACAAAAGAGCAAAACGGCGTTGGAAAATTTTCGGATTTCACTCCAGAAAGATTAAAAGAGATAAAATCGTTAGGAACTACTCATATATGGTATACAGGTGTTATAGAACATGCCACAGCCACCGATTATTCAGAATATGGAATTAAGCCGGACAATAAATATGTTGTAAAAGGGTTGGCAGGTTCTCCATACGCAATAAAAGATTACTACGATATTGATCCTGATTTGGCAGATGATGTTACTTCTCGAATGTCGGAGTATGAGAGTCTAATTGAGCGAACTCATGAAGCAGGAATAAAAGTTATAATGGACTTTGTACCAAACCATGTAGCAAGGCAATACTCTTCGGACGCAGCTCCGGCAGGAGTTATAGGTTTAGGTGAAGGAGACAATCCTAATTGGGCGTTTTCTCCCCTTAACAATTTCTACTATCTTCCCGGGCAAACATTCTCTCCCTATTTTAATATAGGAGAGGGAAAAGAGAAATATAACGAATTCCCCGCAAAAGTAACAGGTAATGACTGTTTTACATCTTCTCCATCAATAAACGATTGGTATGAGACCGTAAAACTAAATTATGGAGTTGACCATGCAACAGGTTGGTGTCATTTCAATCCGATACCAAACACATGGATAAAGATGCGAGATATTCTGCTATTTTGGGCTGCGAAAGGAGTAGATGCTTTCCGCTGCGACATGGCAGAGATGGTTCCTGTTGAATTTTGGGAGTGGTGTATAGCTCAAGTAAAAGAGAGCTATCCTGATATGATATTTATAGCAGAAGTTTACAATCCTAACCAATATTACAACTATGTAAAACGTGGAGGATTTACATACCTTTATGACAAGGTTGGATTATATGACACCTTGAAAGACATTGTAATGAGAGGGCGCCATACCGGCGTAATTACAAAGTGGTGGCAGTCAATAGGAGAGGTCAAAGAGAATATGTTACACTTTACCGAAAATCACGATGAGCAACGTTCTGCATCTCACTTTTTTGCAGGAGATCCTCACAGAGCATTTCCATTATTTGCCCTCTCAGCATTAATTGACAACAATCCAATAATGCTATATTTTGGACAAGAGTTAGGCGAAGCTGCTACAGATGCAGAAGGTTTTTCCGGAGCAGATGGAAGAACTACAATTTTTGACTATTGGAGCGTTCCAACCGTAAGACAATGGATAACAAAAGGCTTAAGAGGATTAACTAAAGAACAAAAAGAAATAAGAAACAAATATAAAAAACTACTTAACGTTGCAGTTAAAGAGAAAGGCATAAGCAATGGATTGTTTTTTGATTTAATGTATGTAAATGGCAATAACGATGCCATATCTACAGGAAGAGTTTATCTGTTTGCCCGCTATTTTAAGAAAGATTTATATATCATAGCTGTAAATTTTCGTTCACAAAACGCTGACCTCGATATAAATATTCCATATCATCTGTTTGAATATTTCGAAATTAAGGAGGGAGAGTTTAATTGTAAAGAGCTATTATCAGGAAATAAAGACGAGAGAGAAATATCTCAAAACAAACCCTTTAAAACATTATTATCAGCCTACGAAACAGCTATATGGAAGTGTTCAAAGAAGAGATAAAACAACATATTTAACACTATTTGATAAGAGAGAAAAATTTTTTTATAAAATTCAAACATTTAAAAACAAATTCTTAAGAATAAATTACTACTTTTGCAAATCAAAGTAAAAAAAAACAAATTCTTAAATAAAACTTACAAGCAATGAGCAACGAAAGACCGGTAAAGGTATTTGCAGGAACAAACACACGCTATTTGGCAGAAAAAATTTGTGAGAATTTAGGTTGTCCCCTCGGAAACATGATTATTCAACATTTTGCAGATGGAGAATTTGCAGTATCATTTGAAGAATCAATTCGTGGTTGTGAAGTATATTTAGTACAATCAACATTCCCAAGTTCAGATAACTTAATGGAACTATTGTTAATGATTGATGCAGCTAAACGTGCATCGGCAGCATCTGTTATAGCTGTCGTTCCCTATTTTGGTTGGGCTCGTCAAGACCGCAAAGACCGTCCTCGTGTTTCTATAGCATCAAAATTAATAGCAGATTTGCTAAGCGTTGCAGGTATTGACCGTTTAATAACTATGGACTTACACGCCGACCAAATACAAGGGTTCTTTAATGTCCCCGTTGATCACCTATATGCTTCATCGGTATTTGTTGATTACATTGCATCATTGAAACTTGAAGATATGGTAATCGCCTCACCTGATGTAGGTGGTTCAAAACGCGCCAGCACATATGCAAAATATTTTGGTGTGCCTTTGGTTCTTTGTCACAAACAGAGAGCAAAAGCAAATGTTGTGGAGAGCATGATGGTTATTGGAGATGTTGAAGGAAAGAATGTAATACTTGTTGACGATATGGTTGATACAGCCGGAACAATTACAAAAGCTGCCGACCTTATGATGGAACAAGGGGCAAAATCGGTTCGTGCAATTGCGAGCCACGCTGTAATGTCAGATCCGGCAAGTGAACGAGTAATGAAATCTAAAATGACAGAGATGATATTCTCTGACAGTATTCCGTTCACAAAAGAGTGTCCTAAAGCTCACATAATAAGTATCGCGGAAATGTTTGCCGAGACAATACGCAGAGCTCACAATAACGAATCAATAAGTTCGCAATATATAATGTAATACATTAAACAGAGATAAATACCTAAAGAGAGTGTAACCGCACTCTCTTTTTTTATTCTATGCTAATAAAGAGTAATTGATATATTAAAATATTAATTATCTATATAATAGTTCAAAACATACTCTATTTTAAGAAATAATAGTATGCTGTTTCGGTAAAATTTATTATCTTTGCAGGCTGAAATAGAGAGATTTTAATCATAACCAAAAACAACACAAATTACAAAGCTCTCAATTAAATTAAAGAGATATGAAGAGAACAATTTTACGAATAACTTTATTACTTGCTTTACCCCTAATGGTACTAAGCAGTTGTATAAAAGATGAACTACCAAACGTTGATGCAGATATTTTGGATATAGAGTTGGACAAAGATGTAATTATCAGTAAAAAGATAGAGAATGACCGTATAACAGTATTTATAACTCCTAATTCATATGGAGATCGCACAAATATAAAACCTACATATATATTATCAAAAGGGTCAAGAATCATAAGAGGAGATGATAACTACGATTACTCTTCGGCTCATGAAATAGAGGTTATCTCGGAAGACGGCAATTGGAGAAAAGTTCACGAAGTAAGAATTATGGATATGGCTTTCCCCACAGAATACTATTTTGAAAACTGGGTAGAAAACAGGAACACAAGTGGTGTTTATGAGGACTGTTACGAAAGATTAATGGGCGAAAACGGGAATACATCAGATTTATATATTTGGGCATCAGGGAATTTAGGATATCGTATTACAGGGAAAGGACCTAATCCTTCAGACTATCCTACATATAAGACTTTATCGCAAGGCGATGCACACAATGGCTCATATGCAGCAGTATTAGAGACTCGTTATGTTGGAGCTATAGGTCAAGGTTCACCTTTGGCTGCAGGAAACTTATTTATCGGAGAATTTTCCGGGAAAGGAATCAATATAATGAAGCAGCAAATGAAGGCAACTCGTTTTGGTATGCCATTCAATAAAAAGCCTAAATCATTAAAAGTATGGTTTAAATATAAGAGTGGAGGGGTTATTAGTATCTACAACGAAAACGGGGATATTATAGGCACCAGAACAACAGACAATGACAATAGTGATAACAAGCAAAATACAGGAAGCAAAGATTATGCTGCCATATATGCTGTTATGTTTGATAATGTAAAAGCAAAAGAGTTATATAATGGCAAAAATTATTTAGATGGCTCTACAATATTATCAAGCCCTGCAGAAGTTGGAAGGGCAATCCTTACTGATGATGATAAGTACGGCACACCGACAAACGAAGAAGGCTATCCTAATGAATATGTATATAAAGAACTTCCATTTACATACCCGTCTTCTATTGATGAAAGCAGATTGAAAAATTATGAATACAGCATTGCTATTGTATTCTCATCAAGTTACTATGGTGCTGAATTCCAAGGAGCCGTAGGAAGTAAACTTTGGATTGATGATGTAATATTGGAATGTGAATAATTGCTATAAATAAGATAAAGAAATATGAAAAAGATATATATAATATTTGCAATAATAGTATCAAGTTTAGCAATACAAGATAGTTTTGCTGCAAAAGTAAGAGTCAGAGAAGGTCTAAGAGAAAATAAGACTGAAGATAGATTTGTATTTGCCGCAAAAGCAGGATTTAATCTTGGAGGAACAGCACCGATGGGTTTGCCGGCAGAGATTAGAGCTATAAATTCATTTAAACCAACATTCTCTTTTTCTATTGCAGGAACTGCACAATATAACATAACTAAAAAATGGGGGTTGCAATCCGGTGTAAAGTTTGATATAAAGGGAATGGAAACCGATGCAAATGTAAAAAACTACCAATTGGTTGTAAGCATGGACGGTTCTACAATAAAAGGAGTATTTACAGGCGATGTAACTACAAAAGTTCATAACAGCTACATAACAATCCCTGTTTTAGCAGTATATGATATATCTCCTCGCTGGGACTTAAAATTTGGAGGATATGTCTCATTTATGGTTGATGGAGAGTTTTCAGGTACTGCAACAAACGGATATATGAGAGATGGCTCTCCAATTGGAGATCGCGTAGATGGAGTTGATGCCACATACGATTTCACTGATGATATGCGCAAAGTAGATGCCGGTGTTCAAGTAGGTGTGGATTTTATACCATACAAACACCTGTTGATTTCAGGCGACCTAACATGGGGTTGCGTTCCTCTGTTTGGGAAAGACTTTACCGCAATGAGTTTTAATATGTTCAATGTCTATTTCAACATAGGCTTTGGATACGTATTTTAATTAAAATACAAATAATAGATAGGATATTATGCCCTTAACCATTCCGGCAAACCTCCCGGCTGTTGACCTCTTAAAAAAAGAGAACATATTTGTTATGGATTCTCAACGTGCGTCATCTCAAGATATACGCCCGCTGAAACTCGTAATCCTTAACTTAATGCCATTAAAAATAACAACAGAAACGGATCTTATCCGTCTATTGTCAAACTCTCCATTACAGATAGAGATTGACTTTATGAAAATTGCCGGACATATATCAAAAAATACCCCCATAGAACATATGGAGGCATTTTACAAGGATTTCTCATCGATGAAAGAGGATACCTACGATGGAATGATAGTAACAGGAGCTCCTGTTGAACACCTCGATTTTTGTGATGTATCATATTGGGACGAATTAACAACAATATTCAAATGGGCAAGAACCCACGTTACATCAACCATGTACATCTGTTGGGCAGCACAAGCAGCACTCAACTACTTCTACAACATTCCCAAATACTCTTTACCACAAAAGAGATTTGGAGTATTTCTTCACTCGATATACAATAAACAGAACCCTATTTTTAGAGGGTTTGACGATGAATTTTATGCTCCTCATAGTCGCCACTCTGAAATTAGGCGTGAAGATGTAGAGGAAGTTCCTGATATAGAGATATTATCAGAGAGCAAAGAGGCAGGATTATATATGTTAATGGCTCGTGGAGGACGTGAAATATTTATTACAGGACACTCAGAATATTCTCCCAATACCCTCAAAGATGAATATTTCAGAGACAAAAACAAAGGTTTGGAGATACAAATTCCCCTAAACTATTTTCCTAACGACGATACTACAAAAGAGCCTCAAGTAAAATGGCGTGCACATGCAAACTTGCTCTTCTCTAATTGGTTGAACTATTTTGTATATCAGGAAACTCCATACGATATAAAATCAATAAAATAGAATTATTATGGCGCGGAGTATTGAGTTATTATCACCTGCGCGAGATGTGCCGACAGCACGAGAAGCTATACTTCACGGAGCTGATGCCGTATATATTGGTGCTCCCAAATATAGTGCAAGAGCAGCTGCAGGCAATAGCATAGAAGATATTGCATCATTAGTGGAATTTGCTCATATATATGGAGTAAAAATATATGTTGCTCTAAATACAATAATATATGAAGAGGAGATTCCTGAAGTTGAATCATTGATAAAATCGCTATACGATATAGGAGTTGATGCTCTAATTGTTCAGGACATGGGCATTCTTAAAATGAATATACCACCCATTCAACTTCACGCAAGTACACAATGCCATAATACAACTATTGAACAAGTTAATTTTTTGCAAAAATCAGGTTTTTCACAAGTGGTGCTTGCAAGAGAACTTAACATTGACGAGATAAGTGATATATGCAAAAAGACAGATGTTCCGATAGAGGTTTTTGTTCATGGTGCTTTGTGCGTAAGTTATAGTGGTAGGTGCTACCTAAGTTGCACCCTTAATGGACGCAGTGCAAACAGAGGAGAATGTGCTCAAAGTTGCAGAATGTCATACAATTTAGAAGATGCGAACGGTAATATCTTGGTAAAAGAGAAACATCTTTTATCTCTAAAAGATATGAACAGGAGCAAAAGCATTGAAGAACTTTTAGATGCAGGAGTAACATCTCTAAAAATAGAAGGCAGACTCAAAGATATTGAATATGTAAAAAACATAACTGCCTATTACAGAAGAATATTAGATGAAATATTTTCTCAAAGAATTGAATACAAAGCATCATCTTCCGGCAGAGTAAAACTAAATTTCACTCCAAATCCATATAAAAGTTTCAATAGAGGATTTACACAATATTATACGAATAAAGAGATAAACAATATATCATCAATAGATACCCCAAAATCTAAAGGGGAGAAGATTGGAATTGTTAAGAATGTTTGTCAAAATTATATTGAAATTGAATCTTTTTCAGAGTTACATAATGGAGACGGATTATGCTTTACATCATCTGACGGGAAATTTGCAGGATTTGGGCTAAACAGAGTAGATGGTTCAAAACTATATCCATCACAAATGCCGGATATAAAAAAAGGAGATATTATATACCGCAATCACGATATTAAGTTTGAAAAACTATTATCTTCACCAACAGCCGAACGTAAAATACCTGTTCATATAACTCTATCGTACTGCAAAAATACTTTGACACTACAAATTGTTGACGACAAAGGAAATGTTGTAAAAACAGAGAAGAATAAAATTGCTTTGGAAAAAGCGAAAACCGAACAAGATGAAAATCAAAAGAGACAACTCTCTAAATTAGGAAATACTCCATTTGTAACAGAGAGTGTAGATTGTTCAAATATTAAAGAGCTCTTTGTTCCGTCGTCGCTACTTGCAGATATGAGAAGAAATGCGGTAGAAAAATTGATACAAAAAAGAATCGCTACCTATAAGAGACCTATAAAAGATAACGATACAAAACCTCAATATCATACTAAAGATGTAACTTTTGAGACAAATATATCAAATTCAAAGTCTTTTGAATTTTATAAAGAGCGAGGCGTAGATAAAATAGCTAATGCGTATGAGATGAAAGAGGTCAAAGACGCAACTCTTATGACAACACTTCATTGCATACGTCGCACTTTTGGCAAATGTCTGAAAACCAAAGAAGGAAATGAATGGAAAGAGCCTTTATATTTAGTTTCAGGGAAAAACAGATTACAACTAAATTTCAATTGCAAAGAGTGTAAAATGACTATAAAAAAAGCATAACTTAACGTCCAAATAATAATTGAGTTATAATGTTTATAACTTTATTTGAAAATATACAATATAGTAGAGATAAATTTGCTAAATTTGTATTTTGAAATACCATACTATTATGACAGAAGCAAAAAAGATAAAAACAGCATTAGTATCCGTATTCTACAAAGACGGATTAGACGAGATTATAAAGAAGTTAGACGCAGAAGGTGTTAAGTTTATATCTACAGGAGGAACTCAAAAATTTATTGAGTCTTTAGGTATTGAATGTACACCGGTTGAGCAATTAACAACATATCCCTCTATCTTTGGAGGAAGAGTGAAGACTCTTCACCCTGCAATATTCGGAGGTATTTTGTGCCGTCGTTCATTAGAACAAGATATGCAACAAGCACAACAATACGGAATAGAGGAGATAGACCTTGTTATTGTTGACTTATACCCATTTGAGGAGACTGTTGCTTCAGGTGCAAGCGATGCAGATATTATTGAAAAAATAGATATAGGTGGAATTTCACTTATCAGAGGTGCTGCTAAAAACTATAACGATGTTGTTATTGTTGCTTCAAAAGCACAATATGCTCCTTTGATGGATATGCTAAATCGTAATGGAGCTGCTTCTTCTTTAGAAGAACGTAGATGGTTTGCCAAAGAGGCATTTGCAGTATCTTCTTCATACGATTCAGCAATTTTCAACTACTTTGATGCTGGACAAAATTCAGCATTCCGCGCAGCAGCCGACAATGCAAAATCGTTGCGTTATGGAGAAAATCCTCACCAAAAAGGTGCGTTCTTCGGTAATTTTGATGAAATGTTTGAACAATTGCACGGAAAAGAGATTTCATATAACAATCTATTAGATATAGATGCTGCAGTATCGTTAATATCGGAGTTTGATGAAACTACATTTGCTATCCTTAAACACAACAATGCTTGCGGGTTAGCATCACGTTCAACTTTATTAGAGGCATGGAAATGCGCACTTGCCGGCGATCCTGTATCAGCTTTTGGAGGAGTATTAATTGCCAATGCCGAAGTTGATGCCGCAACAGCAGAAGAGGTAAATAAACTATTCTTTGAAATAATAATTGCGCCTTCATATACTGCTGAGGCATTGGAGATATTAAAACAAAAGAAAAACCGTATAATACTTATACAAAAGAGAGGTATTGATGCAAAAATACAATACCGTTCATTGTTAAACGGAGTATTGATGCAAGAGCGTGACCTTAAAATTGAAACACCAGAAGAGTTGAAACAGGTAACCGATAAAGCTGTAACCACTGAAGAGGTTGAAGATTTATTGTTTGCGAACAAGATAGTAAAACATAGCAAATCAAATGCTATTGTATTAGCAAAAGGCAAACAACTATATGCAAGCGGAGTAGGACAAACATCTCGTGTTGACTCATTACGCCATGCAATAGAAAAAGCAAAATCATTTGGTTTTGATTTGAATGGTTCGGTTATGGCTTCTGACGCATTCTTCCCATTTGCAGATTGTGTTGAGATAGCTCACGCAGAGGGGATTGATAGCGTTATTCAACCCGGAGGCTCTGTTCGTGATAACGAAACAATAGAGTACTGCAACAACAATGGAGTAGCAATGGTATTTACAGGTGTAAGACACTTTAAACACTAAAAAATGGGACTATTTTCTTTTACACAAGAGTTAGCTATTGACTTAGGAACAGCTAATACTATCATAATAAAAAACGGCAAGGTAATTGTTGACGAACCATCAGTGGTTGCGTTAGACAAACGTACCGATAAACTTATTGCTGTTGGAGAGGTTGCCCGTCAAATGCACGGAAAAACACACCCCAACATCACAACAATACGTCCATTACGCGATGGTGTTATCGCTGACTTTTATGCAGCAGAGCAGATGATTCGCGGAATGATTAAAAAAGTTGACTCTCACAGACATTGGTTTGCTCCATCACTACGTATGGTGGTATGTATTCCCTCCGGTAGTACCGAGGTTGAAATTCGTGCCGTACGCGACTCTGCCGAGCATGCTGGTGGACGTGACGTATATATGATATACGAGCCTATGGCTGCTGCAATAGGTATTGGTTTAGATGTTGAAGCTCCACAAGGAAACATGATTGTTGATATAGGTGGTGGAACAACAGAGATTGCCGTAATATCTTTAGGAGGAATAGTTTCAAACAAATCAATTCGTATAGCCGGCGACGACCTTACTTCTGACATTCAAGAGTATATGAGTCGTCAACACAATGTGCGAGTTGGAGAGCGAACTGCAGAAGAGATAAAAATAAATGTAGGGTCTGTTTTGACAGAATTAGATAATCCGCCAGAAGATTATATAGTTCACGGTCCTAACAGAATGACAGCTCTTCCAATGGAAGTACCTGTAAACTATCAGGAAATTGCCCACTGCCTTGAAAAATCAATATCTAAAATTGAGGCAGCTGTTTTGAGCGCATTGGAACAAACTCCCCCTGAATTATATGCCGATATAGTTCGTAACGGCGTTTATTTAGCAGGAGGTGGTGCCTTGCTGAGAGGTTTAGACAAACGATTGACCGATAAAATTGGAATACCTTTCCATATAGCAGAAGATCCTTTACACTCTGTTGCAAAAGGAACAGGTATCGCTTTGAAGAATATTGACCGTTTCAACTTCTTAATGCGATAAAAACTCTTAATTTGCGATATGCGCAGGTTGATTGAATTTATAATAGCACATAGCAGTATATTCGTTTTCGTAATTTATATTACAATCTCGATTATACTGTTGTTGTGTTTTAATCCCTATCAACAGAGTATATATTTTACCTCTGCAAATAGTATAGCTGGCAAATATTATTCAATGGTTAATAATATTACCGGTTACGTGGGATTACGTCAAATAAATAACGAACTGCAATACAACAATGCAGTATTACAAGTTGAAAATGCCAAATTACGCAATGAGTTACAACAAATAAAAGCTTCATTGCAAAAAGAGGAAAATATACAAGGAGGATTAACCCCCCAACATATATACGGGACAGCTCAAGTTGTAAATGCAACAACCTCTAACTCACACAATTATGCAACCATAAACAGAGGAGCAAAAGATGGAATTAAAGAGGGAATGGGAATTGTTAACCGTTCAGGGCTTGTAGGCATAGTCAGTTCAGTATCTGATAATTATGCATTAATAATAACAATACTCAATCCTAAGCTAAGAATTAGTTGCAAACTAAAAAAGAGCGGATATTTTGGTTCTCTTGTATGGGACGGATTATCTCCTGAATATGCACGATTAGAAGAGTTACCTCGCCATGTGGAGTTCAATATTGGAGATTCAATTGTAACGAGTGGGTACTCTTCGGTTTTTCCTGAAGGTATAATGATAGGAACAGTTCAAGAGTATTCAAAAGAGAAAAACGACAACTTTTATGCTTTAAAAGTTAAACTTTCAACTGACTATTTCAGACTTGGCGATGTTGCAATTATAGACAATCCTCAACGCGAAGAGAAGGACTCTTTGGAGAGTATAGATAAGAAATGAAAAGAACATCGGTTACATATTACCTGATTCTTGCAGTAGTATTGATACTTTTACAAGTAACAATACTAAGTAACATAACTCTTTGGGGTTGTGCTACACCATTTTTGTTTATATATTTAATAATGAAACTCCCCGTATCATTGTCTCCAAACAAGACAATGACTATTGCGTTTATTATGGGACTTATTATTGATATATTCTTTTCAACTCCGGGAGTATATTCTCTTTCATCGGTAGTAACTGCATTTATGCGAAGACCTTACATAACTTTGGTGCTACAACATGAAGATGATTACGGGACAATGTATCCGTCAATACGCTCATTAGGAACAGCCCCATTTTCGGTTTACGCATTAATAACATCACTTACATTTTCAGCAACCATATTTATTGTTCAATCATTCTCTCTCTACAACCCTCTATCTCTTGTATTGAAGGTAATAACCAGCACACTCTTTACCTTTATAACAGTAATGGCTGCAGAGTTTATATTTAAGGAGAAGAGATGAGAAAAGATTACAATCTTGAAAAACGAAAATATATAATTGGTGGAATTGTTGTTACAATTGCACTTATATATATTATACGCCTATTTATGCTACAGGTGGTAGATACTGACTATCGCCGTCATGCTGAAGGAAATGCGTTTTTAAGAAAAACTCAATACCCTTCAAGAGGATTAATATATGACCGAGAAGGACGCCTTGTCGTATATAATCAGCCTGCTTATGATGTAATGATGATACCCCGAGAGGTTAAAGATTTTGATACATTGGCATTTTGTCAGGCAATAGATATAACCAAAGAGGAGTTTGACACACGCGTTGCCCGAATGAAGGACAGGCGATATAATCCGGGCTATTCATCATATACGCCTCAGGTTCTGATATCTCAGATGTCGGCCGAAGAGTATGGCCGATTACAAGAGGTATTGTATAAATTCTCCGGGATATACGTTCAGAATAGAATTATACGACAATACAACTACGATATAGCGGGCTCATTATTAGGAAACATCAGAGAGGTATCGGCTACCGATATTGCAAATGATGCCTACTACAAAGCCGGCGATTATACAGGTGATTTAGGAATAGAAAAATCGTACGAGAGATATTTAAGGGGAGAAAAAGGCGTAGAGATACTACTTCGTGATGCACGTGGTAGGATTAAAGGTGAGTATGAAGACGGAATATACAATGTTGCTCCTATATCCGGAAAAAATTTGACTCTATCAATTGATGCCGAGTTACAAGCATACGGAGAATATCTGATGCAAAATAAAATTGGAGCAATAGTAGCTATTGAACCATCTACAGGAGAGATACTTGCATTGGTTTCTGCACCCACATACAAGCCCTCAACTCTTGTTGGACGAGAAAGAGGTAAAAACTATGCCAAACTTGTTTCAGATAAATACAAACCACTATACGACCGCACTATAATGGGAGTATATCCTCCGGGTTCTACATTTAAGCCAACGCAGTCGCTAATATTTTTACAAGAGGGAATAACTAATTTGAATACTTTATATCCCTGCTATGGTGGTTTTATATCGGGCAAATTAAAGGTTGGTTGTCATGCCCACCCTGCCCCCATTGCGATGAAACCTGCATTGGCAACATCATGTAACGCATACTTCTGTTATGGATTTAAAGCGATGCTTGATAACAGAAAAAAATATGAGCGAACCGACGAAGCCTTTACTCTTTGGAAAGATTATATCGTATCAATGGGATATGGATATAAATTAGGAATTGACCTGCCCGGAGAGAAACGAGGTTTTATACCAAATAGCGAATATTACGATAAATATTACAGCAAAGGGCGTTGGCGTGCTCTTACAATAATATCTGTAGCTATAGGTCAGGGAGAGGTTCTTGCTACACCATTGCAAATTGCAAACCTATCGGCAACCATAGCAAACAGAGGTTACTATTATACTCCTCATGTTGTAAAGGAGATACAAGATACAATTATTGACTCAACATATACAACCCCTCATAAGACAATGGTTGATTCAAAACATTACGAAGATATTGTTGAGGGAATGAGAATGGCAGTAACAGAAGGAACATGTCGCATAGGAGAGATAGAGGGAACTGACCTTTGCGGTAAAACAGGAACAGCACAAAACCCTCACGGACGAGACCACTCGGCTTTTATGGGATTTGCTCCTCGCAACAATCCTAAAATTGCCATAGCCGTTTATGTTGAGAATGCAGGATTTGGGGCAACCTATGCAGTACCCATAGGAAGCCTTATGATAGAGAAATACCTTAACGACACGATTGCCACAAACCGCAAAGATCTTGAAAAGCGAATGGCAACCTCAAATACAATAATATACAGTGGAGTCAAGAAACACTAACATATTCGCACTGATAGACAAACCAACAGTGGTTATATACCTACTCCTTGTTTTATGGGGGTGGTTCAGTATATATGCAGCAAGTTATAACTATGATGGCACTTCAATATTCAGCCTTGAAGGAAGAGCCGGCAAGCAATTGCTATGGATAGGGTGCGCCTGCATTGTGGCATTTGTTATAATGATGTTTGACACGCGGCTTTTAGAAGCATATGCCTATCCCATATATGCAGTAACAATATTAATTCTTATACTGACGATATTTATTGCACCAAACGTAAAAGGTTCTCACTCATGGATAGTTATGGGACCTGTCAGCATACAGCCTGCCGAGTTCTCTAAATTTGCCGTAGCACTCTGTTTAGCAAGGTTTATGAGTGCGTACAACTTTGTATTGAAACGTCCCGAAAATATGATACGGGCAATCCTTATTATTGTTGTTCCACTACTTATAATAATTCTGCAAAAGGAGACAGGAACTGCTCTTGTTTATTTAGCTTTTGCATTGGTACTTTTCAGAGAGGGAATGTCGGGACTGATTTTGCTTGCCGGTATAGGGTCAATTACATACTTTATATTGGCTCTGAAATATGCCGAAACCTATTGGGGAATAACTCCTGTTGGAGAGTTTTTGGTATTACTACTGACAAATATAGTATTGATAATAATGACTTCTTCAAAATATAACAAGAGAGGGGCTTTCAGAATTATGTTATATATTATACTTGCATGCGCTTCGGTAGCAGGTATAACAAATATATTTACACCTGTAAATTGGGCATACACCCTATACGCGGCAATTGCAATAAACAGCATATATACATTTATACTATCGTTAAAAGTAAATTCAGCAAAACTGTTACAACCTATAGCTGTTGCAATATTATCAATAATATTCCTTTTCTCGGTAAATTATATATTCAATTCGGTTCTGGAGCCACACCAACAAGCCCGAATAAAAGTATCGTTTGGAATGGAAGATGACCCTCGAGGCGCAGGATACAATGTAAACCAATCAAAAATAGCCATAGGCTCAGGAGGCTTCTTTGGGAAAGGTTATTTGGCAGGAACCCAAACTAAACTTAAATATGTTCCTGAGCAAGATACCGATTTTATATTCTGTACAGTAGGAGAAGAGTTGGGATTTTTAGGTTCAACAGCGTTGTTAATACTATACACAGCACTTATACTACGCATAATATATATATCAGAAAGACAGCGCGATGCTTTCGGACGAATTTACGGTTATTGCGTTGCATCAATATTTACATTCCACCTTGCCATAAATGTTGGTATGGTATTGGGTATATCGCCCGTAATTGGTATTCCCCTACCCTTCTTCTCATACGGAGGTTCATCGCTATGGGGCTTTACAATACTACTGTTTACGCTGTTACGAATTGACACTTCAAGGACAGGAAGAATATAATACGATAATACTAAATCATAATGTATTTTTGATAATATATAAGTTTTTTATAACTTTGCAACGACAATTAGAGATGTAATTGTCATACATATTATTAATAGCCTTATCGTTCCGCAAATTACCACAATAGACCGAAAACGGCTATTTTAAAATCTTAGCAGGGGTGTGCTGTGTTTTAACAACTCAGTGCCTTACTCCATTGCTAAGATAGGGTGTGGTAACCCTGCGGAACGAGTGGATAGGCACTGCGTTCTTTTTTTTGTGCTTTGCCTACCTACTAAATTAAGGCAATATTGCACATAACTATAAAACACAGTATTATGAAAAAATTTTTATTTGTAGCATTTATGCTCGTATTTTCTACGGCATTACTGTCAGCAAAAAATGTTTCTGTTACAGTTTCACCTGAAAATGCAATTGTTATGCAAAAAGGGAAAGTTATTCAACCCGTAACTCCCGGAGTGTATAGTCTGACTGTTGGTTTGAAAGAGGTGGTTTACGCAGTTCAAGCAGATGGTTATGATTCAGAACAGTTTATCTTAAACTTAAAATCTCCAGCTGCAATGCAGGTTAAATTAAAACCAAATCGCAAACAAGTATCTTTTAGTGCTGATCCTAAAACAGCAACTATTTACGTAGATGGCAGAGAATTAGGAAAAGGTGTTGTTGATTTCTCAATTAATAAAAACGAGACTAAAACTGTAAAAGTGGAACAAGATGGTTACGACACCTATATTAAGCAAGTAGGATTCAATGACCAATCAGATATCAAAATGTCTTATAACGTCACTATGGAACAAAACCGTCGTGAAGTTAATATTTTGGTAGATGCTCCCGCTGCTGAATTCTGGTTAAATGGTCTGCTTGTTGGTAAAGGTAAAAACACTGCTACTATTACTCTACATAAAGGACAAGATGCCGAATTAGTAATTAGAGCTGAAGGCTTCTTAGAGTATAGCAGAATTATGAAGTTCTCAGAAAATGTATCATCATACAATCTAACTCAAGATATGTCTGTTGACCCTGCCTACACAGCTTCAGAACCTGGAGCCGACATAGCTAACAAACGTACAGAGTTTACTGTTAAAAACACGATGACTCGCGAAGATGCTATTAAGAGAATGAAATATTATATTGGCGAAATATTTGAGACATACGAAGTAAACGACAATTATGCAGGCTGGTATCGTACAGTATGGAATGTAGAGGAATATCATGGCGGTCAATATATTCGTACTCGTGTTGAAATTAAAGAGATACCTGACAATGGAGATGGTCAATTGAAATTTAAGTTCTTAGTACAAAGTCAAAGAACAACTAAAGAACATGCTAAAGACGAAGATTACAAAGATTGGGATCGCGTATTAAAGAAATATGCAAAATTAGCAAGAGACTTACGTCACATTGTAGAATAAAAACCTAATTTAATAAGAAACAGGCTATGAAACTTCATAGTCTGTTTTTTGTTCTTAAAGATATAAAAGTATTATCTCCATTTATATTATAAATGCAGGCTATCTACCAATAGAACATATAGTCTGTTACAACTAAATTATAATTAAATACAGCAAACCCTATTTGATTGTATATTTGAGACTATTTTATATTAGGATATTTTGCTTTAATGTCAGCCAATAACTTTTCAAGTTGTTCACGTGTGTATCTTTCAGTTTCAGGATATAGTTGCTCTTCGTGATAGAGAATCTCATCTATTGTCCATTTGAATTTTATAGGCTTTGCAGGCACTCCTACTGCTACACAATATGGTGGAATATCTTTACTTACCAAAGAACATGCTCCTATTGTAGCGCCTCTGCCAATTGTTACTCCTGAAAGTATAGTAACATTACGTCCTAACCAAACATCTGATTCAACAACTACATCTTTATCTAATCCTTTAGGTTTTTGATCTTCAGTAATTGTTGATGAAAAACGACCTAAAACCATTGCATGGTTTCCGGTTGTAACTCTCAACCCTTCAGAAGCCATACAATGTGCCTTCATTATAAATTTTGCGTTTGTAACCATTATATCGGCATTACGCAAAAAATTATCTTCATATATATAGACATTTTCAGGATTACTTATTCTTAAAGGAGGCATCAATGTTACATCGTCGGCTATATAGCCAAATCTACTTCTGCGACAATCCAAAAAATAATCACGAAACAGAAAATATACACCTCTTATTATAAAGTTATTCCTTAGTTTTTCTTTTAATCCCATATTGTCTAATATTATTACTTATCAACTAAAATAGTTCTATTTCCATAAAATAGCAAAACAAGAGAAACAGAGTTTATAAATGGCTCTGAGTATCATTCTCAAAGAAGCAGATATAAGCTACCCAACATACTTATACTTAGCCTTATATACAATGTTAATTAATATTCTTTACTCCTTACATATATTATACAAAAACAGTATATTTCCTATTATATATCGTCTCCACATACGTTTAGGCTCTTTTAAAAGACGATATAACCACTCTAAGCTATGGCGTTGCCACCAAATAGGGGCGCGTTTTACTGTTCCGGCATAAAAATCAAATACCGCACCTATTGTTCCCACATGACAAGATATATCTAATTTATCCCAATTATCATATACCCACTTCTCTTGTTTTGGTGCCGTCATTCCAATCCACAAAAGATCGGGCTTTGCCTGATTTATTTGAGATATAATCTCTTTGTTATCTTCATCAGAAAATTGAGGTTTATAGGGAGGTGAATAGGTTCTAACTACGATATTCGGATAATCTTTTGATGCTCGTTCTTTGATAAGTGATAGAACCTCATTGGTACTTCCCATAAAAAAGCAGACTCCTCCGCCATTTTTGCTCAAACGCTCCATCTCAAGAATAAACAAATCCCAACCCGCTATACGCTCAATCGGACGCGATTTTGCTTTTAATAATTTACAAGCCTTTACAATGCTTGCCCCATCAGGAATTAAGACATCGCAATTTTTAAGAGCTTCAGCAAAGAGTGTATCCTTTAATGCAGTATTATAGCTATGTGCATTAATAGTGTTTATCATCTTTTTTCCTTGGGGCAAAACTGACAACACCTCTCTGCTCTCAACAATATTCAACTCTTTTAATCGCAACATATTATGCCTTATTATATATATTATTCAATTGTTTTATATACTCATCAGGTGAGAACTTCAACTTTATTGTTTGATACGCCTCTTGAGAAAATTTATTTAGTTTTTCTCTATTTCTATACAATTCACATACAGCATTGTATATTGAGACAGAGTCTTTTACCTCTATAAAAATTCCATTTTTACCATCTGTTACTACATCTGGTATTGAACCTACAGCAGTTGTAACAGGTACAACACCTTGCGCCATACACTCTAAAAGCGACATTGGTAACCCCTCAAAAAACGAAGGTAATACAAAAAGATCTAATTTATTTATAAATTCATCTTTTTTCTCTCCCGATACAACTCCGGTGTATGTAAAATCATCTGCCAAACTCTCTTTAAAGCGAGGTATAAACTCATCTTGGATATCCTCTTTACCCGCCAACATCAGCTTAAATGGTATGTTATCTTTCTTTAAACTCTTGCACGCTTTTAGCAGGTACTCCATACCCTTCTCTTTTGTTATGCGACCCATATAACCTAATGTCAGCTCTCTTTTATTGTCGCACTCGCTTTTTATGGGATAATCCTTTATATCAACACAATTAGGGAGAACCGATATATTTTTTAACGCATAACGCTCTACTATTGCTCTACGCTCCATTTCGCTCAATGTTACAATGGGTGTTGTCTCGTTAAAGACCATTTTAAGCATTGTATTGAGATATGATGGTATCTTTTCAGAGGTAAGATATACACCGCCATGAAGATGTATAACTATTTTTCGTTTTTTGCGTTGTGCATATTTAATAAATGGCACATCGCGAATTATTGACGCCTTTGATAACGGGAAATTGTAATGGATAGTAGCATCAGGATATGCCGCTAATAATCTTCTCCACTCCTTAAACTTTTTTATAAGGGGAAATATTCGTCTGACACCTCCCAATTCGTTATCTTTTTTACCCTGCTCAAAATGTATATAGTTTTGAGATGGATTATTATTGATTATGAATTGTGTTACCGACGATATACCACTCACATTTTGAGTGGTATCAAGCGATGGTGATACTACTATTACGTCCATTACTTTTTATTTAAATTAAATCAGTTCTCATATTTATATTTCAAAGTATTGAAAACAAACTACATATTTATTCACTATAAATCACCTTTATTTAGAAGTAAACTTCTCTTTTATTAGCCGTTTTGTTAGATTAATCAAATTTTTAAAGTTTTTTTGTCTCCAAAATATTAACAATCCAAAAGAAATTCCAGCAATATTGACAAGCACCAAACGCAATATTACAGTGTGGTCTTGCATCAAAAATGCGACCAACGCCATTACTGCTATAATCAGCGCAAATCTAAAAAATATAGGCAATGTATCTTTAAATTGTTCGCCTACACTATAATTTATTGGTTTTCCACAAAAATAGAGGTTTAAAAATAGTAAAACAATGGAGTATATGGTTAATCCTGAAACAAAAACATAGATATTATACCTTAGCGTTATAAATAGGATTATTATCATTATACTTCTACGGGCAATTTCTAACCATAGCACTGTTTTTGAATCACCCTTTACCATTAATATATTTTGATTAATAGAATGAAGAGGAAATAATATTCCATTTATACCCATAAGAATAAAAAATGTTCCTGAAGTACGCCAAACCTTACTTCCCATAAACAGTTCAAACATATCTTGTGCACACCCTATTAATAACGACATTATAAATCCTACAAAGATTATAGTTATTGATATAATCTCTTTGTATGCTTTTTTTATATCTCCTGTCTCATTATTTATTCTTGAAAGAATAGGATATGACACTGATTGTATAACTTGTGTGGTTGTTTGAGATGCCAAATTTTTTATTCTATCAGCTTGTGAAAAAAAGCCTAAATCTGTTGTGGAGTAACTTCTTCCTATGATAAGAGTATATATATTATTGAATATTGTACCTATCAATGTTGATAAAAGCAGATTTTTTGAGAATTTAAAATACTTTTTAAAAGATGTTACAGAGAACTTTAAAAGAGGCACAAAATCGGTTGTTATCCACAACAGAAGAGCCTTAAATGCATATGTCAAAATATTCTGTGATACCAATGCCCAAACATTGCGATATTTATATGCAATGAAAACAGATATTATACTTGATAGAAGAATTGATATTAATGCTATCAAACATATTTTTTTAAAACGTATTTCGCGTTGTAATTTTGAATATTGTACTATCGTTAAAGCATTTATCGGCAATACAAGGAATGTAACTTTACATACATCTATTAGCTGAGGCTCTTTATAAAATTGAGCAATCAAACCCGAAGAATAGAATAGTAGAACATACAATATTAGCGAGACTACAAGATTAAAATATAGTATTGTAGAATAATCTATTCTTGTTACCTCTTTTTCTCTTATAATTGCCTGAGAAAAACCTGATTCAATAAAAACATTAGCCAATGTTGTAAAAACAATAACCATTCCGATTATTCCATAATCAGATGGTGTAAGAAAACGGGCAAAAATAAAAGTACTTAATAATTGTATGCCTGATACAGAAACAAGTTCAAGATATTTCCACAACGCATTATTTGCCAATTGTTTTCCTCGACTCATATTTACTATTCATTAAATAATTTTGCTATTCTTTGTTCTTCATCAGGGAACCAACTATTACCCATAGTAATATGTTTTTTTATTAATGTTGCAGGATTACCACTTATTAAGAGATTATCGCCATGCTCTGAATAGTCTCCACTTACTTTTGATACGCACGAAACAACCGAACCATTGGGGATTACTGTTCCTTTACCTATTGTACATCGGTTTCCAACGAATACACTATCACCTATAACAATAGGTTTTATTCGTTGATAATATTTATCTTTTTCAATATTATATAAAAAATGGAAATCTGTATCAAACATTTGTCCCTCCCAAGACATTCTAAAGTCATCACCAATTGTAATTGATTTATAACAGAATACCTTAGTATAAAATCCGAAAATTACTCGTTTCCCAACACTCAAACAGGCCTTAGGTGCTATATACATTTTTACACCCGGATGGATTTTCAGATTACCTTTTATTTTAAAAGTACCTCTATTTGTGAAATAGATAGGAAGACAATTAGATTCATAATCGGGTATCCTTATCACTCCTATAGAGACCATACCCAAATGGACGGAATCGGTTAATTGAATATTACCAACTCTATTAATTTTCACATTATACGATATTACAATTGGTAATTTTATTGCCTGTTTAAATGGCAGTGCTTTAAAATTAAACCATATAGTTTTTAGCCAATTGATATGCCAAAAATATATTTTTACAAATCTTAAAGAGTATAGTTCGTCATAAGAGAACTTACTCTTTATATTGTTCTTTATATTTTTTATAAAGTTCATTTTTATTTAAAATTTAGTTTATACTATTTAATCTCCAAGTAACAACTTAGATAACATTTTCTTTTTCTCTACTAATTTTGCGAACCAATATATTATAAACATTTGTAACATGGCAAAAATAATAGATGCAACATCTAAGAGATAGGGATTTGTAATATTATAGTCAATAAAACATACCACTTATAAGATGATAGTTTACTTTTTATTTAAATTCAACAATTCACCACTTTTACGTACACCTATTTGTACTCCCCAATTATCGCCAAAGAGCGTACCTTTATCAAATGCTCCTGCAACGGAGAAGTTCCACCCTTTTGTTTTATTGTGAGTATAGTTTAACTGCAACATTGCAGAAAATTGATGTTTAATATTTATTGACGGAGCGTAAGATGTTCCCCAACCTCGTTGATGCGATGCGAGAATTTTATATTTAAGGCCATCAATGATTGTACCATCAATACCTCCGTGAAAAGCTCGTGTTATATTGTTGGTAAATCCTAAATAGCCATCTTTGTTATATAATGGAGATGTTATAAAAGGTGTTCCCATTGTATGTCCGCGATGTGTCCAACCATTATAAACTACATGTGCATAGTAGTTATCTCCTGCACTAACCTGCTCAGGTATCTCTGATGTTTTATCCCAAAGAAACGGTCCACTTTGGTTTGTGGCATTCATGACTTCAAAGGTAATCCCTTCAATAAAGAATTTTTTGTCTGTCCTAAACAATAATCCCCAAAGTCCATCGCATTTATTACGGAATATCATGCCCGAGTGGTCATCAAAGAAATGTTCATAATATGCCTTTAATTCCCAATCCTTTTTCTTGTAGCCTAAAGAGAGTATATATATACCCAAATGATTACCCGATACGTTTACTTGGTCAATCTCGGGAGAATCTTCTCCACCCGATAGCGGTACAAAGACTTTAAAATACTCTTTTATTCCAGACGGAAATTTTACAGTTTGATTACCCCTATAATCATATATGGTTCCGCCAAATTGAGTAGCCATATCAATACCAATTATACCATATAGAGGTTTTAATTCATTTCCTATTTTAAATATCAAATTTTTTCGATGATATAGTACATTTTTACTATACTGCATACCTTCCGTCTTGAAATCTTTTTGATATTTATAGTCAACAAACCAACCATATGAAATACCTCCACGTACATGCAACCACCCCTTTGTACCCGGCACTTTGGTAAATTGCGGAAGCCCGATATATATTTGGGGTATGGGGTGCGCATTACCACTATTTATCATACCTCCACTACTCAACTCTGTATCCCAAAGCATTGTTTTCTCCTCTCTTGCTCCTGCAAATATGCTCCAATTCTTTAACTTGGCGTCAAAGTATGCTTGTTGAAGATATATAGGGGCTTCGTTACGATATGCACCCACAACTTCTAAACCAAAAGAGTATGAAAATTTCTTATCATCTGCCACCTCTTTAAAGAGTCCTAAACGTAAATATCCGCTATTGTTTTGGTCAGACATTACACCGTTGGTATTGTTCATTAACCAAAACGGTGTATAATCCCCTCCTCCGCTTATAACGTTTGCTTCTGCTTTGTATGAGAGGTTAAAATCTTTTGCTGACGCTGTAAATATTACCACGAGCGTCATTGTTACTAATAAAATTATACGCTTCATAATCAATAATATTTACGGAATGAATATATGGTGTCGTTAACCGATAATCTTAACGATTTAGAGGTCAGCTCTCTTATTTCAAATTTACGTTCCGGGGTATTCCAATCTAAAAATCTATTCTGCGATGCTATATCAAAAAATTTATTGGGAACAGATATTTTTATTTTATTCTCTTCCAAAAGGTAGTTCGCATATATCTGCTCGGCATAATGTGGAGTTGATGCTTGTAAAGTTTGTATTTCGCACACTCCGCTATCAAAACTCCAAAACAGAGAGTCTGATTGAACGCTATGACGTGGCGACTCTATTGTGGTGCCTTGCCAACGCCCCTCTATCTTTGCTTCATCATCTTTTGAGCAAGAGAGAAGCAATACTAATAAAGACAGAAATAATATATATCTTAATTTCATATTATAGATTAATCTTACGATACTATTTTTTTATATTCATTTATATAATTTATTGCTGTTTGTGTTACCGAGTAGTTTTCTTCAACTCGTTTATATGCTGCTTCAATCAAATTATTGTCAACACCCTGCTCTATAATATTTATAATCTTATCGGCACAATCTTTTGCATCTCCATTTTTAAAATAGTAACCATACTTCCCATTATCTATTATCTCCAATGGTCCTTGATTCTCCGATACTAATACAGGTATTTTTGCAGCCATTGCCTCGGCTACCGTAAGCCCAAATCCCTCATAAATTGAAGGCTGAACAAACAAATCATATTCACAAAGATGTTCAAAAATATATTTTTGTGATTTTGTCCCTAAAAGTTTAACATTATCTTCTAATCCAAACTCTTTTGTCAGATTATATAAATAATCAAAAGAATGGCCATCACCTATAAAATCGGCAGAAACATTATAGCCCTTTTCTTTAACTAATTTTATTGCCTCAATAAGAATATGCTGTCCCTTTATTTCATGATTTAAAGTGCTAACTTGAACAATCCTAAGTTTATCTGACTTATTGCCCTTTTTAAGATTATCTATCTTATGAACATTAATACCATTAATTATGACTTTAGAGTTTAATTTATACTCTTCTTTAACATACTCTTTTACTGTATTTGATATTGAATATATGTTAGAATAATAGTGCAGGTAGTTATCTTCTTTAACATCATGCTTGGTTAGACATAACTTGCAAAAACATCTTTTTAAAATGAAATATCTTATTATAGAAGAGGTATGTACATGTATTATATCTGCTTTTAACTTGTATAACTTATAATTGAACTTTAAAACATAGTATGGGTTCTTTGAACCTATAGGACGACCTAAGCAGTAAAATTTAACTCTATCATCTATTGTTTCACGTAAAGCATCATTAATATGATTATTTATACATAGTATAGAGACATTATAGCCCATTGAAACTTGCTTGTTTGCTATATTAACAAGCATAGTTTCAATACCGCCAAACTCCAAACTATATACTATATGAACAATTTTCATATCTACTTTATTCTAAATATTGCCTTTACAATATCGGTAAGAGCAAATCTTATCTGCCAATAATATGTGGTAAGTATTGATAAATTATAAAACTTGGCTCCATGAAGATATAATCTCTCTCTAATATTTTTAATAAACTTAGTTCGTCCTGTTGCAGATTTTGCCTCTTCCCATTTTCTGAATTTTGCTAAAGGTTTATCATCAATAGAATATAAATTACCATACTTTAAGAGGTTTAGAAAAAGATCTAAATCCATACAATAGAATATGCTCTCATCTAAATAATCAATCTTCACAAGTATATCTTTTCGGTAAAAAGAGCCGGGTTGCGAAACATCATAATTTCTTTTAAGCAGACGGTTCCTACTTTTGATATTGTTTATATAATAATTTAAATGATTGTTTTTTGCATCAATTACGTCTATTGTTGAACCATAATATATGGCTCCTTCCGGATTCTGTTTATATAGTTTCACTATCTCCTCAACGCAATATGGATAGAGCATATCATCAGAGTTTATCCAACCTACCAACTCGCCTTTTGCTAACTTGAAACCTTTATTTATGGCATCGGTTTGACCTTTATCTCGTTCGCTAATTACAATATCAATCTTATCGCGATAACGCTCAACAATCTCCATTGTATTATCTGTTGAGGCTCCATCAACTACAATATATTGTATATTCTTATATGTTTGATTAAGTACACTTGTTATTGTATCCTCAATAAATTGTCCTTGATTATATGAGGGAGTTACAATGGTTACCAATATATCCTCTTTTCCCATATTCTTCTATTATAATAAAATTATTATTGCCACCACAAACTTAATTATACCAATTATTGATTTTTATATATACACTTATTCGTATTATATACACTAATTATTTAAAACTTTCTTATCTATTTCATTCTTTTGCGACAAGACATAGACTAATAAAATAAAAGTTATTGTTGGCATATCCAATATTCTTACTCCAGTAAATGTTAATATCAAGAATAGACACATTGCTAAAAATATTGATTTTGCAATAGGATTATTGTATCTCTTATTAAAAAATCGCATTAACAAAAAGTAGTATATTAAATATATCACTGTCCCTATTACTCCAAAACGTATTACAAATATTGACCACGCAATATCTGATGTATCCACTTGATTTACAAAGCCCGTATCATCATTTTCAAGCCCAACTATAAAATCAAAGCTGTTCATTGTATAATCAGAGCCTTCAGACATAAATCCCAAGCCAAAGAGCATTGTAATCCAATCTTCAGACGCATAATATAGACGCTCTAAAAAATGTAATACTCTAAATGTAAATGTTGCCTCGCCCAACTCTCCCGGGACAAAATCTTCCGGTTCAATATCAACTGAGCCAATAATATCCTGTGCTATTTGGGTATCAAGGAGATTACCTTGTATTGTTCCTAAGAAAGGTATTAATGCAACAAATATCACAATTAGAATAGGATATATCTTTTTTATTTTTTCTCTAAAATGATTATAAAGGAGAACCATTATAAATGCCAATAATAAACTTCTGTGCATACACAAAAATATTGGCAATACCAATATTGAGAAATATACTAATTTCTGTTTTTTTGTAAATTCTGGATTATATAAAGCGAATAAGAAGAAAAAGTTATGATATATTGGCGTATTATAAAAGCGTGCTATTTTGAACATTCCAAAGAGGGCTGTTTTTCCCTCAGTATAATAGCCCTGTAATATAGGCATATCCAACATAGGTTGCAAAGAGTAAAGAATGCTCAAAAAAAGAGTTATTTTAAAAAGAAATTTTACTACGTTTTGTAGTTCTTCTTTTGAGAGTGTATAAAAGAGTATTGGTGTTAATAACAAAAAGTACTCTCGTGTATTTTTTACAACCTCTACAATTGGAATATGGTGTATAAAAATGCTTACTCCCGCTGCAAAAGCAATAAATGAGAGAAATATCAGAGTAAATTTAGGTAATACTTCAATAAGTTCTTTTCGTTTGCCAGATAAATACTCCATTGCTATAACTCCAAATAGATAGAGTATTGCATAATCGGTTGGTTTTATTGAAACAGGCCAAGCAAAAGCCTCATCGGGGATTAGTTGAAAGCCTCCTGTAATGAAGAAAAAAAAGGTAATAAGAGATAACTCTTTTTTTCCTTTCTTAAACCACCATAGAGCTAACAACAGAAATATAAACATAATCCTCTATTCAAAAAAAAATGTTAACCTTTCTAAGGTTAACGGAACAAATACCATATTTATTGTAATTGTGAAAAATTATTTATACAAAAAAAATAGAGAAAGTTAACTTTCTCTATTTTTCATATCCTATTAATTAGTTAAATTAGACTCTTTTGTACTGTTTTTAAACTCTTTATATTTGTTTTTTACAACTACCCAAAACTCCTTTCCAAAGAGATACCATGCTATTATGAGAGCAACTCCCAAGAAAGTTAAAACTAACACTGTTGTTGTTTTACTTGTCCCTGATGCTTCGTATGGGAAAATTGATGGTTGCACTACTACAAAAGCGGGTTTTGCCTCTTGTATCTTTGCTCTTGCCATTTGTAGTTGAGTTGCCACATTACTATATATTTGATATGCCAAAAGAGCCTCGTTCTCCAAACGTTCTTCTTCAGCCTTTACACTCTGTAACACTATATTTTTATTGGCATCTACATATCGGGCATACTCGTTTTGTTTATTAAAATAGTCCTCCTTACTCTCTTTATATATCTCCTCCCAATAGCGACAATCATCAACAGCTTTTGCCAATCGGTATTCGGTAATCTTCTCCTGTAATTTTTCTATTAAAGTATCAGCGACCATTGCTGTTACCATCTGATCATTAAAAGTTACCATTATTGTTGAGACACTCGTTTTTTTATCAACTGCCACCTCAAAAGACTCTCTCAAAATAGAGACAAGCCCGTTTTTTTCCTCAGTCAAATATGTTGTTTTACCTCCTTCCCCTAAAACGATAGGATCCTTAAACATATCTGTTACCATTTTTTTGGCTCTGTATGGCAAGCCTTTTACTTTTTGAAGAAATGTAAATTGACTTATTATATAGGCTTGAAGTGTTGTATCCATCTTTCCGTTGGCTGTTCTTACTCGAGTATCAAGCATATCAACCAAGAATGGTGTTGAAGCAACTATATTTGGATAGAGTTGTGCTGTCAGAGCATCAGCATCTTCACCTACATTAAAACCTCCTACTCCAAGCATTGAGGCTACTCCTGACAACATTCCCTCTCCATTTTGTCCTGCCTCGGGAGCTAAGGTAACTGTTACTGTGTATTCCTTGGGTATTAAAAAAGAGATTAAAACTGCCAATACAAATATTATACAACTTATTTTTATAAGTTTTTCCCGATATGGCCAAAGTTGTTTTATATATTTTTTTAAATCTAATGAATCTTCTTTCTTATTCTCTTTAGAGTCTTCAATATTCTCGCTCATAATTTACTACAATTAATTAATTCAATACAAAAGTAACATAATTTATTTATAAAAATGTGAGTTATTATAAGATTTTCTCGTTTTTTGTTTTTTTAGTGCTATATTTGCAACTATTATTAACCTAAACATATTTAAACAGAGATTGCAATGGCAAGAGTATTAGTTATTGGAGCAGGCGGTGTCAGCACCGTTGCTGTAAAAAAAATGGCAATGAATGCCGATGTGTTTACCGATATTATGTTGGCGAGCCGCACCAAAAGCAAATGCGATAAGATAGCTGCCGATATTAAAAACATTAAAATTCAGACAGCTCAGGTTGATGCTGATAATGTTGCAGAATTGGTGGCTCTTTTTAAAGAGTTCAAACCTGAATTGGTTGTCAACTTGGCACTTCCATATCAAGACCTTACTATTATGGACGCTTGTTTGGAGTATGGCGTAAGCTACTTGGATACTGCCAATTACGAACCTCTTGACGAGGCCAAATATCAATATAGCTGGCAATGGGCTTATAAACAACGCTTTGAAGATGCAGGTTTAACTGCTATTTTGGGTTGTGGTTTTGACCCGGGTGTAACAGGCGTTTATACTGCATACGCTGCCAAACACCACTTCAGCGAAATTCAATATCTTGATATTGTTGATTGTAACGCCGGCGACCACCACAAGGCTTTTGCCACTAACTTTAACCCCGAGATAAACATTCGTGAGATTACTCAACGTGGTAAATTTTACGAAAACGGCGAGTGGAAAGAGACTGACCCGCTATCGGTTCACAAACCATTGAACTATCCTGAAGTTGGTCCACGTGAATCGTATTTAATGTATCACGAGGAGTTGGAGAGTTTGGTTAAGAACTTCCCTACAATTAAACGTGCTCGTTTTTGGATGACATTTGGACAAGAGTATCTTACTCACTTGCGCGTTATACAAAATATTGGTATGGACAGCATTAAACCTATTATGTATAATGGTGTTGAGATTGTTCCTATTCAATTTTTGAAAGCGGTATTACCTAACCCCGGAGACCTTGGTGAGAACTATACAGGCCAAACATCTATCGGTTGCCGTATTAAGGGTATTGACAAAGAGGGCAAAGAGATTACCTATTATGTTTATAATAACTGCAGCCACGAAGCTGCTTACCGCGAAACAGGCGCTCAAGGTGTAAGCTACACTACTGGTGTTCCTGCTATGATTGGTGCTAAGATGTTCTTGAAAGGCGAATGGCGCAAACCGGGTGTTTGGAATGTTGAAGACTTCAACCCGGACCCATTTATGAAAGAACTTAACGAGCAAGGTTTACCTTGGCATGAACTATTTAACGTTGATTTGGAGCTATAATAATGAATGTTGGAGATAAGGTTGCAGACCTTTTAGGTTTAGACCAAGAGGGTAAAGAGGTAAGGCTAAGCCAATACGCAGGCAAAAAGATTGCCCTATACTTTTACCCTAAGGATAACACCTCCGGTTGTACCGCTGAGGCTTGCAGTTTGCGAGATGGTTACGAACAACTTCAAGCTGCAGGGTATGAAATTATTGGTGTAAGCAAAGATAGCGCAAAGTCGCATCAGGGTTTTATTGCAAAACACTCTTTGCCTTTTAGACTGATTGCTGATACTGATACCAGCCTGCAACAATTGTTTGGAGTATGGGCAGAGAAGAAACTATACGGGCGTACCTATATGGGAACTCTGCGACAAACTTTTATTATTGATGCCGATAACGCAACTATTGAAAGAGTTATTGAAAAGGTTAAAACTTCTGACTCGGCAAATCAGATACTTACTTCAATTAGGAATTAGGATTGAAAAAATTAGAAATTCCTAATATATTAAAATCTTTAATTTTAAATAATATTAGCCCCAAATTTGGGGCTTTTTTATTATCTCCTATATGTAATTTATCTGCTCTTTATTAGAAGTTGTTTAAATTTTATTTCGAGATTATTGTAAGAATTACTTTGGAATGTTTTTTTAATAAAATTTTAAACAACCTCTTAAACCAAAAGCTCTTATTCTGTTCAAAAAAGTATATACGTAACAGCTTTAAATTTAAGTTTGCAATTTAAGGTAATTTATATTAACTTTGTATTGTGGTGTATTGTGCATTGCAACACGCTAATTATTAATGAAATAAATAATATATAAAAATTATAGATGCCTTATGAAATTTAATCGTTATGCGTTTATTGCCATTTTTGTTGTGGCAAGTGCTATGTTTGGTTTGTCGGTATCGGCAAAAGATTTTTACAAGGAGATTACTAATCCTAAACTACTATCGAAAAACACAGAGGAGGCTCGCGCTTCATTTTTACCTTTTATAAGTGAGGAACAAGCTGTAAGAGGTATTTACAAAGAGTCGCCTTATTACAAATCGTTAAACGGAATTTGGAAATTCTTCTATACCGAGAATCCATACAATGTCCCTTCAGATTTTAAATCGCCTGTGTTAGACGATTCGGAATGGAGCGATATTACCGTACCCGGGAACTGGGAACGCCAAGGTTTTGGTATTCCTGTTTACGTAAACGTTGGTTGGGAGTTCGTTTCGCGCGGATATGAGCCATATATGCAAGCTCCTAATCCTCCTATTGTCCCTGAAACTTTTAACCCAACAGGTATATACCGCACTACATTTACTGTTCCTGACGAGTGGGAAGGCCGCCAAATATATATTTCGTTTGATGGTGTTAAATCGGCAGCATACCTATACATCAACGGTGTTGAGATAGGAATGAGCAAGGATAGTAAACTTCCTGCTCGATACGATATTACACGATTTGTTAAAATGGGAACTAAAAACCAATTGACAATGCGAGTGTTCCGTTGGAACGATGGTTCGTATCTTGAGGGTCAAGATTTTTGGCGTATATCGGGTATTGAACGCGATGTGTATATATACTCTCAACCTAAACTTCGCATAAAAGATTTTACCGTAACTTCTTTACTGGATAAAGAGAGTTACTCAAAAGGTGAGTTTAACTTAAGCATTGATCTTAAAAACCACTCAGAGAAAGAGAAAAATGTTAAGGTTTCATATAAACTTTCTGACGCAAACGGCGCTGTAGTAAAGAGTGGAATGTCGCCTGTAAAAGTTACTGATAACTCAAAAGTTGATTTTACAGCTACAATTGACAATGTTAAACCTTGGTCGGCAGAGATTCCAAACCTATACACTCTTGTTATCAAGGTTGTCTCAGATAATGATACTGAAATTATTTCTGAGAAGATTGGTTTCCGTACTGTGGAAATAAAGAACAAACAACTTCTTGTAAATGGTCAACCTATATTGGTAAAGGGTGTCAATATTCACGAGCATAACGAGTTTACAGGACACTATATTGACACTGCCCTTATGATTAAGGACTTTGAGTTGATGAAACGCTATAACGTAAATACTATACGTACTTCGCACTACCCTCAAAACGAATTATTCTATCGTTTGTGCGACAAATTCGGTTTTTACGTAATTGACGAAGCTAATGTGGAATCGCATGGTATGTACTATAACTTACGCGATTGTACCGGTAACAATCCTGAATATTGCGATGCTATTGTGGGGCGTAATATTGAAATGGTTAAACGTGATAAAAACCACCCTTCTGTAATTATATGGTCGCCCGGAAATGAGACAGGAAACGGATATTGCTTCTATCAGGCATATGTTGAGATGAAAAAACTTGATCCAACTCGCCCTATACAATATGAGCGTGCCGATATGGAGTGGAACACCGATATTTTCTGTCCCATGTACTCAACTCCTGCCGATTTGTTGAAATATGCAAATGACCCATCGGCTGACCGTCCTATGATTATGTGTGAGTATGCTCACGCAATGGGTAACAGCCTTGGAAACTTTAAAGAGTATTGGGATATTATTGAGAAACATGATATTCTGCAAGGTGGTTGTATCTGGGACTGGGTTGACCAAGGTTTTGCCGAGACCGACGAGAATGGACGTAAATATTGGGCATATGGTGGCGATTATGGACCAAAAGGTACTCCTTCGGACGATAACTTCCTAATTAATGGTATTATCTTCCCCGACCGTACTACTAAACCTCATAGCGAAGAGATGAAAAAGGTTTATCAGAATATTAAATTCTCAATGTCTGATAAAAACAGCCCTAAAATTGTGGTTAAAAACGGCAACTATTTCATTGATCTTTCAGGCTTCACATTCAAATATGAGGTTGTTTCAAATGGTAAAGTTGTGAAAAAAGGCTCATTCGTTTTGAATACTGCTCCTCAGGCTACTGATACCGTTACTATAAAACTTCCCAAATTTGCTAAAGGTGCAGAGTATTTTGTTAATGTTGAAGCTGCTCAAAAAGAGGCTACTTGTTTAGTGCCTGCAGGCTATGTTTTGGCTCGTGAGCAATTTGAATTGACAGATGGTAAAGCTCAAGTTGTTATTCCTACTAAAGGTGCTGTTTTGAAAGTTGCCGATAATAATGGTTCTACTACTATTGAGGGAGATAAATTCTCAATGGCTATTGACAATGCATCTGGTATTATAACTTCTTATAAGGTTTGTGGCGATGAGTTGATTAAAGATGGTTATGGACCTCGCCCCAACTACTGGCGCGCTCCTACTGATAATGATTATGGCATGAAACTTCAACTTCGCGCTCGTGTATGGCAAGCGGCTTCAAATGCTACTCGCAAAGCTGACAATTTTAAAGTTGATGAGCAAAACGGAATGGTTAAAGTATCGTTCAGCCAAGCTATGGTTGATAGCGTAGCTCAAGATATTGTTTATAATATATACCCCTCCGGTTATGTTGCAATGAACGTAAAAACTATATCTGAAAATAATATGCCTATGATGCCTCGCGCCGGTATAAGAATGCAATTGAACGGAGAGTTTGACAATGTTTTGTACTATGGACGCGGTGAATGGGAGAACTACCCCGATCGCAAAACGGCATCGTTTGTTGGTTGCTATAAAACTACTGCCGATGAAATGTACACTGCATATATTCGTCCGCAAGAGAACGGACACCGCAGCGATGTTCGCTACTTTACTTTAACTAATGACAAGGGTAATGGTATAATGGTTACTGCCGAGAAAGATTTGATACAATTCTCTGCTCTTAAAAATACCATTGAAGATTTTGAAGCAGGTGACAGAGGTGGTGATACAGGTTCGCTTGACCCTGCTAAGAAGACTATTAACTATAAACATATCAACGACATTACTCCTCGCGATTTGGTTGAGTGCTGTGTTGATTATAAGATGATGGGTATTGGCGGTAATAACAGCTGGGGCGGTTGGCCTGAACCTCAATATTTGTGTTACCCCGACGGACAAGTTGAGGAGTTTTCTTATATTATTGCTCCCGTAATATCAGGTAAAACAGTAAAATAATAGATATAGTTATGAAATTACTAAAGTTAATTCTGCCTGCCCTATTTATATTGGCAGCCTGTTCAGATAAAAAAGTTGATTATACGTCGTATGTTAATCCGTTTGTTGGTACTGGAGGACACGGACATGTTTATCCCGGAGCTGTCGCCCCATATCCTATGATACAGGCAAGCCCAGATACTCGTATGTATCAATGGGACGCTTGCGCCGGTTATCACTACACAGATACTACCATAAACGGTTTTTCTCACAACCATCTAAGCGGTACAGGTTGCGGAGATTATGGAGATATTCTTTTAATGCCTATGATTGGTACTCCTGAGAAGTTGGATAAAGAGGGCGAAAAATCACAAGAGATGCCCTATTGTTCAAAATTCTCACATGATAACGAAAAGGCTGAACCCGGATACTACTCGGTAGTATTGGAGAAACACAATATTTTAACCGAACTTACTGCTACTCAACGTGCTGCTATTTATCGTTTTACATTCCCCGAAACAGATAGCGCAACTATCCTTTTGGATATGGACTACAGTCTATCAGTATTTGGTGATCAACGTAACGATATTCTCGACCTTCAAGTGTTTGGGAACAACGCTATTTGCGGTAGCAAACAGACTAAAGGTTGGGCATGGGAACAGGCTATAAACTTCTATGCCGAGACATCGCAACCATTTACATATACAATAATTAAAGATACTGTTACTAGAGAGGGTGTTGAGAAACCTCGCCTTAAAGCTTTGCTTAACTTCAAAACTAAAAAAAATACTCCTCTGTTCTTAAAGATTGCTCTATCGTTTGTTGATACAGAAGGTGCTAAAAAGAACTTATTGGCAGAGATTCCGAACTTTGACTTTGATGCAACTCGTAAAGCAACTCGAAATGAGTGGAACAAAGTGTTAAGCAGAGTTGATGTAGAAACAGCTAACCAAACAGATAAAGAGATTTTCTACACTGCAATGTACCGCACATCGTTATGCCCCAACTTGGCTTCAGATGTTGATGGTCGCTACTTGGGAATGGACCACATTACTCGCTCTTCAGAGCGACCGATGTACACAATATTCTCACTCTGGGATACTTTCAGGGCTTATCACCCAATGATGACAATTATTGACCCTGACCGCAATGCAGATTTTGTAAACACTTTGGTTGAAAAATATAAAGAGGGCGGTTTGCTTCCCATGTGGGAGTTAGCATCAAACTATACAGGAACTATGATTGGTTATAATGCTGTTTCGGTAATAACTGATGCCTACATGAAGGGTGTTCGTAACTTTGATATTGAAGCGGCTTTTGACGGTTGTCTTAAATCGTCAAATGGCGATACTGCAAATATAATTGTTCCGAGAGCATTTATCCCTTATATTCAACCTGCCTCAAAAATATACAAAGATGCTTTAGGATATGTTCCTTGCGATAAAGAGGGCGAATCAGTTGCCAAAGCTCTTGAATATGCTTATGACGATTGGTGTATCTCGGTTTTTGCTGATGCTCTTGGTAAAAAAGAGTATGCTACTGAGTTTGCAGAAAAAGGTAAATTTTATAAGAACTATTTTGATGCATCAACAAAAATGATGCGCGGTAAAGACTCAAAGGGTAATTGGCGCACTCCATTTAACCCATACGCTTCAAAACACCGCGACGATGACTACTGCGAAGGTATTGCTTGGCAATGGACTTGGTTTGTGCCCCACGATGTTGAGGGATTGGTTGATTTGATGGGCGGAAAAGAGCAATTTGTTACTCAATTAGACTCTCTATTCTTTAATCCCAACGGAATACAAGGAGAGGACGTTTCGGCTGATATTACAGGTTTGATTGGATTGTATGCTCACGGAAATGAGCCAAGTCATCATATAGCACACCTATACAACTATGTTGGCGAACCTCACAAAACTCAAGCTATGCTGGATAGTATAATTTATTCTCAATATCGCTTAGATCCCGATGGTATTGCAGGAAATGAGGATTGTGGACAGATGTCGGCTTGGTATATATTAAATAGTATGGGTATTTATCAGGTTGCTCCCGGAAACCCCATATTTTCAATTGGTCGTCCAATCTTTGATGAGGCTACAATAAAATTGCCTGAGGGCAAAACATTTGTTATTAAAACAATTAATAACTCTCGCGCCAATAAATATATTAAGAGCGCCAAACTTAATGGTGACGAGCTAACTACTCCATTTATAAACTATTCTGAGATTATGGCAGGTGGTACGCTTGAGATTGAAATGACAAATTCAATTTAAGATATAAAGTTTCAATAAAAAATAAGTCCCGAGTTCTATTTAACTCGGGACTTATTTTTTTGTTGGCTGTAATTGTTAATATTACATTATTCCATCGCGACGAAGTTTCTCTTGCCACTTCCATGCCGAAGCAAGTGTATCTTCTAAGTTCTCTTTTGCTACCCAACCAAGTACATTGTTTGCACGATCGGGATTAGCCCAAACTTTTTCAATATCTCCTTCGCGACGACCTACTATCTTATAGTTAAGTTTAACTCCTGTTGCAGCTTCAAATGCATTGATAAGTTCAAGAACTGATACTCCACGTCCGGTACCAAGGTTGAATATCTCAACTTTTTCTTCCGATTTGTTTGTCAACATTCTGTCAACTGCTATAACGTGAGCTTTTGCAAGGTCAACTACGTTTATATAGTCGCGAATACAAGATCCGTCGGGTGTGTCATAGTCATCTCCAAATACGCTTAACTCCTTGCGTATGCCCATTGCTGTTTGTGTTACAAATGGTACAAGGTTTTGAGGTACTCCATTGGGTAACTCTCCAATCTCTGCTGTTGGGTGTGCTCCTATAGGATTAAAGTAACGTAAGATAATTGCTTTATATGGAACTCCTGAATATATTGCATCACGAATTATCTCTTCGTTAATCTGTTTTGTATTTCCGTAAGGTGATAGCGCAGGCTTAATTGGTGCAGTTTCATCAACTGGTAAAATATCAGGTTGCCCGTAAACTGTACATGATGAAGAGAATACTATACCTTCTACTCCATTTTCGGGCATAAGCTCCATAAGAGTCATTAGAGAATCTAAGTTATTGCGATAGTACATCAATGGTTTTTGTACACTCTCTCCTACTGCCTTACTTGCCGCAAAGTGAATTATTCCTTTTATTCCACTCTCTTTGGCAAATACATCTTTCATTGCCTCTTTGTCATTGCAATCAACCTGATAGAATGCGGGACGTGTGCCTGTTATGCGCTCAATACCGTTTATCATGTCGGCATTTGAGTTTGATAGATTATCTACTATTACAACATCGTAACCTGCATTTTGCAACTCAACTGTGGTATGAGAGCCTATATATCCGGCTCCTCCTGTTACCAATATTTTACCTTTGCTCATAATATATTATGTTTTATAAAATAATATTTATTATTCCTATTTATGCAAAATTACATAAAGACAATGATTTATCAAACAAAAATTAAAGGACGTTTGATTTTTTTTCAAAACGCCCTCTTTTATAATGGTTTTATATATGTGTTACTCTTTCATTTCTATTTCTATCTCTCTGCCTCCTCCAAGAGCATGATAAAGAGATGTTATGGCATTGAGTTTTTTTAGTTGGTCTTCTGTTTTTGTTAGTTGTGCCGACAATAGTGATTGTTGCGCATCCAATACCTCTAAATATGTTGAAGAGCCTAATGTTAACAACTCCTTGGTATATTCAACAGCATTGGACAATTTTGTTATTTGCAATTCACGACTACTCTCCTTTTTTAACTCGGCATCATATACTGCCAATGCATTGCTTACCTCACGTCCTGCATCTAATATCGCCTGTTTGAAGTTCAATTTTGCTTCTTCTTCTTGAGCCTTTGCTATTTTTAGTTTTGCAATGTTAGATCCTCGGTAAAACAGAGGTTGTGTTATAGAACCCAAAGCCGAAAGTAATAATCCTCCGGGGTTAGTTATTACACTTCCTGCTGAATTTGTCCACCCAGCACTTCCTCCTATCTTTATTTGAGGATAGAATGCACTACGCGCTATGTTGGTATTGTAATACATGCTTGCAAGTTGATACTCTGCATTTTTTACATCTGGACGATTTGACAATAGTTGAATTGGTATTCCTACTTCAAGTGGAATGTCTGTCTTTTGCAAATCGATTGAGTTACGCTCAATGGCTCTTGGAAAATCTCCTATAAGTGTAGCAAGTGCATTCTCTTGCTTTGTTATTTCTGCTTTTACATCGGGTATGGCTGCAACTATTGAGGCATGATATGCCTCATATTGGGCTACTGCTGCTTCGTTTGTCATGCCTCCCTCTTTCATAGCCTTTATAGTTTCGACACTCTCCGCCCAACTCTTTTCTGTTATTGTATATATTTGTAATTGACGGTCTAATGCTGTAAGTGTAAAATAATAATCGGCTATTGTTGCTATTAGTTGTGTACGAACTGCTTGTTGGTACTCTTTGTTTTGCATCATTGCCACCTTTGCTTTACGCTTTGCATTTAATAGTGAGCCAAATATATCTATTTCCCAACTTGCGCTTGCCGAGGCATCATATGTCCATGATGCGGAACTTCCGTCATAACTGCTTACCCCTCCTTGCGGATTGAGTGATAGCAATGGCAAAAATGATAATTTAGCGGTAGTTAATGCTGCCTTTGCCTCGTTTACCTTCTCTATTGCTATCAACAAATCTGTGTTATTTGCCAAACCATGGTTTATCAAATCCTGTAACTTGTTATCGGTGTATATATCTGTCCACGCCAAATTTCCCAAACTCTCTGTTGACACCAAAGCATCTACTCCGTTTGGCATACGATAGGCATTTGGAACCGATATATCTGTTGGACGGTCGTATGATTTATAAATATGGCAACTATTTAATAGTAGTGCACTTATTGCTATATATATTATCTTTTTCATATCACTTTTTATATCTGTTTTACCTCCTGAGCCTTATTTATTTCAAACTCTATTGGTTTGAACTTCTCTTGTAATTTTTCAAAGACTATAAACAAGGCGGGAACAACCAATACCTGACATACCATACCTATAAGCATTCCGCCTATGGCTCCCGAACCGAGGGCACTATTTCCATTAGCTCCTACTCCCGATGCAAACATCATTGGAAGCAATCCTATAATCATCGCCAAAGATGTCATCAATATAGGACGAAGACGTGCTGATGCAGCATCAATTGCCGCCTCGGTTATAGACATTCCACTCTTGCGACGTTCAAGTGCAAACTCTGTTATTAGTATTGAATTCTTTGCCAAAAGTCCTATCAACATTATCAATGCTATTTGCAGGTATATGTTGTTGTCTATTCCCATCATAATGGCAAATATGAATGTTCCTGCTAAACCAAACGGTATTGATAATATAACCACTAAGGGTAGTATATAACTTTCGTATTGCGCACTTAACAATAGATATACAAAGAGAATACATATCATCAATATCATTCCCAATCCTCCGCTTGAGCTTTGCTCTTCGCGAGTCATACCAGAGTACTCAAAGCCATATCCTGTTGGAAGATATTCTGCTGCTGTCTCTTCTATTGCCTTTATAGCCTCTCCCGAGCTATAACCTGGTGCGGGACTTCCGTTTACAAGGATAGAGGTAAACAGGTTAAATCGTTTGATATTGTCAGGGCCATATACTCGTTTAAGATCCATAAATTGAGTTATTGGAGTCATCTCTCCGCCATTCTTAATTTTTATGCTATTCAAAGACTCTTTGTCTACTCTCAATTCGGGACGAGCCTGAATCATAACTCTATATAACTTTCCAAAACGATTGAAGTTTGATGCATACAAACCTCCTAAATATCCTTGTAAGGCGCTTAATACGTCTGATGGAGCCAATCCTGCTTGCTTACATTTTGCTGCATCTACCTCAACTATGTATTGAGGATATGTGGGATTAAAACTTGTTTGGGCTGCTGCAATCTCAGGTCGTTCACTAAGTTTTGATAAGAAATCTTGTGATACTGCATAAAAGGACTCTATTGTTCCGCCTGTTTTATCTTGAAGGTTAAATTCAAATCCATTTGATATACTATATCCTGTTATCATTGGCATTGAAAATGTCATTACTCGTCCGTCTTTAACAAGTTCTCTTGCTTGTGCCGCAATTGTAGCATTTATGGCATCTGCACTCTGAGTTTTGTCCCGCTCCTCCCAATCATGTAGTTTACAGATGAATGAACCGTACGAACTTCCTTGTGCTGAACTCAAAATACTAAATCCTGATATTGCAGTATAGGTTCTTATTGCAGGGTTGCTCTCAATTAGTTTTTGTATCTTACTCATGCTCTCCTTGGTTTTATCCAAAGATGTTCCGGGAGGCATATCCAATGTTACGAATATTGTTCCTGTATCTTCATTTGGAACTAATCCTGTTGGGGTAACTGCCATTAAATAGAATAGCAACACACAACCTGCCACAACAGAGCCAAATGCTATGACTTTACGTTTTACAAAAAATTCTACTCCCTTCTGATATTTTTTCAAAGTTGCATCATAGGCAGTATTGAATGCTATATGAAAACGTTTTATCAAACTTTTCTTCTCTTCGGTATGCTCTGTATGAGGTTTTAAGAACATAGCACAAAGTGCAGGTGAAAGTGTTAATGCATTAATTGCCGAAAATGCAATGGATATTGCCATTGTTAATCCGAATTGTTTATAGAATGTTCCGGTTATTCCCGACATAAAACTTACAGGAATAAATACTGCCATCATAACTAATGTTATTGATATTAAGGCTCCAGAAATCTCATTCATTGCTTCGAGCGATGCCTCCTTCGCATTTTTGGCTCCTCCTTCTAATTTTGCATGTACAGCCTCCACCACTACTATGGCATCATCTACAACTATGGCTATGGCAAGAACTAATGCACATAATGTAAGAAGGTTTATACTAAATCCTATGATTTTCAATACAAAGAATGTTCCTATTAATGCAACAGGTATGGCTATGGCTGGGATTAGTGTTGAACGGAAATCTTGCAAGAAGATATATACTACGATAAACACTAATATGAATGCCTCTATCAACGTTTTGATTACCTCATGGATTGATGCAAACAAGAAATCATTTGTATTGAGTAATATATCATATACCATTCCCGGAGGAAAACTTTCTGATTCTCTATCTAATAGTGCAGTTATCTCATTTATAAGTTGTGTTGCATTTGATCCTGCACTCTGATATATCATTGTTGTTATTCCTTCGTGCCCGTTTGAACGTGTGTCTAAAGCATAACTTAACGAGCCGAGTTCTATATCGGCTATTGTTTTAAGATACAATATCTCTCCATTGCTATTGGCTCTTACTACAATATCTCCGAACTCTTCAGGTGTTTGCAATCTGCCCTTATATTTAAGCATATATTGGAACGATATGTTTTGGGCATTTTCTCCGAGCTGTCCGGGTGCTGCTTCAATATTCTGCTCGTTCAAAACAGCTACAACATCTTGAGGCATTAAACCATATTGTGCCATTATATCGGGTTTTAACCATATTCGCATTGAATATTCGGCTCCCAACACAAAGGCATCTCCTACTCCGTTTACACGTTTTATCTGAGGAATGATATTAATTTTAAGATAGTTATATATAAAGTTTTGGTCATAGTTGTCATCTTCGCTATATACAGTAAATGCCAACAACATACTTGATTGTTTCTTACTTGTTGTTACTCCCGATTTGGTAACTTCTGATGGCAAATATCCTTGTGCCTTTGAAACTCTATTTTGTACATTGACAGCAGCCATGTCAGGGTCGCAACCCGGTTTGAAATAAACTGTTATAGTGGCATCTCCTGTATTGGTGGCGGTAGAGGTCATATAGGTCATATCCTCAACTCCGTTTATCTCCTCTTCAAGTGGAGCAATAACACTGTTTACCACTGTTTGTGCATTTGCTCCTTGATACGAAGCCTTTACCTCAACTGTCGGAGGGGCAATATCGGGGTATTGCAAAATTGGTAACGAAAAAAGTCCAATAACTCCAAGTATAACTATTAGTATGGATATTACGGTTGAGAGTACAGGACGATGTATAAACGTATCTAATTTCATGTGATTATTTTAACTGTGTGAATCTTAACTGTTTTTACGGAAGTTTCTCTCCTATTTGTTCTCTTTCATAGTTGCTTTTTGCAATTTTACTTCTGATTGTTCTTTTGTTATAGGAGTTATCTTCATACCGTTCTTTACAGATGTTCCAACTCCTTCTATAACTACACGTTCGCCTACCTTTAGACCATTTGTTACAATGTAGTTTTGATTGAATGTCAATGGTTCAACCTCTATCTGACGTGTTACGGTTTCATTACTATCGTTTAGGACATATACAAACTTTTTGTCTTGTAGTTCGTATGTGGCTGTTTGAGGAACAAGTAATGCATTTGATATATTTTTAGGGATTAGGACAGCTCCTGTGTTTCCGCTACGTAAAAGTTGTTTGGCATTTTTAAATCGTGCACTCATTTTTGCAGAACCGGTTTTTGTATCCATAACTCCACTTATTGTTTCTATTACTCCTTTCTCCTCATAAATTGCTCCGGTTGCAAGTTTTAGCTCTACTTGGGGCATATATTTTAGAATATCATTAACTCCGCCTTTTTCTGTGTAGAAAAGCATAAACTTTTCGTCTATAGAGAAGTTGGCATACATCTCATTTATCTGCGACACAATTGTCAAAGGGTCCTGGGTTGTAGGACCCACAAGATTACCAAGGCTTACCGGAATATTTCCGATTACTCCACTTGACGGGCTCTTAATATAAGTATATTCCAAATTTGTTCTGGCATTCTCCAACATTGCTTGAGCCTGTTCTAATTTAGCTACTGCTTGAGCATATGTGTTCTCCGCCAATTTTCTTTCATATTCACTTATTATCCCTTTTTGTGCAAGGTTTGCTTTATTATCAGCTGTTAATTTTGCGGTTTCTACATTTGCCTCTGCTATATGTAATGATGCCAACGCTGTATTATACTCTGCTTTATAAACATCATGATCTATTTCAAACAATATATCTCCTTTCTTTACCATATCTCCTTCACTTACATGAATTTTTATGATAAAGCCAGAAACATTACTTCTTATCTCTGCATCAGAATATCCTGAAATTGTTGCAGGAAAAGAGTTCTTAACAACGACACTATCTTCCTTTATTATAGTTATCGCATATTCTGGCGGTGTTTGAGGTTTATTTTCTTCTTTACATGAAATGACCATAAGCATAATTACAAATGCTATTGCCATATTAAAACAACTACTTAATTTCATTATTACTGATTTTATTTAATGTTTATTTCCTTTATTCTATCTGTATTTTATTTGCTTTTACCCTATTTGGCATAAATATTTTTGCCGTATTTTCAAATTTCTCAACAGAGTCTGTTGTTAGATATAATCTCTCTCCTCCTTTTGTGCATCGTTGCTCCATTTCAGGGTGTCGCTGCAAGTAGTCCTTTAAGCTTGCCGCAACTAACTCTCCTTGTAATATTAAATTAATTCCCTCAGGAAGTGCTGCACGTATTTTGTTTTCAAGTATAGGATAATGTGTACAGCCCAATATCACAGTGTCTATATCTGGAGACTGAGACATTAATGCATCAATATACTTTTTTACAAAATAGTCCGCTCCGGGTGCATCATACTCTGAATTTTCTACTAAAGGTACAAACATAGGACACTCTTGACCATATACTTCAACTTCGGGATAGAGTTTTTTTATCTCCAACGGATAGGTTTGAGATTGTATTGTTCCTGTTGTGCCTAATACTCCGACCTTACCGGTTTTTGTTAAAGAGCCTATTACTTCAACTGTTGGTCGTATAACACCTAATACTCTTCGGGTGGCATCAATTTGAGGTAAATCTCTAACTTGTATTGAACGCAATGCTTTTGCAGAGGCTGTATTACATGCCAATATCACAAGAGGAGCACCCATTTTAAACATATGTTTAACTGCCTGTAATGTAAAATCATAAACTGTCTCAAAAGAGCGTGTTCCATAGGGTGTACGCGCATTATCACCAAGATAGATATAATCATATTCCGGCATGAGTTTTTCTATCTCCTTCAATATGGTTAATCCACCAAAACCTGAATCAAATATTGCTATTGCTCCTCTCTGCATATCCTTTATTTTAGTTTTGTAAAAATATAAAAAATATGAGAATTTAAATTATCATTTTAACTTAATTCTCATATTTTAATTTAATTATTTCTTATTTAACAATTATATTATACTTTCTACTCAATTCCTAATTTTAATTTTACCATAGGGGTAATATCTTCAAAAGCACATCCTTTATATAGCATATTGCGCTCGTCTATTACAAATGCATAACCTCCTTCTGCGCCTACCAATTGAACTGTCTCCAAGAGTTTTTTCTTTATTGGTTCTAATAATAATTGTTGCTGTTCCTTTATGTCATTTTGAGCAACTTTCATAAAATCTTCAATTGATTTAGATATTAATTGCAACTCTTGCTCTCTTCTGACTCTTATATTGTCTGACATATTCTCACGAGATTCAACATATGCCGAATATTTTTTCTCAAATTCGTTCTTTATATTTTGTTGTTCTGCCTCATACTCCTTTGCTAAATCAGATATTTTTTTATTTGCATCAATGGTTTCGGGCATGAGAGTAAATATTTCCTGCATATTTACTGTAGCAAATTTTAATTCTGTTTGAGCTGAAAGGCAAAAAGGTATAGCAACAAATACCAATATTATCAATCGTTTAATCATATTCCTTAATATCAAAAAAAAGAAACAAGAGAGTTATTTTCATAACCCTCTTATTTCATTGTTTAACTTATATTTATTGTATTCCTAATTTTGCTTTAACTTTTGGAGTTACATCTTCTGTTACAGATCCCTTAAATCTTATTTGCATTTCATCTAAGATGTAAACATAATTACCTTCTGTACCTACTTCATTAATAGCCTGCATCAATTTTTCATTTATTGGTGCCATTAATTTTTCTTGCTCTTTTTGCACATCGTCAGCAGCCATTTGTCTGAAAGTTTCTGCTCTTTGTTGTAGGTCTGCCAATTCTGCTTCACGTGCTGCTATAATGTTTTCAGGAAGAGAATCGCGTTGATTTATATAATCCGCATATTTTTTTTGTAACTCTTCTCCCATTTTTGTTAACTCAGCCTCATACTTCTTATTTTTTTCTTGTAATGCTCCTAATGCCGCTGTTGTTTCGGGCATCATTTGAAAAATTTCTTGTGCATTTACTGTTCCAAATTTAAGTTCTTGTGCTGATACACATAAGGGCAATACTATAAATGCCACTACTAAAAGTTTCTTTAACATATTAATTTTAGTTTTTTAGGTTAATCATTTTTATTGTTATTGCAAAATTAGATATTTATTTTGAATATCCCAACTTTGACAAAACTTCGTTACTTATATCAATTCTTGGTGATGCATATATTACACTTGCTGCAGATGCTCTATCCATTACCATCTGGTATCCTTTATTGTCTGATATCGTTTTTACAGCTTCGTATATATCGTCCTGAATAGGTTTCATCAAAGCTTCTCGTTTTTTAAACAATTCTCCTTCAGGTCCAAAATATGAACGCTTTAACTCTTGTGTTTTTTTATCCTCAGCCAATATCTCCTCCTCTTTTGATTTTTTTTGCTCGTCTGTATAGAATATTGAGTTTGATTGATAATCTTTATACATTGTTTCAACTTTGGCCGCTTGTTGCTCTATCTCCTTCTCCCACTTTTGTGATACTTGCTTCAACTGTTCGTTAGCCATTTCATATGCCGGTATATTTTTTAATATATACTCCATATCAATAAGCGCAAACTTTTGTGCATTCACCTCTATAGCCGCTACTGCCAAAAGCAGTCCTAAAATAATTGATAATTTTTTCATAATATCCGTTTTTTAGTTGTTTCTACCTTTTTGACAGAAAAAACTCTCTATGGTTTAAAAACTAAAATTCTTGTCCTATTATAAAGTGTATTTGACTTCCTCCAACTTCATTATATGTTGGGAAAGGTTTATCAAATCCATATGCCCAATCAATTCCCATAAGTCCTATCATAGGCAAGAATATCCTGACTCCAACTCCTGCAGATTTCTTCAAATTAAAGGGGTTGAAATCTTTTACTTCAGTCCATGCATTACCTCCCTCAACAAATGCCAATGCATATATTGTAGTTGAGCCTTCCATCATAATGGGACAACGCATTTCCAACCCAAAACGTGTATATGCATAGCCATCGTAACCATATGGCGTTAATGATCCATTCTCATATCCTCGCAATGCAATGGTCTCAGTTGCATATGTGCTACTATAGCCAGACATTCCGTCTCCTCCCATATAATAGGTTTCAAATGGCGATTTTTTATTTTTTGTATATGAGCCTAATATTCCTGCTTCAGCTCGAGCCATCAACACGAGGGTGTATTTTGAATCGTATTTGGTTAAAGGCAAGAATATACGACCTTTAATTTTCCATTTGTGATACTCTATCCACTTATATTTTTCCGAGTCTGATGCTGTAGCATAATCAACATTCTCCCATAATGAATATGGTGGGGTCAGGTTACATGACAATATAAATTCTGATCCTCGGCGTGTATATAATGGGTTATCCATAGAGTTGCGCGATAGTGTCAAGCCCAACGAAATGCTATGTGATTTACCATTTTGCATATAGTACATATATTGCCAATCCTTCAATACATATAACTGATAATTTATACTTGCTACAAATTGGAAATAGTCATCAGGCCAATTCAAACGTTTACCAAATCCTAATGAAACTCCAAAAAGTTGCAACGATTTATCAGGGTCATATGCGTATCCATAACTATAACTATTATTGTAATAGCCATTATAATATCCTCCGTATGAGTATGGATCGTAATAGTTATTATTATAATAGTTTGAACTTACATCGGTTTGACGGCTATAATATGCAGAAAAACTCAATGAGTTCGGACGCTTGCCTCCAAACCATGGATCAAGGAACGAAATACTATATGATTGATAGTATCTTGCATTTGTTTGCGCACTTATTGAAAACTGCTGTCCTTGTCCTTGGGGTATTATTCCTTTATATGATTTTGGATTGAAAAGGTTTTTAAACGAGAAGTTGGTAAATTTCAAACTAATTTTTCCGATGACTCCTGTTTGTCCCCAACCCAAAGAGAACTCAATCTGGTCGTTTGCTTTTGACTCTAATCCATATATTATATCAACCGTTCCGCTTTCCGGGTCCGGTTCAGGACGGATATCCATTGTTTCAGGGTTAAAATGTCCCATCTGTGCTATTTCGCGAGCCGAACGCATTAAATCGGATTTACTAAATAGCTCTCCGGGGCGTGTTCGCAATTCACGACGTACAACCTCTTCATACAAACGGTCATTTCCCTTTATTATAACTCTGTTTATACGAGCTTGAGGTCCTTCTACTATTCGCATCTCCAAATCAATAGAGTCGTTTATAACATTTACTTCAACAGGGTCAATATTAAAGAACAGATAACCGTTATCCATATATAAACTTGAGATGGCATCTTCATCTTCAGTCATTCTTTGTCGCAATAACTTTTGATTATATACATCTCCGGGCTTCATTCTTAATAATTGAGCCAACAATTCTGTTGGATAGATTGTATTACCTACCCAATTTATACTTTTAAGATAATATTTATCTCCTTCAAAAATATCTATATATACATCAACTTTATCATCTTTATAGGGAACAACACTATCTGATACTATATACGCATCACGATATCCTAATTCATTATATTTTTCAATAATTAGGTCAAGGTCTCCACGATACTCTTTTTCAATGAATTTTTTAGACTTGAAAAGTTTCCTTATATCACCCTTCTCATTTGTCTTCTTCATTGCTTTTTTTATCTTTTTCTCATCTAATAAAGAATCTCCTGTTATATATATTTTATGAACTTTTACTTTTGATTTTTTATCAATGTATATATCAACTATCGCATGATTTTTCTTTGACAAATCGGGGTGCTGTACAATTCTGACAGTTGCATTTTTGTAACCCTTCTCATCAAAGTGTTTTTTTATTATCTTCTCTGCCCTGTCAATTATATTTGGTGTTAACTGCCCTCCTTTGGTTATTCCTATTTTCCCTGAAATATCGTCTTTATCACTCTTTTTTATTCCTTGTATTCTTATATCTGATATTCGCGGTTGCTCGGTCAAATCAATATTCAGCCAAGCTTTGTTCCCTGATGTTTTGGTAAGAGATATTGAAACATCTGAGAATAGCCCTTGCTTCCAAAAGCGCTTTACAGCATCAGTTATTTCGTCTCCGGGAATTTTTATTATCTCGCCTACAGAAAGTCCTGAAAAGCCTATTACGACATAATCATCATAACTCTCTGCTCCTGTTACCGTAATACCTGCTATTTCATATTTGCGAGGAGATGAATAATCAACCTTTGGATTTGTAATAGTATCTTGATTTACAGGGCTTTGCTGTGCCTTAATTGTTATAAATGCAGGCATAACAAGTATAAGGGCTGTTGCCAATACTATTTTTTTATAATATGTATATATTTTCTTTGAAATCATAATTGTTCACTTGTTTTTCCAAATCTCCTTTCGCGCATCTGATAGTCACATATTGCCTTACAAAGGCTCTCTTTGTTAAAATCAGGCCAATATTCCGGAGTAAAATATAACTCAGAATATGATATCTGCCACATCAAAAAATTACTTATTCTCTCTTCTCCTCCTGTTCTAATAAGAAGATCTGGGTCAGGAATTGATGCTGTTGTTAATGATTTTGAGATTGTATCTTCGTTAATGGACTCTATTGAAATTTCGCCATCTTTTACAGATGTCGCAATTTTTTTTACTGCTTCTACTATCTCCCAACGAGATGAGTAACTTAATGCAAGAACAAGGGTTACTCCTGTACCTGCCGCTGTGTCTGAGATGCATTTATTAAGACGTTGACGTACCTCTTCCGGCATACGAGCAATATTCCCTATTGCTTGAAGACGAACATTATTTTTTATCAAATCGGGAGTCTCTCGTTCAATTGCCATTACCATTAACGACATCAAAGCATCAATTTCTTCTTGGGGGCGATTCCAATTTTCAGTAGAAAACGTATATAGTGTAAGATATTTTATTCCCAATTCTGATGCAGCTTCGGTTATGGTTCTAACGGTATCAACACCCTTTTTATGTCCGTATGAACGATCTAAACCTTGAGCCTTTGCCCAACGTCCATTACCGTCCATAATTATAGCTATATGCTCCGGCAAGCGATTTTTGTCAATTTTATCTATATAAGATTCCATCTTAATAATATTATTCTACTCAATGTTTGGACATATACGACGTTTTAATCCAAAATCATATGTTACTGAAAACATGGTATATGAATGCCAATCGGTGTTTTTAAGAGCCGAACTCTCTATTTGATAAGGGTCGTCAAGTGATTTTCCGTCCATCTTGTCGCCAATGTTCTTTCTCATAGAAAATTCAAACATTAAATTCCACCTCTTGCCAACCTTATATTTGACACCTACTCCTAACGGGAAGTTTAATGCATAATAACCATCTCCGCTTTTAGGTACCATTACAAAACCAACTCCTAACAGGATATATGGAGAAATCCTTTTGGTATTCAAATAGCTCTGCCCTATTCCGTAATTAAAGAAATTGAACTCGGCTTGTAATCCCAAATCAAACAACTGTCTCTTAAAAGAGTACGTTGCTCCTGACGGATAATACAACTCTAACTGAGAGGTTTCTCCTTTTACCTTTGCTGTTGATAATCCGCATTTTAATGCCCATCTGTAATTGATGTTCCATCGAAATGCCATATCTGCGGCAAATCCCGGTTTTCGGAATGGTTTTGATGGATTGGCATCACCCATATAAAAACCTATTCCTGCTCCTGCACCAATCTCATACTTATAAGATTGTGCACATATAAGCATTGTTGAGGTAATAAGAAATAATATTATTAAATATATTTTGTTCATTGTTTTCTGTATCTATAAACAAGCATGTTTATATTGAACGTAAAATCTTTAATAAAATTATCTCTTATACATGTTTTATGGTATCGGAGGGAATGTTAATCTCCAAATAACTCCTTTCCAAACCTCATTTATAAATTTATATTGTAATGAGTTTGAACCTCCAACCATATATATATATGGTACGATTTGTTCTTCATCACTCTTTAACGAATATAACTTTGTTATATCTTTTGTATTTATCAACTCTATATCTCTCCATAAAGCCGAACCTCCATACGATTGAGTTGTTAGAGCCTCATCAACTACAAAAGCATCGGCATACATTCTTGGAGTAATTTCAGAAGGTAGAGCCATTGGAGATGTTACACCTGCTTTTTTCCATTTTCCTCCAAGATTTGTTGTATAATATAAATCTTTTAGCATTTCATTTCCATCATAGCCTCCTATTATAAAGTATGTTAAAACTTTCTTATGAAGATCTATCTCTGAATTATACTCATAAGTGTAATAAGTAAATAGCGACGCTCCTTTTCTTGGTGTTATTAAGGAACCTCCACTTACAGCATTGTTAAGTATTGCCCAATTTGTTCCATCAAATCCCCAGACTGCATTTGAGAGAGAGCCATCTTGCAACTCACCACATGCTATTACAAGTTGTGATTGTGTCCATTTACTTGAGAAGTAAATTGGTTGAGAAAAGCCTGATATAGGGAAATCGTCAGATAATGATGACACTACAATATCTCCTGTTAATATATTGAGCGACGCATGTTTATACTCATCATTTTCTTTAACCACCGCTATAAGATTATTTAAATCATATATTCCTATTAATGATATTGGTGTATAGTTTGAGAATAATGATGACTCTACAAATGTCATATTATCTATATCTGAACAAACATACAACTTGTTATCTTGACTCAATACATACAACGAGCTACCTGCCACGGTTAATGAACGCCAATCCATAAGAGGCAATGACACTTCTCCTCTGCTTTCCCACGAGGCAAAATCAAAAGTTCTATATAACTCTAATGTAGCATTTGCATCTTGAGCAAAGAGATAATATCCATTCTGTGTAGAGATACATTTTGCTGAAATTACGTCTTTCAGATTATCAGATATAGTAGTTGTTTCAATTTTTTTCCAATATAGCGAATCGGCTACAACTTTATGGACATTTACCTTTAGTGTATATGTTTGACTTGTATTGCCATCTGCAGCAATAACTCTCATTTTTACTTTATTATCATCACTCTTGGTAAAGTCAACTGCCGCATTACTTGTTGCCAAATAACTGAAATTTCGTTCTATGCCTTCCGCATCTTCATAGCTTATATATACATTTGCGGGATTCATAAAAGTAGCTTTTATTGCTATTGCCGAAACATCTGTACCTTTAGGCAGCGAATCGGCATTGTATATTACACTTTTATCAAGGTCTATAGTAAAAAATATACTATCAAGGTTTGACAAAACTTCTGTATTTTTTTGTAACGAAAAGGCGCAAACCATTGTATTTTGCTTTGAATAATATAGCCCGTCTTCATCAAGGTCTCCACATGCCGATGACAATAGTACTATAAAAATTGCGCCAATAAGAAATAGTTTATTTATAAATTTCATCTGTACATACTTTTACAAGATGCAAAGATAGTAAGAATTTTTTGCTTTTCCCTTATAAATAAGGTAACAAATATGAAATAAATATGTTAATAGAAGTTTAAATTTAGAGAGAGAGAGGATAATAAAAGAGCGAAAAGATTTTTCTCTTCTCGCTCTTTATAGTTTAACCTCTCTAAATTAAGAGAAAAGGATATATTACTATTTACAAATAACTTTTATAACTTCTGAGTTTACTTTTACCGACAATAAGCCTTTAATATTCAAATCTAAGGGGTTTGCAATCTCTCCCCTCTCTACCGGAGAGGGGTTTGAGGGGAAGTATAGTTATTGTTATACAGATGATATATTTTTGAGCCTCCACACTCTGATATTTGTGCATTAAAAAAAGATATTTTGGGTGCTTTAACTCCCTGATGAATAATCATGGGCGATACCTCTCGGCGAATTTCGTCCCACGCTCCTGCATCAATAAACGACTGAAGTGTTTTTGCTCCACCTTCAACCATGAGAGAAACTACTTTCTTACTATATAAATAGTTAAGTATCTGAGGAATAATATTTTTAGAAAAATCAATATTTACGTAGCTGTTTGATTTATGTAGCACATCAAGGTTATCCGTAAAAGCCACAACATTCTCATCAGCGAATATTTTACTATCAGCAGGAATAACAGCCTCTCGGTCTATTACTACACGCAACGGATTTTTACCGCTCCAACCTCTTACCGTAAGCGATGGGTTATCTGTCAAAATGGTTGTTGTTCCTACCATTATAGCATCATATAATGATCTCTCGCGATGCATATAGATAGACGAAATAGGCGACGAAAGTTGTATAGGAGTTTGTTCTCCGTTTTTCAGAGCTGCGATATAGCCATCATTGCTTTCGCACCATTTTAAAAGCACATATGGTCGTTGTTGCGTATGGCAAGTGATAAATTTTCGGTTGACAAATAAACAATCATCTTCCAAAACTCCTGATACAACCTCTATCCCTGCTGCTTTCAATATAGCAATTCCTCGCCCTGAAACCTCAGGAAATGGATCTTTAACTCCTATTACAACACGAGGAATTCCACTCTCTATTATAAGATTACAACATGGTGGCGTTTTTCCCCAATGCGAACAAGGCTCTAATGTAACATATATGGTACTATCCTTCAAAAGGGTTTTATCTTTTACCGAGTTTATCGCATTTACTTCGGCATGCGCCTCGCCATATTTACGATGATACCCCTCGCCTATTATTCTGTCTTTATAAACAACTACTGCTCCAACCATCGGATTGGGCGATACCCTACCCTCACCGCAACGGGCAAGTTGCAATGCTCTATGCATATAAATTTTATCGCAATCCGATATTGAGTTCATATTTTTTATAATTTTGCAATATTGTTAGCTTATATTTAAGCACCCTTATTGTATCTCCTAATGAAAGATAGCATAAAATATATCAGCGAAAAATTATCTGACACCTATGACCAACGCGAATGTAAAGCTATTGCGCGATATTTGGTTGAAGAGGTTTCAGGTATGAACTATACTGATATTTTGGTCAAAGATACAAAATTTTCGGAAGAGCAACGTGATAAAATTGATATTATAATCAAACGTCTTATTAATGGAGAGCCCATACAATATATTTTGGGATATAGCTACTTCTGTAATTTAAAAATTGGAGTTAAAAGCGGAGTACTTATTCCTCGTCCAGAGACGGAAGAACTTTGCAGGCTAATTATTGATAGAGAAAAAATCAACAATCCAAAAATCCTTGATATATGCACCGGTAGTGGCTGTATTGCCATTGCGCTAAAGAATGAAATACCTAATGCATTAGTTGATGGTGTTGATATTTCTGAAACTGCATTAAACATTGCAAAAGAGAATAGCAATAATTGTAATTTAAACGTAAATTTTTTCAAGTACGATGTTTTAAACAATACCCCCTCTCTATGCGGAAATTATGACATAATAGTCAGCAACCCTCCCTATATATGTAATTATGAGAAGGAGAAAATGGAAGATATTGTTCTAAAAAACGAGCCACACCTTGCTCTATTTGTCGAAGATGAAAATCCCCTCGTTTTTTACGATAAAATAGCCAAATTAGGTATGAAAATTTTAAATAATGGAGGAATGCTATTCTTTGAAATCAACCCACTGTTTCACAAAGAGTTACAAAGCATATTAAAGAATTTAAACTACTCTGGCATTGAGGTTATTGAAGATATTAACGGACGCAGAAGATTTATAGCATGTACGAGAAAGGAAATATAAAAAAAACTATTGATTACAATGAGGCTCTAACTAAATGTACAGCCCTATGCTCACGTGCCGAATATTCTGTTTGGGACACAAGAGAGAGATTGGCAAAATGGGGCATTGAGAAGAACCTTCAAGACGATATTATCAATTACCTTATTTCAAATAACTACATAAATGAGGAGAGGTACGTAGAGAGCTTTATATCAGATAAACTTAAATTCAACAAATGGGGTAGAATAAAGATAAAATATGCTCTACTTCAAAAGAGAATAAACGAAAGTATTATTTACAACATATTAAATGATATTGATAAAGAGGAATACTACAAAACTCTTGTTGATTTGATAAATAATAAAACAAAACATAAAAGAGGAGAAATGGACATAAAGAAGAGAGCCTCAATTTACAATTTTGCCTTATCCAGAGGATTTGAGCCAGAGCTGATAAACAGAGCATTAAGGGAGTTGGGAGTTGTTAGTTAAAATAATATTTATATGAAAATAGTGGATATAATATCTGCAATATCTGATCTTTTCTATCCCCGTCTTTGTATTAGATGCGGTAAAGCATTAAACAGAGGGGAGAGATATTTATGTACATCGTGTATTGCTAATATTCCACGAACAAATTTTCATAAAAACAGCCGTAATTTAACAGAAGAGACCTTCTCAGGCAATGCTCACGCCGATAGGGCATTTTCGTGGTTCTACTTTTCTCGCAATAGCTCCTATAACAACCTGATATACAACTTAAAATACAAAGGCAATGCCGATTTGGCAAAATATTTGGGCAAACTATATGCAGCCGAACTTGAAGTTGATGGTATAAAATTGGATTTTGATATTATTATCCCTGTTCCGCTACACCCAAAACGCCTCAAAAAACGCGGATATAACCAAAGTACAATGATAGCAGAGGGCTTTCAAAGAATTTTTGGCGGAGAAATAAGAGAGGATATCCTCATTAGAAAAAGCGAGACAAAGAGTCAAACCCGCAAAATGAGATTTGAGCGCTGGGAAAATATAAAAGATGCTTTCTCGGCAAACTTCTTTGATGAGTATGCCGAGAAAAAATTAGTTCTCATAGACGATGTTACCACAACAGGAGCAACAATTACTGCTTGTATAAAAACATTGAGAGAGTGCGGTTACAACAACATCTCTGTAATAACTTTGGCTTATGCCGATAATAGATAGTTAAAACTATAGTTTATTTAATCTCCCCCGCTCAGTATAACAGAAATAATTTTAGCCTTTCTGTAACTTACTTGCAGATATGTTAGTTATTGGAGCAAAAAAAACTAATAAAAAAATTGAAATTGCTTTTATTATTCAGATATTATTATATAACTTTGATAAGTTGAATGCAGATACATTTTTATTAGTTCAGAAATATTAATTTAAAAAACAGAATATTATGGATACAGTAGGTAAATTATTGGCTAAAAAATTATTGGGAATCAGCGCAGTAAAACTTCAACCAAAGAATCCCTTTACTTGGGCATCAGGTTGGAAATCGCCTATTTACACCGACAACAGAAAGACTCTTTCTTATCCTGATGTAAGAACTTTTGTAAAAGTTGAGCTTACTCGCTTAATTGCTGAGAAATTTGGAGAGTTTGATGTTATTGCAGGTGTTGCAACAGGAGCTATTGCTCAAGGAGCATTGATTGCTGATGAATTGGGTATGCCATACGTATATATTCGTTCAGCTGCAAAAGACCACGGAATGGGTAATTTGATTGAAGGAGATATTAAACCCGGGCAAAAGGTTGTTGTGGTTGAGGATCTTATCTCAACAGGTGGTAGTAGCTTGAAAGCAGTTGAAGCTGTACGACAAGCAGGTTGCGAAGTTGTGGGTATGGTTGCGATATTCACTTACGGTTTCCCTGTTGCTGAAGAGAAATTTAAAGAGGCAAATGTTACCCTTTATACATTAAGTAACTACTATGCTGTATTGGAAGCTGCAGCTGAAACAGGATATATTAACAGCGAGGATATTGAAACGCTAAAAGTATGGCGCGAAAATCCTTCTCAATGGATGCAAGAGTAATCAGATGAGCAGTTTATGTAAATACGAGAGTTCTGTCAAGAGTGTTAATTCTCCTGTAGAGGCAGTATATAACACTCTTTCAGACTTAAATAATATTAGCAGAATTCAAGAGAGAATCCCTGCCGATAAAATCAAAGATATAAGATTTGACTCTGATAGTTGTTCTCTGAAAGTTGACCCTGTCGGAGAGGTTAAATTTGTTATCTGCAATAGAGAACCTAACAAAACCATTAAGTTTACTGCAGAAAATACACCTATACCCATATTTTTATGGATACAGGTATTACCTGTAACAGAAAACACTTCTAAAATGAGAGTTACTTGCCATGTCGAACTAAATATGTTCTTACGCGGAATGGTAGGCAAAAAACTTGAAGAGGGTATTGAAAGGATTGCAGATGTATTGGCATCAATAAACTATTAAGAAGGCAAGAAATGGCGGAAAAACTTTGGCAAAAAACAACTATAGTAAACTCTGAAATAGAGCGATACACCGTAGGCATGGATAGAGAGTTAGATTTATATCTTGCTCCGTACGATATTCTCGGATCTATTGCACACATTACAATGTTAGAATCAATTGGGTTACTAACAAAAGAGGAACTACGTTTGCTAACTGCAGAATTACGCAATATTTATACGACCACTCAAGATGGAACATTCATTATTGAGGAGGGTGTTGAAGATGTTCATTCTCAAGTTGAATTGTTGCTTACTCGCAAACTTGGAGATATTGGAAAGAAAATCCATAGCGGACGCTCTCGCAACGATCAAGTATTGGTTGATCTTAAGCTATTTATGCGTGCAGAGATTAAAAAGATAGTAATACTTTGCAACAAGTTGTTTGATACCCTTATTGCCCAAAGCGAAAATTACAAAGAAGAACTTATTCCCGGATATACACATCTTCAAGTGGCTATGCCATCGTCATTCGGGCTTTGGTTTGGAGCCTATGCCGAAAGCCTTGTTGATGATCTTGCAGTACTCCAAGGAGCTTATAAAGTTGTAAATCGCAATCCCCTTGGCTCAGCCGCCGGTTATGGCTCTTCATTCCCACTAAACAGAACAATGACAACAAATCTGCTGGGATTTGATTCAATGAACTACAATGTTGTATATGCTCAAATGAGCCGAGGGAAAACAGAGCGCATTGTTGCAACAGCAATGGCTTCAATTGCTGCAACAATATCAAAACTTGCATTTGATGCTTGCATGTTCAACTCTCAAAACTTTGGGTTTATAAAACTTCCAGATGAATACACAACAGGCTCAAGTATAATGCCTCATAAGAAAAACCCCGATGTATTTGAGTTAACACGGGCAAAATGTAATAAGCTACAAGCTCTACCATACCAAATAACTCTTATTGCTAATAATCTACCATCTGGGTACTTCCGCGACATGCAATTAATCAAAGAGTCTTTTATTCCTGCATTTGAGGAGTTGAAAGATTGTTTGATAATGACAACCGAAATGGTTCGCCTAATTGAGATAAAGGAGGGCATCATTGATGACGAACGCTATAAATATGCTTTCAGTGTTGAAGAGGTAAACCGTAGAGCCAAAGATGGTACTCCATTCCGCGATGCTTACAAACAAGTTGGTATTGAGATTGAAGAGGGCCGATTTACTCCTAATAAAAACATAAATCATACTCATGAAGGTAGTATCGGAAACCTCTGTAACGACCAAATATCAAAATTAGAGAAAGATATTGTTATTGGTTTTAACTTTGAAAAATCGGAACAAGCAGAAAGAACTCTTTTGGGCAAATAGTTGTTTTGTCCAAAGGAGAATAATCTCTTAATTTCCTCTATGTTATTTAAACAATTCACATATTCTTTATTAATTGTCGTAGCAATTTTATCGTCAAGTTGCTCTGACCTTAATGACGAAGTAATACCTATTGCCGGTGTTAGAATTGAGGTTACTTTAGCTCAACAACAGAAAAAAGAGTATTGGGCAAGTTCTCCTGCCACATATGTAACATTCCTGATGCCATCTATCCCTTATGGGTTTCCATACTCGGTATCCTCATCAACAGGATATGCAGGAGTGTTACAAGTTTGCGGTTTTGATAGCCAATTTTATGCATATGATTTATGTTGTCCTGTTGAACATAATCCCTCAATAAAGATTAGTGTTGACGAGAGCAATTTGAATGCTGTATGCCGAGAATGTGGCTCAACTTACGATATTTTCTACGGGACAGGAGCACCCATTGAGGGTATTGCCGCTAAAGAAAAATATTCTCTCAAAAAATATCGCATAAACTATATTGCATCTACTGCCTCATATCTTATTTCAAATTAAGATAATAAACCAAATTCATCACTTAACATAGTAATTATGAAAATATTCATAGCCACCTTCTTATCATTGATTATGGCAGTTAACATATCTGCAAAAATCAGAGTTTCATGCATAGGAAATAGCGTTACATACGGTTATCTACTGCCCGAAAGAGAGAAAAATTGCTATCCTGCACAACTACAGAATATGTTAGGAGATGATTATGAAGTTGGCAACTTCGGCAAGAGTGGTGCGACCCTTTTAAACAAAGGGCATCGCCCATATATGCAACAAAAGGAGTTTAATGACGCCATGGCTTTTGCCGGTGATATTGCTATTATTCATTTGGGTTTAAACGATACGGACCCTCGTAACTGGCCAAATTATAGTGAGGATTTTGAGAAAGATTATTATGCACTGATTGACTCGGTAAAAAGAGCTAATCCCAAATGCAAGGTGTGGATTTGCAGAATGTCGCCCATAACAGACAAACACCCCCGTTTTAGATCTGGTACTCGCAATTGGTACAGACAAATTCAAACTCATATTGAAGATATAGCAAAGATTAAAGGTGTTGGATTAATTGATTTGCAAGCACCTCTTTATGATATGCCCAACCTGTTACCCGATGCTCTTCACCCGGACACGACAGGGGCCAAGATTATTGCAAAAACTGTATATCAGGCAATTACAGGAAACTATGGAGGGCTTAAGATGTCGCCTATATATACCGACAATATGGTTTTACAACACAATACTCCCCTACAGATAAAAGGTATAGCAAATGTTGGAGATGAAATAACCGTAAAAATTGCAAATCAAAAACATAATACTAAATGCGGAGAAAATGGCAAATGGAGTGTAACAATAGAGCCATTGGTTGCAGGGGCAGGATATACACTCTCTGTTTCAACTAAAGATAAATGTTTGACATACTCTAATATTGCAGCAGGAGATGTATGGTTATGCTCCGGACAATCCAATATGGCCTTTATGCTTTGGGAAGGTGCAACAGCAAAAGAGGATATTGAAAATGCCGACAATAAGAATATAAGGTTGTTTAACCTTAAACCTGCTCACGAGACCAATGCTGTTGAGTGGAGCACAACATTCCTTGATTCGCTTAACCGTTTAGATTACTACAGACCTACCGAATGGCAAGTCTGCAATAAGGAGAACGTAAACTCCTTCTCTGCAATTGGCTACCACTTTAGCAGAGTTCTTGCCGACTCACTAAATATACCTATAGGTGTTGTATGTAATGCAATAGGTGGTTCAGCGGCAGAATCGTGGATTAGCAGAGAGATTATTGAGGAGAAGATACCCGATATATTGGTTAATTGGACTAAAAACGATATGGTGCAAGATTGGGTACGTGGCAGAGCCGAACTTAATTGTAAAAAATCGAAGGCAGCAGGGCAACGCCACCCATATGAGCCTACATATCTTTATGCAGCAAACCAACAATGGATTGGCGATTTAACCGTAAAAGGTATGATTTGGTATCAAGGCGAAAGTAATGCTCATAATATTGAGTTGCACGAAGAGTTATTCCCTATGGTGATTGAAAGTTGGCGCAAACAACAGGATAACCCCGATATGCCTTTTTACTTTGTACAGTTATCAAGTATAAACCGTCCATCGTGGTGCAACTTCCGCAATAGCCAACGCATTATGAGCGAAACATTACCAAATGTCGGTATGGTGGTTTCGTCGGACAAAGGTGATGAGTGGAATGTTCACCCCACCGAGAAACGAGAGATTGGCGAAAGATTGGCTCAAATTGCATTGAATAGGTGTTATGGAATGAACGAAATTACCCCTTGTGGGCCTATGTTTAAAAGCGTCATTTTTGATAAAGGTGCAGCCTACCCCACTTTTGAATATGAGAACGGATTACAAGCTGCCGATGGTGAAGAAATTATAGGTTTTGAATTAGCCGGAGAGGATAAAATATTTTATCCTGCAAAATCAGAAGTTGTTAAGGGTAAACTAAAAGTTTGGAGCAAAGAGGTTAAAGAGCCTAAATATATCCGCTACGGGTGGCAACCATATACAAACGCAAATCTCGTTAATGGAGACGGGCTTCCCGCAAGTACGTTTAAAAATTAAGCCCCACCCTAAACCTCAACTAAATAAAATATTAGACTAATTGACCATATTGGACTAATTAGTCTAATTTATTAGTGAAGACAAAAATATTATCTCAACAACAGAGAGGAGTCGCCGTAGCTAAGAAAACGGAAGTTGTTTGCAAGGGCGTAATCGTAAATTTTGCGCCAACTATCGCCACCTATGTAGGCTGAAACCAAAAGTAACAAGGTACTTTTGGGTTGGTGGAAATTTGTGATTATTCCGTCAACTACTCTAAACTTGTAACTTGGCACTATTATTATTTGGGTTGAGGTTACAAGTTGTGACAAACCATTATCTTTTAGATAGTTTACAATGTTGCAGAATGCCTCAGAGCGAGACATTTCAGATGAACAATCATAGGGTTGCCACTGCGACACTCTTAATGATGCAGGATTTTGAGGTTCTCTGCCTAATGCCACTCCGATATGATATAGCGACTCCAATGTACGCACTGAGGTTGTTCCCACCGCTATTATACTTTTATCGGTTTGTGATATTTTTTCAATCACTTCAAGAGGAACAGATATTAACTCGGTATGCATATCGTGTCCGCCTATAGTATCGCTCTTTACCGGACGAAACGTTCCTGCTCCTACATGCAGGGTTACTTCGGCTGTCTCTACTGCTCTTTCTCGTAAGGCTTCAAACACTTGTGGGGTGAAGTGCAGACCTGCTGTTGGTGCAGCTACCGAGCCCTCTATTTTTGAATATACGGTTTGATAGGTGGTTTTGTCGCTCTCCTCTGCTTCGCGATTTAGGTATGGCGGTATTGGCAATTCTCCTACTGAATCTAATAGTCGGGCAAAGGCAAATGAGGGGTTGTCCCACGAAAAGCGTATTGGTTGTGGCGAACCTGCCCCTACCCTCTCGGCTGATAAATTTACGGTTTCTCCGTCATGAGTAATGGTGCGAGTAAGTCTTCCCTCTTTCCATTTTTTTGAGTTACCGACCAAACACTCCCACACACACTCTGTGGTTGATTGAAATGATAGTGCATAATCGGCAGGGAAATGTGGCTCTAAACAGAATATCTCTATTGATGCTCCGCTCGTTTTTTGAAAATGCAAACGGGCTTGTATCACTCTTGTATTATTGAATACAAGCATTGAATTTTGTGGAAGATGCGTGGGGAGAGTATTAAATACCGACTCTCCTATATCTCCGTTTTTATATACCAACAACTTTGAATTGTCGCGTTGAGATAATGGGAATTTTGCAATTCTTTCGTCGGGGAGAGAATAATCGTAACTCTCCATTGATATATTTTTGTACTCTTCATTAATCATCTTTTCAAATAGTTTTTAAATCCTCTGCTATAATATAGGTTATATTTTGCCGAATCTGCCGGAGTTATTATCATTGCCTCTAATGTTGAATCGGCTTCAATTATAGCCATTCCCTCCTCCTCTCCTAATACCATAAGTGCAGTGGCATAGGCATCGGCTGTTGCACAATCATCAGCTATTACAGTTGAACTCAATACTCTTGCTTGAGTGGGATAACCTGTACGAGGGTCTATTATATGCCACACTTTTTGACCCTCAATCTCTTTAAATCGGCGATAATTGCCAGATGTTGCTAACGACTTTCCTGAGAGGGATAATACCGAATGTATATCTCCTCCTATATTGCTCTCTTCGGGTTTATCTATCCCCACTCGCCACTCTTCGCTCTTCTCATTCACTCCGCTACAGGCTATCTCTCCTCCTATATTAACAAGATAGTTTTCTACTCCATTCTCCTCTAATAAAGAAGCTACCAAATCTACTGCATATCCTTTGGCTATTGCCGAAAAATTTAGCGTTATATCCTTTTTTTGTTTTGTAACTTTTCCTCTATCGTTAAGCATAATCTTATCCATTCCCACAAGCGACATCATATCTTTAACATTGCTATCGGTAGGGAATTTATTCTTTTTAAAACCAAAGCCCCAACTATTTATTAAAGGTGAGATTGTAGGATCAAATGCTCCCGATGTTTTTTTATTTATATCTTTTGAGAGAATGATTATATCTCTTAACCATTTATCTGCTACAACGGGTGTGTCGCTGCTGTTTATTGCAGATATTGTTGAGTTTGGTTCAAACGGCGACAACGACATATTGAATTTTGATAGCAATGAGTCAATTGCTTCACCAAAGTCTTGTTCCGACTCATATTGTACACTATAAAAAGTTGAAAATTTTTCGCCTTTATTATGAATATATGGGGTTGCCTCATCTGTAGGTAAAATAAATTTTATCACAATAAAGCCCACTAAAAATATCAGCGATGCCAACCAACCCTTGAAATTTCGAATATATATCATCTCTATTAATACTATTCTGTTGATATTACCTGAAGGTTATATGAAAACAACCCTGCTTTATCTCATATTTAACATAACAGCGGCCCTCTTGTTGGAAATTATAAAGAGTCTCGGCAAGCAAAAGGCGTAAATCGTTATCCGAGATTATAAACTGCGGATTATATTTATCAAATCTGCGATATGTTATATCTACGGTTGTGCCATAGAGGTGGGCCGAATTTTCAGTTGAGTTTACATTACGTCGGCGCAGACGCTTTACATCTTTTTCGGTGCGTAATACACTTGTAATTATAAATCGGTGGCTACCTCCACCTCGAGCTTGCAACGTATCGCAAAATGCTTTACCCAAAGAATCTAATGCCGCCTTTGCCTTTGGCACCAAGAATGGGTGCGAATGTGTAAGTTCGTCAAGTGCATAATAATCGCATGTCTCAATTTTCTGTAACGCTCCCAAAAGGGTATCAACAGCTAAATCAACCCTATCTGGGTCTATCCCATACGATTGCGCCACTTGAAGATGGACATCGTTTTTATGGTTGAATGTTCTTCGGTATGAACCTTTAAAATTTGTCTTTATCTTTTTTTCAACCGTTATATAATAAGTCTCTGTTGGGAAAGAAATCTCCTCGTCAGCAGAGCTGTTTTTTACCAACACTACTATAAGTGTTGATAACAATATAACTGCAAGAATTGAGATTATTAGATATTTAAACACTCCTTTTTTAAGCATACGCGAAGGTACAAAAAAAGAAGATGTCTCCCAAATATGAAAACATCTTCTTGTATTGATAATTATAAAGCTATTCTTTATTTACTAAAATGAGAACCATTACTAACTACAAGTAGGTTATAGATTAGCCTTTATCTCAATCCATTATTTTAATTTTGCCAAAGTCTCTTTGATTCTACGCATAGCCTCAACAATATTCTCGTCAGAGGTTGCGTATGAGAAACGTAAATACTCGGGAGCTCCAAATGCTTTTCCGCCAACGGTAGCAACGTGCCCTACTTCAAGAAGATACATTGCCAAATCAACTGCATCGTTTATAGTACGTTCTCCATCGCTCTTTCCAAAGAATGAACTTACTTTAGGGAATAGATAGAATGCTCCTTGAGGAACGTTTACTTCAAAACCAGGAATATCTTTTGCAAGTTCAACAACCAAGTTGCGACGACGCTCAAATGCTTTACGCATCTCCTCAACACAATCTTGTGGTCCTGCAAATGCTGCAACCGAAGCTTTTTGCGCTATTGATGATGGTCCCGATGTATATTGACCTTGAAGTTTGTTGCAAGCCTTAGCCAACCAAAGGGGAGCGGCAACAAAACCAATACGCCAACCTGTCATTGCATATGCTTTTGAAACTCCGTTTATCACGGCTACACGGTCTGCAATCTCAGAGAATTGTGCAATACTTTCGTGTTTGCCTACGTAGTTGATATGCTCATAAATCTCATCGGCAATAACAACTATGCGAGGATATTTTGCCAATACGGCTGCAAGTGATGCCAACTCATCTTTTGTATATACACTACCTGTAGGATTTGATGGAGAGCAAAGTATTATTGCTTTTGTTTTGGGAGTTATAGCCTTCTCTAATTGCTCGGCAGTTATTTTGAAATCTTGCTCAATACCAGCGTTAACAAGAACGCTTTTACCTTCGGCAAGTTTCACCATCTCCACGTAACTAACCCACGCAGGAGTAGGAATGATAACCTCATCGTCCTTATCAACAATACACATCACCACATTACAAACCGATTGTTTTGCTCCGTTTGAAACAACAATCTGCTCGGGTGCGTATGTTAGATTATTCTCTCTCTTGAGTTTCTCAGAAATTGCTTTACGCAAGTCCATATATCCGGGAACAGGAGAATAGAAAGAGAAGTTATTATCGATAGCCTCTTTGGCTGCCTGTTTTATATGATCGGGAGTAAAAAAGTCTGGTTCACCTACACTTAAATTAATCACATCAACTCCTTGTGCCTTCAACTCTGCACTTTTTTGCGACATTGCCAATGTTTCTGATGGCGAAAGTGCATTTAAACGTGCTGAAATCATCTCTGTCATTTTTACTATATTGTTACTATTTTTGTGCTTAAATTTTTAACTCTGCGAAGATAATGATAAATGGTGTTATTTCAAACAAATTTCTACAAAAACATTAATAAAATTATCAATTATTTTTAAAACCACATATATTTTATAATGAATTGAAATAATATTAGGGTTTATTTGTGATATTTGTAATTAATCAACCAACTATTACAATAAAAATAACTTTTGAATAGAGCTGACTATTATTTGTTTTTTGCAAACAGATTGTTAGTAATTTCTTAACTTACCGCAAAGATAGTGTTTGTAATATGCTATATTATGGCACACAGGGTGTCTGTTTTATTTTTTTTGTATAAAAATTACACACAAAAAGCGACAGAATTCTCTGTCGCTTTTTACTGATATCTAATAACTGATAACTATCAGTTGACAACTAACAACTGAAAATTATTCAACTATAACTTTTTCTGTTCTTCCATTAAGTACAACAAGATAAATGCCTTTGTTAACCTCAATTTGCTCATTATCTTTTACGATAACATCTTTTACAATTTGACCTGTTGTATTTATAACTTTAACCTCTCCACTGTAACCATAAATATTGATTTCTCCTGCCGATGCAAATATTTTTGCCTCATCGGCATTGTTCTCCTCAATACTTGTCGGATATGTTATGCGAAGTGTCATATCAACTTGACTACCTCCGTTTGCCGCAATTGATTGAGTTGGATTTCCGCATGCGTCTAATGAGTTCCAGTCAATTTTTACGCGTAAACGATAATCGCCTTCTTCAATATTGTAAGGAAGTGTAAATGCGGGAAGTTGTGAAAAGTCTCTTCCGCTACTTATTGAGGTTCCTATACTATTATATCCCTCATAATAGTTGTATGAAACAACCTCTCCTCCATTTGTTCCGTTTACATTTAATGATTGATTAAATTCTTTGTCACAATCATAATCGATATGTATATATCCGCACATCCATAATCCTACCCAATCTAAAGTTGGGGTAAGGGTAGCACCGGGTATAGCCTCAATTATTAAGTCTGTTCTATCAGAATAGACATCGTGAGCTCCCGACTCAATTATTCCACTATTGAAAGGCGTCAAAGTTCCTGAGAATTGAACAGACCTCAAATAACGGTCAGTTCTTGAACTGCGATTTTCATCTTTACAATAATCAGGGAAGTAATATTTTGCAGTAACTATATCACTTCCACGTTTACCTGTTGTTACAGCAAAAGCTTTGATAGTTGTACTTTCGGCAATGGTTATTCCTGCCGATGTATATCTCTCAGACTCTGTTGTAGGTATTGTTCCGTCAGTTGTGTAGTATATTTTGGTATTACGTGCTACCGACTCAAATTTTATAACAGCGCTCTCTTCGGTAAAGGTAGTTCCACTCTCGGTTACAAAAACAGGTTTTTCGGTTAATTCCGAATCATCAGGTAGAGTGTATGTATCCTCTCCGTCAGTCAACCAATCCAATGTAAAGTTTAGGAAGTAGGTTGACATATCGGGCGTCATATAATCCTCTTCGGTATATACTCCTATTGTTCCGTCAGGCAATATACATATTGATGAGTATGCTCCGTTGCCAGGACAGATAGTTTTGTGAACGCTCCAACTCTCGCCCTCATCATAGCTTACGAATACCGACATATTTTTACGAGATACTGCATCAAATGGCACAGAGTGTAATAGACGGTTACGGTCATACCCATCAACTGTTGAGGTATAACGAATTAAATCTCCGTTACATCCGGGCTCATACATCTCGTTCCATAGTTTAACCTCACTCCAAGTCTGTCCGCGGTCTTTTGAAATTGTGTAGTAACGAGAACCTTTGCTTTGATTACGGATACTTACCAACCAACTACCGTCGTTCAACTCAACTATTTTTGCCTCGTTTCCGTTATTTGGTTTACATACACTTGAAACCTTCCAAGTTGTTCCGTTATCTTCAGAATAATATACGTAGTTTGAGACCGAACCAACACTTGAATCACTTGTTTCTCGTACTGCTGCCACAAAACAGATTGTTCCGTCACGAGTTAACAATCCCGCTCCTGAGGCACAGAACGAAGCATTCCAATTTCGGCGGACAGGATCGCTACACTCACTACCAAATAGTTGCGGAGTTATATCGATTGGAGCTGTCCATGACTGTCCGTTATCATTACTCTTACATATATAGGTACGATTGGGATCTGAAGGAGTTCCCCCAAAGAAACCTTTACCTCCCACAAACACGCAAATCAATCCGTTCTCTTCGTTTGTTCTTGCCAATCCGGCATCACCAAAACCTGCTCCATAACCTGTACCTTGAGCAATTGTCAAAGGCTCGCTCCAAGTCTTACCACCATCGGTGCTTCGGTTAATAAGAACATCAATATCATCAGGGAGGTCGTTTTGGTTATTCTTACGTTTATCAGTTGCAATAACCAACGAACCGTCATGTGCTGTTACAATGGCAGGGATACGATAGTTCTTTGATGAATAATCGCCGGGAGAGTAAATCAAGACTCTCTTCAATAAAATCTCTCTTGCTCCTTCCGATGCTGGAGTTGATACATTATATTTTGAGTTTGCTGAATATGAAATTGAGTTAACACTTACATCGGCAAGATTACCTTCAATAGCTGTTTCGGAGATATCGTATGTTACCCAAAGATAGTTTGTTCCAACAGGAAGCGTCCCTCTTAAAGAAATCTCAATATCTCCTTCGGCAGGATTTGCCTCTCCCAATAGAGTATATTGCGATGTTTTCTTTGGATTAAACAACTCGGTTGTTCCTGTTGAATATACCTTTATAGCACTAATATCTGTAATATCTGTTGTCCCCTCCATATTTACATTAATGCTACTTAACGAAGCAGCCTCACCTGTAACTGAAACAGTTGCTCTAACAATAGGCTCAGCGATGTTGCCTCTTCCCGTATAGTTGGGATCTCCCAAAAGAACAACATTTGAAATTGCTCCAGCCGAAGAGTAGCCAACCAAAACACCATTATGTCCGTTACCGCTAACATCAGGAACAGATGTATCGGTCATATCCTCAAAATCATATGCTGCAACAAGACCTTCTGTTGTAACGGCTATAGTGTTACTATTTTTGTCGTTTGCAATCTCTGTTGCATTTAAAGCTTTTTTATAGAAACGAACATTGTCTACCGCTCCGTCAAGAAAATATGAGACTGTTGAGGCATCACGTAATCCTGCACCTACATACACATCAAAATTGTTATTTACATACCATGGCGAAATATCTTTTGTTCCTGATGTTCCAACTTGTGTCCCATTATGATACAAGTACATTTTGCCAACCGAACGGTCAACAACGAATGCAACATGAAACCATGCATTTAACGAACCACCTGAGGTTGACCACACACTCATTGAATTGGTATGTGCTGTTGAGTTGGGACCAGGTGCGTTGTTAGCAAAGAATCCTGCCGAAGCATTTCCATTTAATGCCCCCCATAATTCATATCCGCTTGTATTATCACCTGAAACACCTTCCATACAACGTTTTGAAATGTACCTTTGCGCTGCGGAAAGATTAGATTCGTAACTTGCAACCTTAAACCATGCTGTTACTGTGAAACTCTCGTTCTGTCCAATATTAAAATCGGAGTGGTTGGGTATTCTCATATACTGACTTGTTCCGTCAAGCACTAATGTGTTGCCCGATTGCGAGTAAATACCTACAATAGGTAAAATCGCCAAGATAAAAAGAAGTAATTTTTTTTTCATATAATAAATAGTTATTTTTCTGTTTTCACAAATATAAAAACTCATTTAACATCTCACAATAGATTTAATTAATTTTAATGTTTTTATATTTTTAAGAATAACTTTTATTATTCTCTTTTTACTGAAGAATAACTTATTTTGTAAATAATGAGTTACTATTTATTGTAATTTAAATTTTAAATATTTGAATTTTAAGCATATCTATGTATATTTGCAAAAACAACTAATAAAAACTTAGCAATAGCTTGAAAAAAATATGAAGAAGTTAAAATTACTTACCTTATCAACTTTGCTTATTGTATGTTCCACTTTTAATATAAGAGCACAAGAGCAAAGTACCCAAAAATTCATGTATGAAAAAGGTAAAAATAATTGGATTATTGAAGCCGGGGGTATAGCAAGTATATATATGGGACAACAAGACAACCAATTATATTTTTGGCATAGAGTTGGCTGGGGAGGTTCTTTTGTTGTAGGTAAATGGTTTACTCCTTGTGTGGGATTCAAAGGAGAATTAACAGCCTCAAAATATTACGGAGCTGCATTTGGAGATACTAATGCTAACTTTATTCAAAAGGATATATATTGGAATAGAAGCCACTCAAGATACAATATTGATAACTTGCTTATTCAAGAATGGTTTGCTTTTAACCCCAATATTGATATTATGTTCAGTCTTTTCAATTCACTTGGAAAAGCAAAAGAGAAACGAATTTTTGATATGATTTTATCAATAGGCGGTGGTATATATGTTAATAATGGTGGAAACATATATGAGGAGTATAATCAAGATGAGGACCGAATTATAGTAAGCCCCACTCTCAATATTGGATTACAGAATAAATTCAAACTCTCAAAACAGGTTGATTTGAATATTGATTTGCGAGCAGGTTGGGTTTCAAATTCGTTTGATGGTCAAACCATTAGCGGCGATAAGCATAGAAAAGGCGATTTGATCGCATCTGTCGGATTGTCTCTTACATATAAATTCAAACCCAGAGGATATGATAAATATACCCCTATTGTGGATTACTCTAAGGAGCTTGATGATTACAAGAACATGTATGCTCAACTTCAATTAGAAAATGACAGTTTGAGAAATACTAACAAATTATTAAACAACAAATTAAATAACACAAATAATATTAGCCAACCTACAACTCAAATTCAAGTAGTTGAAAAAGAGATAGAATCAAAAATTATCGCAATTATTGAATATAAAATTGGTGTATCTGAACTTAATAGAGAAAATAGAGCAAAACTTAAAGCCGCTGCAGAAATTATCAAAGCAAATCCTAATTATATGTTTGAAGTTTGTGGTTATGCCGATAACGAAACAGGTTCAAAGGATATAAACATTCGCCTACGTAATGCTCGTGCTAACAGAGCTATTGACCAGCTTCTTCATTATGGAGTAAACAGAAATCAGATACTTAAAGCTACTAACGACGGCGAATTACCCGGAACAACAACAAGAGCTATTGTTATAAAACAATTGAATTGCAATTAAAATTATCCCTATTCTCAATATAAAAAAGAGGGGTGGCTGTGTCAAAATGAAGTAAACCCCAAAGTTTTTTGTCCAAACTTTGGGGTTTACTTCAAAATTTTTACCTCTTTTTTATAAATTGGCACTATTTATACCTTCAAACTTCGGTATATTTAAATGGGGGTTATGGTTCAATTTTTATTAATCAAACATTCCCTCCATTACATCATCTTCCGATGCGTTTTGTTCAATTTCCGAGAATGGAGTTTGTGTTGAAACCACCTCTCTGTCCTTCTCCCTGCAAAGGTCTGAGAACTCTTCGGGTATTTCAAAGTCAATATCTTGAGAATATCCTAGTTCGGTATCGGCATATACCTTTTGCATAAATAGCCCGTATATTGGCAGAGCCATTGAAGCTCCTTGTCCTACAGCCATGCGGTCAAAATGTATTGAACGATCTTCGCCTCCAACCCATACTCCTGCTGCAAGTTCAGGTGTAAATGCCATAAACCAACCATCGGAGTTATTATTGGTTGTTCCTGTTTTTCCTCCCATCGGAGCTGTTATTCCATATTTATATCTGATACGCACTCCTGTTCCGGTATTGACAACATCTTGCAACAACGATAGTATTTTATAATATGCCTGCTGACTTATAACTTCGTTCATTTGCGGAGTAAATGTTGATATTACATTTCCGAAATTATCCTCAATGCGTGTAACATATATTGGATCAACTCTAATTCCCCCATTTGAGAATGCTGTATATGCTGTAACCATCTCCTCTACCGAGACTTCGGCAGGGCCTAAACATAGAGCCATAACAGGGTCAAGGTGGTTGCGTATTCCAAACGAATGCATAAGTGTTACTAATCCCTCTGGCGATAGTTGCGACATCAACCATGCCGAAATCCAGTTATTAGAGGTTGCCAAGCCCCAGCGTAATGTAACATTTTCTCCAACTCTTTTATCTGAAGAGTTACGTGGTGCCCATACCTCTCCTGTATATTTATCAACAATGTAGGGTTGAACATTTGGAGCTAAATCACATGGAGTAAAACCCTCCTCCATTGCCAATGTATATAAAAACGGTTTTATTGTTGAACCTACTTGACGACGTCCAAATGAAGCCATATCGTATTGGAAATGTTTAAAGTTTACATCTCCAACGTATGCCTTAACATGTCCGTTATTAGAGTTTACAGCCATAAATCCAGTATGCAAGAACGATTTGTAATGACGAATAGAGTCCATTGGAGTCATTGTTGTATCTACTACTCCTTTTAGAGTATATACCTGCATATCACATGGCGTTTTAAACGACTTTGTTATTTCTTTCTCTGAATATCCCGCTTTTTTCATTGCCCGATATCTATCGCTCTGCTTCATGCTTCGGTCAAGCATTGATGCTATCTCTTCGGGGGTTACATCTTCAGAGAATGGGGCATTCTTTTTACCTCTCAACTCCTTAAAAAACTCCGGCTGTAAATAACCATTCATATGTTCATCAACTGCCTCTTCAGCATATCTTTGCATACGAGAGTCAATTGTTGTATATATCTTTAATCCATCGGTATAGATATTGTATTTTGAGCCATCGGGTTTACGGTTTTTCTCACACCAACCATAAAGGGGATTTGTTGCCCATGCTATTGAATCGTCAACATATTGTTGTCTTTGCCAACCTCGATATGCCGAACGTTTAGGCTCTTTTGCTGTAAGCATTATGCGTAGTTTCTCTCTAAAGTATGGAGCAAGTCCCTCTTTGTGATCGGCCTTGCTGAATTTTAAAGATATTGGTATCTGCGACAATGAATCGCACTCGGTTTCAGTTATATAACCCGCCTTTTCCATTTGCGACAACACAACATTTCGGCGACCTTGTGTACGTTCAGGACGACGTACGGGATTGTATAAAGCCGGATTTTTTAACATTCCCACCAACATTGCAGCCTCCTCTATTTTAAGTTTATCCGGAGTTGTGCTAAAATATACTGATGATGCCGATTGTATTCCTACTGCATTATATAGAAAATCAAATTTATTGAGATACATTTTTATTATCTCTTTCTTTGTGTAGAAACGCTCTAATTTAAGAGCTATTACCCACTCTATTGGCTTTTGAAAAAGACGCTCAATTTGATTTCCAGCTTCGGGCGAATACAGTTGTTTTGCCAACTGTTGGGTTATGGTACTTCCTCCTCCTGCCGAGCCTCCTACAAAAAACCTTTTAAATATTGCTCTTGCCAATGCTCTAAAATCTATTCCTGAATGTTCATAAAAACGGACATCTTCTGTAGCTATGAGAGCATTTACAAGATTAGGAGATATATCTTGATAATCAACATATACTCTATTACCTTGACTTTGATGATAGTTTCCAAGAACTTTTAAATCGGCAGAGTATATCTCTGTGGCAAATTTATCTTTGGGATTTTCCAACTCCTCAATTGGGGGCATATATCCTATATACCCCTTTGATATCAAGAAGAATAGCAATAATATTGCTACTATTGCAAACGCAAATAAAGCCCACAGTATCTTAATTATATTACTCTCTGCCTTTTTATTTTTTATTATTCCCATATTTTTTTCAAATACTCACGATATGTTTACCTATATCGTCTATTATAATTTTACAAAGATACTCTTTTTATTTTTAGATTACCGTTATTTAAACTATGTTTTAAGTTTATTTATAGCATTTTTTTATTCAGATTTATTTAGTATGAATTATTTTTTCAACAACAGCATAATAAGTCTGTTTTTTTTTATAGTTTTGTAGAGGTGTAACAAGAACTCATTTAATGAGTGCCATTGCTATCCCAAATACTAATATACCACATATTAATTTTATTTATATGAGAAGTGAGAGTTTAGTCTCTATTACCGATTACACTAAAGAGGAGATTTTGGAAATTTTGGAGAGTGCAAAGCAATTTGAAGAGAATCCGAATAGAAAAATTTTGGAAGGGAAAGTTGTTGCCACTCTGTTTTTTGAACCGTCAACCAGAACAAGATTGAGTTTTGAAACTGCAGTTACACGTTTGGGTGGGCGTATAATAGGCTTCTCTGATGCTTCAACTACAAGTTCAACCAAAGGCGAGACATTGAAAGATACAATCAAGATGGTTAGTAACTATGTTGATTTGATTATTATGCGCCACTATCTTGACGGAGCTGCCAGATATGCATCAGAAGTGTCGGATAAACCAATAATCAATGCCGGAGACGGAGCAAACCAACACCCATCACAAACCATGCTCGACCTTTACTCTATTTATAAGACTCAAGGAACTTTGGAGGGACTAAACATTACTTTGGTTGGTGATTTGAAATATGGTCGTACCGTTCACTCTTTAATAATGGCAATGTCACATTTTAATCCAACTTTCCATTTTGTGGCTCCCGACGAATTGAAGATACCTGATGATTACAAAAAATTCTGCGACACTAAGGGTATAAAATACTATGAGCATACAGAGTTTACTCAGGAGGTTATAAATAATGCTGATATAATATATATGACACGCGTTCAAAGAGAGCGTTTTACCGACCTTATGGTATATGAAAAGGTCAAAGATGTATATGTTCTTAAAAACAGCATGTTAGATAATTCAAAAGATAATTTGAGAATTCTTCACCCTCTACCTCGCGTAAACGAAATTGCATACGATGTTGATGAAAATCCTAAAGCTTACTATTTTGAACAGGCTCGTAATGGAGTTTATGCTCGTCAAGCTATCATTTGCAAAGTGTTGGGTATAAAAATTTAGTAACAGAGTAAAAAACAGATACTGCGTTATGGCTGAGTTAAAAAAAGAATTAAAGGTTGCGGCTCTTGAAAACGGTACAGTTATTGACCATATCCCTTCTGAAAAACTTTTTAAGGTTGTTGAAATTCTTAAACTATCAGAATTAGACAAAGCTATTACTATCGGGAATAACTTTGCAAGTAAAAGAATTGAAAAAAAAGGCATTATTAAAATTGCAGACACATTCTTTAAAGAAGAGGAGATTAATCGTATTGCAATAGTAGCTCCCAAAGCAAAAATAAATATTATCAAAGACTACGAAGTTATTGAAAAGTATGAAGTGGAGTTACCCGATGAACTTTGCGATATTATAAAATGCAATAACCCTAAATGTATTACAAACAATGAACCTATGCACTCGGTATTTTTTATAAAAGACAAAGATACTGTAAGTGCAAAGTGTAAATATTGCGAACAAGTTGTTAATTTAGAAGACATTAAACTTGCATAGACAGTTTTTAGCCGTCAGCTGTAAATTGTTAGTTGTCGGCACAAAGTGCCGCCCCTTCGGGGTTGTTGTTAGTTATCAGTTAATTTCTCATTCCTAATTTCTAATTAAAAAGAGATGCACGTTGCGTGGAAACCCGGGACAATGATATATCCTCTGCCTGCCGTTTTAATTAGTTGTGGAGCATGCCGAGAGGAGTATAATATGCTGACTGTAGCTTGGGTAGGCACAATATGTACAAATCCTGCGATGTGTTATATATCGGTTCGTCCCGAACGACATTCATATCCTATAATTGAAAAAAATATGGCCTTTGTCATAAACCTTACAACCGAGGATATGGCTAAGTCCGTCGATTTATGCGGAGTTAAAAGTGGCAAAGATTGTAATAAATGGGAATTAACAAATTTAACGCCCATACCCTCAGATGTTATTGCTGCTCCATATATAAAAGAGGCTCCGCTGTGTATTGAGTGCAAAGTGGAACAGATAGTAAAGTTGGGCTCGCATGATATGTTTATTGCAAAAGTTGTGCAAGTTCTTGCCGACGAAAAATATCTTAACCCCGAAAATGGGAAGTTTGAATTGGAACGAGCCCAACTCCTTGCATACTCTCATGGTAATTATTACGGGCTTGGAAAAGAGATTGGCAGGTTCGGGTGGTCTGTAATGAAAAAAAAGAAGAAAAAATGAAAAGAGTTTCAATCCTACTATTTTTCTTAACGGCTGCTATTTTAACAACTCTTGCACAAGAAAAAAAGAAGAGATGTTCACTTAATTATGGTGTTTCATTCTCGGTAAACGCTCCATTCGTAAACGAACGCAAAATGTTTGTTGATTGGGTTGAAGTTGACAAACCTGCTGATGATACAAAAATTGCAGGTAGCGTCTCTATCTTTGGACGATTAAATTTTAAGCGTAACTTTATTCAGATTGAAGTCGGAAACTCATTTATGAGAGACGAATCATCTTTCAATGCAAAAAGTTTTGGTGCCGCAACAGATAATTTTATAAAATCTGATAATATCGCAATTACTCTTGATGTTCCCCTATTATATGGTTATAATTTTATAAAAAGAGAAAAATACGAATTCTCGCTTTTTGCCGGTCCTAAAATGAGATACACATATTTAAACCGAGAAGATATTGAGAATAGCAGCCCAACTACTCTTATAATAGAAGAGGATATACACCCGGTTTCAGCATGCTGTATAATTGGAATGGGAGCTAAAATTTCAAATCTTTTTGTTGATTTCAGATATGAGTTTGGCATAACCGTTCACAACAAACCCGGAACATATATGCTATATGAAAATGATGTTTTAACATCAAAAGGAAGTTTATATGCAAAAAGAAGCATAAATTTATTGAGTTTTTCTTTGGGCGTAATTTTGTAAGTAGTAACATATTGAGTAACTTTGTAACTCATTTCTGAAAAAAGCATATTTTACAGATTTGTGTAAGTAAAATCTATTTACCAAAAAGAATATTTTTTAATACATATCATATTTATGGAAAGAGATAACAAAATCTTTGACATTATCACAAGAGAGAGAGAACGTCAAATGAAGGGAATAGAGCTTATTGCTTCTGAGAACTTCGTTAGCGAACAAGTTATGGAGGCTATGGGTTCATGCCTTACAAACAAATATGCTGAAGGATATCCCGGAAAGAGATATTACGGAGGTTGCGAAGTTGTTGATGAGGCAGAGCAACTTGCTATAGACCGCATTAAAGAGATTTATGGTGCAGAGTGGGCAAATGTTCAACCACACTCAGGCGCTCAAGCCAATATGGCAGTGTTTATGTCGGTTATGAATCCCGGCGATAAATTCTTAGGTCTTAACCTTTCTCACGGAGGGCACCTTTCTCATGGTTCTCCTGTAAACTTCTCAGGACTTGTATTCCAAGCATTGGAGTATGGAGTTAAGGAGGATACCGGATATGTTGATTATGATATGATGGAAGAGGTTGCTCTACGCGAACGTCCCAAACTATTAATAGGAGGAGCCTCTGCATATTCTCGCGAATGGGACTATGCTCGTATGCGTGCAATTGCAGATAAAATTGGAGCTATCTTTATGATTGATATGGCTCACCCCGCTGGTTTGATTGCGGCAGGCTTGTTGGATAACCCTCTAAAATATGCTCACATTGTAACTTCTACAACACACAAAACACTTCGCGGACCTCGCGGTGGCGTTATTATGATGGGACAAGATTTTGAAAACCCATGGGGTAAGAAAACCCCTAAAGGTGAAATTCGCAAAATGTCATCTTTGTTAGACTCTGCAGTATTCCCCGGTGTTCAAGGTGGACCATTGGAGCATGTAATTGCGGCTAAAGCTGTTGCATTTGGTGAAGCTCTTACTCCTTCATATAAAGAGTACCAAACTCAAGTTAAGAAAAATGCTGCTTGTATGGCTAATGCTTTTATTGAGAAAGGATATAAAATAATTTCGGGCGGTACAGACAACCACTGTATGTTGATTGACCTTCGAACAAAATTCCCCGAACTTACAGGAAAAGTGGCAGAGAAAGTTCTTGTATCGGCTGATATTACAGTAAATAAAAATATGGTTCCTTTTGATAGCCGTTCACCATTCCAAACTTCAGGTATCCGTGTAGGGACTCCAGCTATCACAACACGTGGCGCTAAAGAGGACTTAATGGTTAAGATTGTTGAGTTAATTGACAAAGTTCTTGCCAACCCCGAAGACGAAAACGTAATAAAAGCGGTACGCGAAGAGGTAAACAAAACAATGAAAGATTATCCTCTATTCGCATACTAATATATAGTATTACTACTAAAAAATCCGCACAAAAAAGTGCGGATTTTTTAGCGTTATAGCAGTTTATACAAATATTTATCTTTTGAAAGAGTTTTGAACTGAATAACTACATTATTTAAGCAAATTACCATTTATTAAATTATATAATTATGTTTACAAGATTTAAAGGATTTGATCTTATTGACAAATACCAAAAGGCTAAAAAGGCAAAAAAAGATAACAAAAAAAGCAACAACGCCAAACTTATAAAAATTTTATTTGTTGTTGCTGTTTCTCTTATCTTATGGTTCTTGCCATCTGACAGTTTTGGTATTGAGAATTTAACAGCAATTGAACAACGAGTTATTGCTATTTTTGCATTTGCAGTGTTGATGTGGATTTTAGAAGCTATTCCTTCTTGGGCTACATCTATGATGGTTGTTGTATTACTACTTGTAACCTGTTCTGATGGAGGATTTAGTTTCCTTACAAAAGGTGGTGATGCAGCAGTAATTGGAACTACAATCAAATACAAATCGTTGATGGCATGTTTTGCTGACCCAATCATCATGCTATTTATTGGTGGATTTGTATTGGCTATTGCAGCAACAAAGAGCGGTTTGGACTCGGTATTAGCAAAGGCTTTACTTAAACCTTTTGGTACTCAATCAAAATTTGTCCTTCTTGGATTTTTGTTAGTAACAGCAATATTTTCAATGTTCTTGAGCAACACTGCCACAGCTGCTATGATGCTTACCTTCCTTACACCTGTACTGAAAGCACTTCCTGCTGATGGTAAAGGTAAAATTGCATTGGCTATGGCTATCCCTGTTGCCGCTAACATTGGAGGAATTGGAACTCCTATTGGAACTCCTCCAAATGCAATTGCTCTTAAAGCCTTAAATACATCAATTGAGGACGGTGGTTTAGGATTGAACATTGGTTTTGGAGACTGGATGATGTTTATGTTACCTTTTACCCTTCTTTTAATCTTCATAGGTTGGTTTATTTTAGTTAAAATGTTCCCATTCAAAGCTAAAACTATAAAACTTGACATTAAAGGAGAGAATAAAAAAGATTGGCGTTCTACCCTTGTAAAAATTACATTCATTGTAACAATTCTGTTATGGATGACAGACAAACTAACAGGATTGAATGCAAACGTTGTAGCTATGATTCCTGTTGGTGTATTCTGTGCAACAGGTATCATTACTCGTAACGATTTATCAGAAATAAACTGGAGCGTTCTTTGGATGGTTGCAGGAGGTTTTGCTCTTGGTGTTGCTCTTAATGAGAGTGGATTGGCTGCTCACATGATAAACTCTATTCCTTTTGATTCTTGGGCTCCATTGTTGGTAATCATAGGCTCAGGATTAATCTGCTACACTCTGTCCAACTTTATTTCAAACACAGCAACAGCTGCATTGTTAGTTCCGATTTTGGCAGTTATAGGAAAAGGTATGGGTAGTGCTCTTGCTCCTCTTGGTGGTGTTTCGGCGCTATTGATAGGTATTGCAATTGCAGCATCGTTAGCAATGGTACTACCAATTAGTACTCCTCCTAACGCATTGGCTCATGCAACAGGTATGATTGAACAAAAAGATATGATTAAGACAGGTCTTATAATGGGTATTTTAGGATTAATCATAGGATACACAATGCTTATTATTCTTGGCTCGTTCGGAATTATTTAATAAGAATTTCAAAATAGATTATATAAGAAAGGCAATGCCCTCGAGCATTGCCTTTCTTATGTTAATAGGTTCTATTTGAAGTATCTTAACCTAATTGAGACTTACTGCTTTATATTCATAGCCGAGACGGTTGAGTTCAATAGCTGCACCTATGCGGAAGAGGACCTTACAGGCACGAGCAAATGTGTGAAATGCCATTATTGATTGAGGTTCAATGCCACTGTGCTGTATTTGCGATAGTGTATAATCACCCACTATACGCATAATCTCTTTAACTCGATTGGCTTCGTTACTCTCTTCGTGAAGTCCTATAATATTAAAGAGAATATTATCGTCCATATCATCAAACCCACGAGGTCCATAAAATTCGGAATAAGCCATATTACGACACTTATCCCAATCGGCATGCCAACCATTTGCTATACCCATTCCCAAATAGGCTGCCCAAACTAATGCCACTGTTGGATATTGTGCTATCTCCTTAACTGCATCGGTCATATATTCAGGAGCTAAATCGTGCCAGCGTTGTTCTATATCGGCACTTTCAAGCAAAGTTCCCGATAACATTCCGTTTGTAGTACATATTTTTAAAAGTTCCTTTTGTAGAGTAGTTTCAAAGTTGTTTAAAAATTCGTAATCCATATATATAAGTTGTTTATCTATTAGCAAAGATACGAATAAGCAAAAGTTTCGCAAAGAAAAAACTTACCAAAAGATACACGGCGGACAGAGCATGCTCTGTCCCTACTTTTAAAATTCCGTTATGAATCAACTTTTTTCAAAGAAAGGCACTGAGTGAATTTATGATTTTGCAAAAATCAACGAGCAGACGGAGAAGGTATGTAAGTGCTTCGACCGATATCTGTCTGCGAGTTAACTTTTCTGTGAGAATCCCTGCGTATAATAAAAAAGCGACAAGGTTTCTTGTCGCTTTATGGTGATCGAGCTGGGATTCGAACCCAGGACCCACAGCTTAGAAGGCTGTTGCTCTATCCAGCTGAGCTACCCGACCGACCTTATGTTTACAAAGTACTTCAACTTTGCGAGTGCAAAGGTAGTAACTTTATTTTAATTATACAACATTTTTAGTTCTAAACTACCTTCAAACTACCGGTACATTTCTCTAAACTAAAAAAACGAAAAACTTGATGTTTTTCGTTTTTTTAAGCATTTATCCTAAATAATCTTCCGGTTCCTCGCCAATCATTACTCGTAGAGTGTTCTTCATTTTCACGAATTGAGCGAATAGGTCGTGTAAAGGTTCTGTATCAGGTGTATGCATTGGACTCTTGAAGTAGAATGACAACCATGTTTGTATGCCTTTAAATCCTGCTCGTTGTGAAAGATCTGTTAAGATTATAAGGTCTAACATCAATGGTGCTGCTAATATTGAGTCGCGACATAGGAAATCAACTTTCAACTGCATTGGGTAACCCATCCAACCTACAAGGTCAATGTTATCCCAACCCTCTTTGTTATCTTTGCGTGGAGGATAGTAGTTAATACGTACTTTGTGATAAATATTACCGTATAGTTCGGGATATTTCTCTGAGTCCAATATGGTATCTATTACTGATAGTTTACTTACCTCTTTGGTTTTGAACGATGCAGGATCGTCTAATACCTCTCCATCACGATTACCCAAAATATTTGTTGAGAACCAACCGTCTAAGCCCAACATACGTGTTTTTAGCATTGGGGCAAGTACGGTTTTCATCATGGTTTGTCCTGTCTTAAAGTCTTTTCCACAAATGGGCACATTGTTTTTATCTGCCAACTCCCATATTGCAGGCATATCAACTGTTAAGGCCGGCGCACCATTTATGAATGGCACTCCCGATGATACCGCTGCGTATGCATATATCATTGATGGTGATATTTCAGAGCTGTTATTCTTCATTGCCTCCTCAAATGCTGCTACTGATTTATGAGCTTCACCCATTGGAATATATACCTCGGTACTTGCAGCCCATATCATTACCAATCGAGAACAATTGTTTTTACGTTTAAACTCCTCTATATCGGCTTTTACCTGCTCCATGGCATCATATTTGGTTGCAGCATCTTTTACCCATGTTCCGTGCAGGCGTGTTACATATTCTTGATAAAAGACAGCCTTCATTGGTTTTATTGCCTGTAACTCATCTTTTACCTTATTTATATCTTTTTCTGTTAACACTTCGGCATGTAGTGCTGCTGCATATACATCTTCTTCAAAGATATCCCAACCACCTATTACCAAATCGTTAAGATTGGCCAAAGGTATTACATCTTTTATTTTTGGTTCACGCTTGTCGGCTCCTTTCCCTAACTCAATGTGAGCCATTTGTGTGAGCGAGCCTATGGGAGTTGTCAATCCTTTTCGTGCTGCCAATGTTCCAACCACAAATGTTGAAGAAACTGCTCCTCCTATTCCCACAACCAATACTCCAAGTTTGCCTTCGGCTTTCTTTATTTCCATCTTATTGAATATTTTGTTATGTTATATATTTTCTCCTTTATTTGGAAATTCTTATACAAAGTTATAGAATTAATTTTTATTTTAGAATATATTTCAGATATTTAGGACACCTTATAGGAATAATAACTCATTTAATGAAGATATTGTTCGCTCATATTCAATTTTTTCTTCTTTCCCTTGCCAACTATCGCCTTTAAACCATATTGCTTGACAGCCTGCCTGTAATGCCGGCGATATATCTTTTGAATAGCTATCTCCTACTACCAATACCTGCTCCGATGGCAGATTTAACGCCTCCACTCCTTTTTTGAATATTTCGGGCGATGGTTTGCGAACTCCTACCACTGCCGACTCTACGATTGAAATAAAAAGATGATAAATACCATACTCTTTTAATACAGAAGTTATATTTCCATAGAAATTTGTAACCAATACTAACGGATAGCGCTTTGCTAATTGTTCTAATACCTTTTTACTCTCTGCCACTTGATGGCGAGCTACATCATCACAATACTGAGCTACTTGCTTGGTATAGTTATCTGTTTTTTCAGAATCGGGCAGGCAACCCTCTTTTATCAGATTTCGCAACTCTATTGTAACCTTTTTATATAGTAATTGATAAAAGGTGTCGGAAGGGAGAATATGTGGTATACGTGCAAGTTCTTGCTCAGCTAATACATATGCCGGAAGAAACTGCTCTTTTGTTATTGGTACGTTGGCATATTGATACCCTTCCCATAACACCTCACTCCAATGACGAGCAGGTGTATCGAGTGTGCCTCCGTAATCAAATATTATTCCTTTTATCATTGTTCTTTATCCAATATGTTATTGAATATTTTACATACCTTCTCATATTTTACTATCATATATATAAGAATGGCATTCATTATGGTTATCTCAAATACAAAGTAAATCCATACTTGGTCAAGTAATAACGATACAAATAGAGCTGCAACTCTTGTATTGAATGTAAGTATATTGGTATATTTTACCAATGGTCTGCTCATTGTACGATATTGTTGTGCCAAAGCAAAAGGTACATCGCTATTGGGATAAAGTTGATTTATTTTATGACGCATCTTACGCATTTGCGGAGAGAACTGCTGTTGCGATTTTGTATGGTTTATATAAAAAAACATTACTATTTTTTTAAACCAATCTGTACGCCATGTTAGTTTTGCATTTTCGGCTTTTAATGTTTCAACCTCTTCCAACTCACTTTTTGCCCTACCATTTACAAAGAATAGATGCAATGTGCGGTAGCAATCAGCTATTTGTGCTTGCAATATATGACAATAGCCTGCTACAGCTGCTAATACAAAGGCTTGCAAAAAAAGAAAATCATCTGTTATTACCAAACGCAATAACAATGATATATATATTATTACAAACCATATATCGCCACAGGCACCGTCAAGTATTCTTCCCAAACGTGAGTATTGTCCTGTCATTCGGGCCAATTGTCCATCGGCACTATCGTAACTGTTTGCCCATACCAAAAGAAACATTCCTAATAGTGACAAGTAAATATTATCATAATAGAATAGCACTCCTGCAGATGCTCCTATGAATATTGAGGCTATTGTTACGGCATTGGGTGTTATGTGTAGTTTACGAAAGAGTAACGCCCATGCATATCCTATTTTGCGATAGAATATGAGGTCAAACCACTCTTCTGTTTCTAACGATTTGAGCGTATCTTTTAGTGTTACTTTTTTATATTGTTGAGGTTCTCTTTCTTTCATGCTTGTTCAAATCATTTTTTATCATCTCAACCATGGCAAACGATGCCTCTTCGCGACATATTGAAAAACTTGGCCAATCGTTAAAGTCAATCAAAAAAGGTTCTCCTTGTGGCGAAATTATACAATCTCCGCCAAATATCCTCAGTCCCGTCATTAATGCCAACTTTTGCGACATTTCATATAATAGTTCAATACTGAATGGAATCTTTTTTATAGGATCATTATGCTCTTCACAACCAAATTTACTATACCCTGATAGAGTCGGATATGATGTATGTATAAATTTTGTTCCTGCAACTGAATAAAATTTTATGAGGTCGCCTTGCAGATGCTCTTCTGCCAATATACTTTTTATGCCCCTATTAGCAAAATTATTCAATGCTCCGATTAACTTTTGCTCTGTTGTAACAAAACATATATCATCTCTGCTAACAGCAGGAGTATCTTGTAATTTCAACCACAGAGGATAAGTCAGATTCTTTTGCTTGATATTTTCTGTTGCAGATGTATTTAATAATGTGTATTTTGGCAAACTGATACCTTTTCCTTCCGATATTTTATGAATATTAAGTCTTGTGCAATTCCTTATTGATTTGGCTGAGTTTATTACTAAAATACCATTATCTGATAGCATTTGCATTTTTTCCAGCGCAGCTTCGGAACGGCTCATGGATAAAAGCATACTGCAATTAATGGAGGAAGATAAAAACTCGTCTTCTGCCATAAGTGTAACTATTGCACCTTCGCTTCGCAACTTATTTGCAACACTCTGCAATATCATGGCATCTGCTCCTGATAGATTAGGCGAATAATCCGCCGAACGATAGACTGCTACTATTTTTTTTTGTAATAGGCTCATTGTGGTTGGTTTAGAAATTGAATTGCCTTATCTATATCTGAGGCATGGTCAATATCAATTACCTTGCTGAATGGAACAGCTTTTAGGTTCATTCCACTACTAACCAATGCTCGTTGGTAGTTACGCATACGCGATACTCCTTCTGCCATACATTGGTTAAGAACGTCTATTGCTGGTTGAGTAAGGGCATATATGCCTCCCGATATATATTTTACGTTTGAATGTGGAGTATCGTAAAAACCTGTTATTTTTAGAGCATCATCTGTACCTACATATAGGGGCTTTTCATCATCTATATAATCGGTTACTACCATTGCTCCATCGTGAGAATTGTCTGACTCAAATTCATTAATAAATTGAGAGAACTCTTCCTCGTTGAATATTGTATCAATAGTTGTCAGACAAAATTTATCTTTAAGGTATGGAGATAGCTCATAGAAACTATGCATAGAGCTTGGTGTACTTTTATTTATGATATTTAGTTTAACCTTACTCTCTATTTTTGATACATGTTCAAGGAGCAAAGGGATATTGCTGTTTATTATAACGGATATTGATTGGGGATTGTTTTGCTCAAATATTCTTACAAGCCTATCAATTAATGGCTCTCCATTAAGTTCAACAAGAGGTTTTGGCAATGCCACCCCCTCTTGTGCCAACCTTGAACCTTCTCCCGCAGCTATTATTGCGTAGTGCATTTAAATAATTTTTTATTCGCTATCCGGAGCAAGATTTATAGTTTCGTCTTTTCCACTTCGCTCAAAATATTGCTTTCTAAGAGGATTTGAAGTCATTTCGTCATATAACTCACGACTGCGATATACATCAATTGCTGTATATATTGCCTGACGAAGAGAGTTTTCAGAAGCTTTTCCTTTCCCTGCAATATCATATGCTGTACCATGATCAGGCGATGTGCGTACATATTCCAATCCTGCAGTGTAGTTTACTCCATCGTCCATTGACAATGCTTTGAATGGAGCTAGTGCTTGATCGTGATACATAGCTAATACTCCATCAAATTTCTTGTAAAGCCCTGCTCCAAAAAATCCGTCTGATGGATAGGGTCCAAAACATGTTATCCCGCTATTATACGCCTCTTCTATAGCAGGAGTTATAACTGTTTGCTCCTCTTTTCCAATTAGCCCTCCGTCGCCTGCATGTGGATTTAATGATAATACTGCTATTCGAGGTTTATCTATCTTGAAGTCTGTTATAAGTGAAGAGTTGAAAATATTAAGTTTTTCAATTATCAACTCTTTTGTTATTTTTGAGGATAGCTCTGATATTGGAAGATGTGTTGTTACTAATGCAACCTTCATAACATCGTTCATTAGTACCATCAATGGTTGTAATTCTCCACCAAAGCGGTCTTGAAGATACTCTGTATGACCAGCAAAATTAAAATTGTCAGTTTGAATTGTATTTTTGTTAATTGGTGCTGTTACCAAAACATCAACTTTTCCATCTTTTAAATCTTGAACAGCAACTTCCAATGCTTTTAAAGCGGCAACTCCTGCTACTGTTGAGGGTTTGCCAATTTCAACTTTTAATTCATCATCAAAACAGTTTACAAAATTTGCTCTGTCAGGCATAATATTCTCGGCCGATGCCACTATATTAAATTGCAAATTAGGCAAATCCAATGCCTTTTTATAATAGCCTGCAACTTTTGCTGCTCCATATACTATCGGAGTACACAATTCAGTCATTCGTTGATCTGCCAACGCCTTTATTATTACCTCATATCCGACCCCGTTTATATCTCCGTGAGTTATAGCTACACGTAATTTATTTTGTTTCATATGGCTTTGATTCTGTTTTGATTTATATATAAATTCAATCTATCCGCTAAGTTACAAAATTTCTGTAATAGTTATAGATATTCGCTATCTATTTATTTACTTTTTTGAGAAGCAAGCATACCGCATGCCGCCGACACATCTTCTCCTCTTGATGCTCTTATTGTTGCAGTAATACCTAATATGTTAAGTTGATCTCGAAAAGCCTCTATTGTTGAATCTGCTGAACTTTTAAATGAGATACCGGGTATTGTATGATATCGTATAAGATTCACTCGACAATCTAATCCTTTTAATAGTTCTGCCAACTTTATTGCATCTTCTTTACTGTCATTTACTCCTTGAAGCATTATATATTCAAACGACAATCTGCGTTGATGCGAGAAATCATATTCGCGCAGCATAGGTATCATCTCAGAGATAGGGAAAGCCTTTTCTGCAGGCATATATCTTGCTCTACGTCCATCAGGGGCATGTAAACTTACTGCCAAATGGCATTTACTTTCGTCCAAAAAGCGTTTTACTCCCTTTCTTATACCAACAGTTGAAAGAGTTATTCGTTTAGGGCTCCATGCCATACCCCACGAAGAGGTTAATATCTCAATACTCTCCAATACTGCATCGAGGTTATCTGTTGGCTCTCCCATTCCCATAAAAACAATATTTGTAAGTTGTTCAGAATGAGGGACAGACAATATTTGATTTATTATTTCAGAAGTTGTCAAATTTCTTTGAAAACCCTGTTTCCCTGTCATACAGAACAGACAGTTCATCTTACAGCCTACTTGCGATGAGACACATAGGGTTGCTCTTTCGCGATCGGGGATATAAACGGTTTCAATTGTATAGCCATCATGCAATTTAAAAAGATATTTTTCTGTTCCATCTGCCGAAACAACCTGATGCATGGGAGCATACAATCCAATATCACAAGTTTCTGATAACTTCTGACGGTTTGTCTTTGAAATGTTTGTCATCATCTCAAAATCTGTTGCTCTCTTTTCGTAAAGCCACTCAACAATCTGCTTTGCGGTAAACGACGGCATCTTAAGTTCAGCCACTAACTCTTTCAACTGCGAAAGGCTTTTACCTATCAATATCTGTTTTTGCATCGTTTGTTTTTTGGATATTTAAAAGATTATGGGGCTGTGCCAAACGATATAGACACAGCCCCCTTAATATTTTACAAATAGTTGCTTTTAGAAGAATTTTATTCTGTTATCCTCTATTTCTGCTTGTGACTGCATAACGTTTATTAGTTGACGATACATCATTTGTTGTATGATTTGGTTGTAACGTGCAACCTCATTCTCTTTATTGAATGTTGAAATTACAGGATTATCATTTGCTACACTGTAAACATATACTGCACGATTACCTTTAACAGGTCCTTGTACTTTATATTTTTCAGCAAATGGTGCTGCTCCAGACAATTTAGGCTCCATACCTACTCCGGGTACTACTGCAGATGTGAATACCACTGATTTAGCTGTATCAACTTTTGTTGATAACTTCTCAGCCGCGGCCTCGATACTCTCTACTCCTTGTAATAATTCAACTACTTTATCGCCTTTTTTCTCAGCAAGTAATTGTGCCTTTAACATTCCTTCAACTTCTGTCAAAGGAGCATAGCCAGCTTCATTTACTTTTGCAACTTTTACAACAACAAACTTGTTATCAACATTGAATATGTCAGACAACTCATCTTCGTCTGCATTGAAAGCCCAACGAACTATCTCACGAGCATCACGAATATTTGAGATATTGATATCATCTTTTGTTAATGTTGTATTTTGCACCATTATGCCTTTTTCTGTATCGCCAGCTGTAAAGTTATCTGATGCATTGCTCTCTGCAATGTATTGACTTACTTTGTTATATAATGCACTATATGTCTCTGAACTTGGACGTACATTCATAACAAATTGTGCTACTTTTGCTTTTTCTACAGGTTTTGTTTGGTTTGTAACTTCCAAAAGGTGAATACCAAAGTTTGTACGAATTTTTTGAACTCCTTTTCCTCCACGGAATGCTGCTTCAATAAACTCTTTTCCTAATTGTACACACATTGGTTCTGTCAACCAACCAAAGTTTCCTCCTTCTGATGCAGTGTTTGTATCCATTGAGAACTCTTTTGCCAATTCAGCGAAGTTCCCTCCTTTTTTAATTACATCATATATGCTATCGCGTAATGCTTCTTGGTTTGCTCCAAACATAATGTGACGAACCTCAACTGAGTCTGGGCAATTTGATTTAGCCATCAAACGATACATTTTGTATGAGTTATTCTCAAATGCAGGACCATATACATCATCAATTTTTGCTCCTTTTACAAAACTTTTCATGTTTTCGTCCATTTTAGAAACAGTTGTGAATATATCACTATAAGGAACATCTGTATTGAAGTTCAACAATCCGGCAACATCATTAGTTGTTGCAAATTGCTCTTTGAATGAATTAATTTTCTCTTCTGTTGCTTTGTAATCAGCTTGACTTGGGACTATGCTAACTTCAACAAAATCAATTGAGCGGGTTTCGTCGCTTTTAAAATTTTCGCGTTTTTCAGCATATCTGTCTTTTATCTCTTTTTCAGATACTGAAACAAGAGAATCCGGTATTGCAGTATATAGTTGTGCAACATAAGCAATATCAACATTTTTTGAAGACTCTGCAAATGCTGCCTCTAAATCAATATCGTTAGGTTGTACCGATTTATGAATAAGAGTAAACAATTTGCTCATTATGCGCTCCTCTTTTACTGCTTTCTCCAATTCAATCCACATTGCTCTTTGCTCAACAACCATTTGTTGTTGCTCCTCACTCATTGACGACAAATCATCAGCAAATATCTGTTGTAAGAATGAATTTAATGCAGTTTTGTCTATCTCTCCTGTTTGAGGATTTCCGAACAAAGAAACTACTTGAGGTGAAATGTTGTCGCCTTTTAGAAGATCTGACATCTCTGCAGGAGATACTGCAATTCCCAACTCTTTTGCAACATCGGTCAATACCAAAGTTGATACCATGCGATCAAAAACCTCTTTGTTGATTTGTGCTGCACGTCCGTCGGGCATCGTTGTATTATATTCGCGACGATAACGCATTTGCTCTTGCTCTACTGCTTGGTTTACTCTTGCTTGAAACTCCTCTACAGTTATTTTCTCTCCATTAACTTCTGCCACTTTGTTTTGATTCATTTGAAAGAAGGTGTTTCCTGAGTTAAGGAAGTCGCCAATAATGAATGCCAACAAAGCAACACCAATTACTACAACGAGAAGCCCTGCTTGATTCCTAATTTTTTGTAGTGTTGCCATTTGTTTTTTTATAGTTTTATTAGTTATTATTTTCTGTTTTTAAAATTCCGTTGCGAAGATAATAATTTTTCTCTGCTTATGCCAATTTATAAGGTATTGTTTTTATTATTATTTACATATTTTTAATTCAAAGGCTTTTTAAGTGCAGTCTTATTTTTTAGCGTATCCAATGCAGCACTTTCTGTTGTATCCTTTTTCTTAAAATCTTCAATCGGAAAAATTCCTGTTGTCTTCAAAATTTTATATGCAGTCATATTCTGATTAGACTCAAATCCTTTTCCCTCTATTATTCGATCTCCTCGCTCTATATGAATTACTGTATCTGAATATATTTTCTGAGCATCTTGACTCCAATAAATACGCTCTGTGAAAAATCGTTCATCTTTTGTGTTTGCCATCTTCACATCACCTCGCAACTCCCATAGTCTCTGACTTTTTAAGAAAATTGCTGTATCACCCTCTAAAAATGCAGAAACATTAAAATCCTCGTCAAAGTTTTCAAGATAAATTCCTTTTGGAAAGTACCAACGTGGGCTATCAGACTGTTCGTACATATACCATTCGGGGGCAACCACTCTGTAACGTGTTATTCCTGAATCGGAGATTAATGTTGATACATCTCTACTGAATACTGTACATACTTCATTGGGATCTTCAAATGAATTCATCATCTCTTTTTTTGCTTTTCCACAACTGCAAAGAGATATTAAAAGCATCGCAATATAGATAGCTATAAAAGAGTTGTATTGTATCCTGATTTTCAATAACTTCATAGTATTTGATATTATTCAATTTTACTCTTGAAGAACCAAAATTCGTTGAATGATATACCTATTGATAAAACCAATCCATTCTCAACCATAAGCGATTGCGGGGTTAATTTACGATGAAAATATTGTGCCGAAAGATTGATTAATGACTTGTCTCTTATTATCGGCAAACCCAATCCTATTGTTGCTCCTACCTCTGATAGATTGTTGGAAGCAATTCTTAAATATGACCTTTCATAATATGCTCCAAACCTAAATCTCATTCTATCAAAATATTTAGTGGAATAAACGGCATTTCGATATTCCGCTCCGGCAGAAATACGATATCTGTCATTTAAAACTCCCTTTAAATTCGGCATAGAACTGTTTTTTTTCCATAATGGAAGAAAGTTTGCTTTACTCCAAGGTTGATACATAAAATCAAGCCCGACTGTCAAACGTTCGTCCCAATTGTAACCGATACCTGCTCCATACGAAGCTGCCATATCATAACTATCTTTTAAAGATATTGTATCGCTTTCGAGTGTTGCCGAAGCCTCTCCGCTTGTCTCTAATTGGTATAAATCGTTATATTTTTTACCGTGCAACTTCTTTTTGGGAGAATAGACAAAACCAAATGTCAATGAGTTTTTTTCATTAATAGGCTGTGTATATCGCAAACCTATATCCAATTTATAGTCAGTTACATGCATAGTAGCTTGCGCTATCATTGCAACAACATTATAATCTGATGTTGGCAAGATGGTTGATGTATGGGTTATTTTTCCGAACAAGAAAGATGCATTAACTCCCAAATAGAGCTCTTTATAAAGTTTTGCCGCCAAACCAAAATATACTTGAGATACCCCTCCTGTTCCGTTGCTTGAATGGTCGCCAAATGCTATTGATTGTGCATATTCATAATTTGATTTTGAATATGGCAGTAATCCCAAAGATGCTGCCAAATGTTTTCCGATAGGAAATTGCAATACTGCATAGTCAAAGTTTGCAGTTGTTTTAGTCTCTTTTAATGCTCCCTCTTTAAACCAACCTGTTTCAACATTCATTCCTATATCAAACAAGAAAGTCAAAGAGTCCATTGCCGCATATGATGCCGGATTTTTAGGGTTTATCTGCATTTTGTTATTTATTGCATAACCTACTCCTCCCATACCTGCATTAATACCAAGGGTATTATCGTCCAACATTCCTATTCCGTACATTGAATAGGGAGTTTGCGATTTTGCCATGAAAATTGTGGCAAACAACAAAATAAATGTTACTATATATCTATTTTTCAACATTATATCTGAGTATGGTATTTAATCCTTTAAGCACGAGATACTCCTCGTCAATTAAAGGTACGAAAATACTATTTTTTAATTGATTATGCAATACCGAATGGTCTCCGCCGGTTAATATTACAGATATATTTCGTTCTTTTTTAGAAATTTTATTAATATATCCCTCAACTTCACACATTACTCCGTTCATAACCCCTGCCAATATTGCAGATGCTGTATCTTCCCCCACAAGTGAATAGTTTTCTGAAAATGCAACTAAAGGTAGTGAATTTGTATAGTGATTTAGAGCTTTAAAACGCATTGATATTCCCGGTGAAATATTACCGCCTTTGTATATTCCTTCGGCCGTTACAATATCGTAGGTTATAGCAGTACCGGCATCAATAACAAGCGATGTTTTTCCTTTGTTTACAAACCATGCCCCTACTGCTCCTGCAATACGGTCAACACCAAGAGTTTGCGGTGTTGAATACTCAAGTGTAATAGGAAGCGGTGTTATATGTGATAGTTTTATAAAGATATCTGCTTTTTCTCTAACGATATTTTGAATATAAGATATATCCCCTCCTACCGAAGAGTAAATTGCAGCTGAATATTGCATCTGTTGAACATACTCCACCATATCTTCAACATCATCTTTGTTAAAGATTGTAAGAGTGCTTATCTCATCACCTATGAATTGAGCAATCTTAACAGCAGTGTTTCCTTGATCGATTACCAGATTCACAACTACTTTTTATTTGTCTTGTCTTTCTTCCCTGCTATATATGTTGCATATAGTTGCAAGATGGCTGCCGATAATAAAAGTGCAATCCACTCTCTTTGCTGAAGATATATAAACCAAGCAGACGCTGTTATCAATAGAGCAGAAAAAAGTTCAATGCGACAGGCTCGTTTCTGATTCTTAGTCATACCTTCTGTATCACGAAAGAAACGTACAAAAATAAGAGATAATCCTCCCGCTCCAAGCAACCACATTGATATTGTAGGGTAATAGAGAAACATTATTGTTGCTGCCAAAATTGAAAGTGCAGCCACTATTGTCATTGCTCCCAATATATTGGGATTTATTTTAATCTTCTTCATCTTCGTTCAACTCTATAATATAAACATCTTCATTTGCTGACTTATATCCATATTTTTCTCTGGCATAACGTTCAACAGCCTCTTTATCCGTTTTAAGCGCCTCTATCTCAAGACTGTCTGATTTAATTTGCTCCTTGTATCTTTTTATTTCAGATTGCAAATATTCAATCTCACGGTTATATTCCATTCTTTTCATAATGTTATTTGCATCAAAGAACATCATATATACAAAAAAGCATACGACAGCAAACGGCAACCACCATTTTCTGTAATTGAAATGTAATATTTTTGAAAATATCTTTTTCATCAATCCTCTATAAAATTATATAGCTATATAATAAAGAGATGCATTGCCATAATTTATGCGAAGATATAAAAAGTTTTTGGTAGTGAAAAATTTAACACGTGAGAGTAATAATTTTATGTATATTAAAATAGAATTAGCTCGTTTTTGAGCAATAAAAAACCGCCCTCTTACGAAAGCGGTTTTATTGGTATTGTTATCAGATTAAAATTATTCTGCGACAACTACAACCTCTATCTCTGCCGAAACCTCTTTGTGAAGTTTGATTGTCACTTTGTGTGCACCAAGTTCTTTCAAAGGCTCTTTCAAATCTATAAGACGACGGTCAACTACAAGGTTTTGAGCTGCAAGAGTATCGGCAATTTGAACTGATGTTACAGAACCGAATACTTTTCCGCTCTCGCTTGCTTTAGTTGCAATAGAGATTGAAACTCCGTTCAATGAAGCTGCCAAAGCCTCTGCATCTGCTTTAATTTTTGCTAATTTGTGAGCACGTTGACGATTGTCCTCTGCTAACATTTTTAGAGCTGACTCAGATGCGATAACTGCTTTTTGTTGAGGGATAAGATAGTTGCGTCCGTAACCTTTTTTTACGTTAACAACATCACCCTTAAAACCTAAGTTTAGAATATCTTCTTTTAATATTACTTGCATTGTCGTTCCTCCTTAAATTATTTCATATTATCAGTTACATAAGGCAACAACGCCAAGTGGCGAGCGCGCTTAACAGCTTGAGCAATACGACGTTGGAACTTCAATGAAGTACCTGTGATACGACGAGGTAATATTTTACCTTGCTCGTTTAAGAATTTTTTCAAGAATTCGGGATCTTTGTAATCGATGTACTTAATTCCGCTCTTTTTGAAACGGCAATATTTTTTCTTCTTTACATCTACTGAAGGTGGAGTGAGATATCTGATCTCTGATTGAGTGTTTTGTGCCATGATTTAGTTCTCCTTTACTTCGTTGTTTGATTTAACACTTCTTCTCTTCGCTGCATATTCAGCTGCGTATTTGTCTTGCTTGAATGTCAAGAAACGAATTACGCGCTCGTCGCGACGGAAGTTTACCTCTAACTTAGCAATTACGGTAGGTTCTGCATCGAACTCAATAAACTCGTAAAAACCGGTAGTTTTCTTTTGAATGGGATATGCAAGTTTGCGTAAGCCCCAGTTCTCTTCGTTTACTATTACGGCTCCTTCAGCTTTGAGAATATTTGTGAATTTCTCTACCGCTTCCTTCATCTGAGTATCAGACAAAACGGGAGTCAAAATGAAAACGGTTTCGTAATGATTCATAATTAATAATTTGTTAGTTAATAAAATTTGCGGTGCAAAAGTAGTAAAAAGTTTTGAATTGCACAAATATTTTAGTTGTTAGTTGTTGACTAATGCCACCCTACGGGTATTTGTTATCTATAAAAAAAGAATGTAGGTATAATTATTAATTCTATTTTTTCAACTTACTTTGTAGCTGATTGGTTATAGTTTTTGTATGAGAATATTTTTTGAGAACTTACGATATACTATAGTTATTGTTATAAGTTTTTTACACTTTAACTCTTTTGCTCAATACAAGAGTGATGAGTTGGGCAATGGTCTATTGTGCAGAACTATTGATATGCCTGATGATTATGAGGGCAAGGTGGTATGCTCTCTTATTAAAAGAGATTGTGAACAAAAGAGCAAGAAGGCTCTGCTTTACGTGCATGGATTTAACGACTACTTTTTTCAGGCAGAAATGGCTGACCGCTTTAATGCTGAGGGCTATAACTTTTATGCTGTTGATTTGAGGAAATATGGACGTTCATTACTACCTCATCAAAAGAGATGTAACACTCGTAACATTAATGAGTATTTTGCTGATTTAGATAGCACGATTAATATTATAAGAAGTGAGGGAAACGATACTATTATTCTTATGGGACACTCTACGGGCGGACTTACAACCTCGCTATACTGCCACTCTAAGGGTAATAACTGCCCCGTTGATGCTCTTATTTTAAACAGTCCGTTTTTTAAGTTTAATATGGGCAAAATGCTTAATAATGTTGTTATTCCCATTGTTGCAACCATTGCTCCTTTTATTCCTACAATAGATATTCCACAAGGTGCATCTACGGCATATGCTGAGAGTTTATTAAAAGAATTTCATGGCGAGTGGGTGTTTGACAAATATAAAAAGTTAATGCTCTCGCCCAATGTTACTACCGATTGGATTTCGGCAATATACAATGCTCAAAAAACGGTATGGAATGGATTAGATATTAAAGTTCCTGTTTTAGCAATGTACTCCGACAATAGTGTGAATGGCAACAAATGGAGCATAGAGTTTATGCATGGCGATGCTGTTTTGAATGTCAAAGATATTGCCAAATACTCTCAAAATTTAGGTAACAATATTCAACGACTTAAAGTTGTTGGTGGTATGCATGACCTTCTCTGTTCAAAACCAGAAGTAAGAAACAGGGTTTATAGGTTTATTTTTAAATGGTTGTCTGTTGCTTGTTATTAGTTGTCATTTTCGTAAACTCAACCGTCCTCCGTGTAGTTTTTAGTTGTTAGCATTTTTGGGGGATATTTATACTCTTTTATAATTACAAAGATATGTTTTATATTAACATGGCAAATAATTATAATAATAATTAACACTCTATAAGTTTATTTACTATGGCAAAAATAGTTAAACCTGCCGGAGAGTGTATCTGTAATTTTGCAGATATGTTTCTGCGATGAGTGGTTACCGTATGTACCGAAAGGTATAACTCTTCAGCAATCTCTTTATTACTCATACCTTTTGCTACGCATATTATAATCTCTTTTTCCCGTTCACTGAGCGTTTGTATCTTCTCTGCATCAGTCAACTCTTCATCTTCTGCTTTTGAAAACACCAAATCACCTCGTTCAATCTTCTCTTCTAATCGTGCCACAGCAGGAACAAAGAGTTTATCCTCTACCATTCGGTGTAACATTAGATCTTGTTCACAGTTTATTATATCAAACAGCGCAGAGTTTAAGAGATTATTTTCTCTCTGAGGATAATAGCGTATAATTATATCTTTTAGTTCCTGAAGTTTATACTCTATATCGTTATGTTTCTCTGCAAAAACAGATATGGAGTAGTTTGCAGATATAACGCCTCGCAAAAGATTATCAACGTATGTAAACACTGTTTTATTCTCGTGTTCCATATGAGCCCTCACCTCTCCCACATACTCATCGTAAAATTTTATTATCAGCATTGCAACATTGTCGCTCCCTGAGCAATCTATTGCCTCAATTAACTTGCGGCGAATAGCAGGAAGATTGAAATCCAAAAAGTAGTTGTGAGCCTGTTTCAGATAGTTTATTATTGAGGGTAATGATATATTTTCTACTACACATACTTTGTTTGAGACAAAGTTGGCTACCGAAAGGAATGTTGCACAATCAACGCCTTGCTCGGAACATATTGTCTGTACGGTTTTATCGCCAAAACCCAACGATATTCCAAACCTGCTCATTACCATTATAAGCAAGTTGTTATCGTTTATTAGCGTACTCATTTTATGAGTTGGGCGATATTCTGTTATCATAAATTGTTTATTACTACACTCTCAATATTTTTTTGCAGATATGACAAAGTCGCATCCCTACTGCTTTTGATACTTTTTTAGGACGTAGCAGAGCTCGTCTCTACATTATTGAGATATAAATTTCTTAAGCAAAAATATACAATATTTTTATTAAGACACAACGACTTAACAATTTATAATAATTATTAGAAGTTAGAAATTAATCCCTCATTTGTAATTACTAATTAATACGAAACGCTCATATCTGTTGGTACTGCTATATAAAAGTCTGCTCTGCCTCTGTTCTCATCTTCAAGCGATGTGATATCATCTTGGCGAACATTGCATATTGTTACCACACTTAATTGAGGGGCATACTCAATAAGATAAGGGACTATTCCTTGTTTAAAATCAGAGTGATAATTTCCGTTTATATGTAAAAAGTATTTAGTGCTACTCTTTGCTATATTCCATGCCATTGTTGCATCTTTTATCGCCTGTGCCTGTGCCATATATTCGGCATTTGATTCCCCTCCTGAAAACAACTGCATAAGAGAAAATGCCGAGTTATCTTCCTCAACTTTAAAAGTTACAGGTAATGGTGGCAGATATGATTTTGCCTCTTGCGATAGGGAGTCTAAATATTGCAGACCTTTGTTCTTTACCACATTGGCATAACGGCGTGGTACATTGGTTGCTACAAAGGGTATGTTATTTTCTTTTGCAAAATAGACAAATGGGTAGTAATCGGTTGAATAATTTGGCCATAAACGTGCTTCATCTTCAAAGCGATCATACGTTATTACCCTCTGCATATACTCATCTATTATTAATTGATTGTCCGCTTCAAACATCTCGGCTCCCATAGTAAAATCGTTACCATGTTGAGTGTATAGCGAACGTGCCACTTCCAATTCTAACCAATGTGCTATAGCACAATTATGTATCTCTCCAAATAGTACAACATTGTAGGGTGTTATTTTTTTAATTAGAGTTTCATAGCCAATCTCTTTACCCTCTGAATCAAATATTGTGTATGCCTTTTTATATCCCTTTTGTGCATTCACCAACAAGGTAAAAAGTAATGTAAGGGTTATTATAATGTATCTCATATATGTTTATTTTATTAAATGCTTCCGAGAACAAGGATAACGATAAAATTCTCCTTATTTATACGCTCTTCTTCTATCTCTTATAATCTCCTATATATAACAATATCGCCTTCTCAGTATGCAAATATTGATTAAAAGCCTCTTGAAGTGTTTCGGTGGTTATCTCCGAAAGCACCTCTTCGTATCGGTTGAAATCAGATAGAGTTTCTCCGCTCTTAATAAGATTTATTAAATTGTTTTTCCAATCAGCAACCGCTTGCTCGTTTAAAACCTGACGTTTGGTTACTATAAACGAACGTTTCATTGCTTGCAACTCTGTTTCTGAAATAGGAGAACTCTTTAATGAGAGGATAATTGAAGAGAGCAACTCCTCTGCAAATGCCATATTATGATTATCAACTGCTCCCATAAAATCGAAATAGAATATTTGTTGTGGTAGCCCGTTATATACCATCCCTACATAGGGTGAATAGGCAATATTTTCTCTTTCGCGAAATACTTTTAAAAAGCGGTCTTGCAACACATCTCTCATAAGTTTTAACGTTAGAGAGTTTTTTAGTGAGGGTGTATAGTTTCCGGCTAATATGTAATCAAAGGCTGTTTGCGTTTGATTATCACTTTCAAACGCCTCGCTATAATATGTTTGTGGAAGTTCGTATGGTGTTGAAGAGAAGGTGTATGAGGAGGGTGTTGAGTACATATCTGCAAAGGTTGAAACCATTAGGGTTGCCATAGCATCTGCATCAAAACATCCTGTTAGCAATATTGTTGTTCCTTGCGGGTTAGAGAATAAATTTGTGTAGTATGTTGCTATTGAATCGAGGTTAAGGTTCTTTACATCTTCAACTCTTCTTGCTCTTACATTTTTGTGTGAGGTGTTGCCCAAAATATAATCCATACGATTTACCAACATACGTTCCGAGTCTCGTTTCATCATCTTTTGGAGTAACGTTTCATTGCCAAACGACTCAACTTCATCTGCTTTTACCTCTTCAAAATCGGCATAACAACGCTCAGGACGATGTATTTTTTCATATACCAGATTAAACATTTCTCCAGCCTTTGAGGTGGGTGCCGATGCTAACAGTTCGTGCCAATGCGGACTTATACCTGTATTTAGTGCTAATGAGTTTTGCATCATATATGTTGTTATGGTGTCGTAAGGAACAGCCTCAATCATTCCCATCTCCATATATCCTGCTGTTGCATCGTATTTATACAAATCCTCTTCACTTAAATCTGCTACACCTCCTCGTGCAAAGAGTGAGAGTTGTACTCTGTCTGAGCCATCTTGAGTGGGGCGAAGCAGTATTCGCAATCCGTTTTTTAGGTTTATCTCCGATACTGATATGTTTTCGTAATAGTAGGTTGATTCTACATCATTGGGGTTAAAGGTTTTTGTAACCTTTAAACATTCGGGTGTAGATATAACTACCTCCTCTTCTTCCTCTTTTTGTTTATATATAAATGGTTTGGCTTGGAGTGTTGTTCCTCGCCTCCATGCCTCTTCAATATCTTTAACCGAAATGCTCTCCTCTTTGCCATATTTGTTTGTGTAGGCTACAAGCAGGGTTTCGTTCTTATAGTCAATCCAACGTTTAAGCATCCAAAGCAACTGGCGTGCTTCGGTTGTGAGAATCTTCTCTACTAATTGCTCCATCTCGTGCTGCGTTTGAATATATCTGTCGCCTGATATTATGTAATCGGCAAAGTCATCGCACCACATTGATGATGGTAGTGTGTTATCATATATTTTTAGAGAGTTTAGCATACTTGCTTTCACATCTGCCATTTCATCGGGCGTAAATCCATTATGCCATATGTAATGAAGTTCTGCCACCAACTCCGATATTTGTTGCAGTAACTCCTCTCGGTTTGCTCCCGAAAAAGAGAACGCCAAATGTTTTTTGTCTGCAAGATACCATGAATCAGATACAGATATATTCATTCCTCGTGCAGATAGTCTATTGGACAATGCCCGCACCAACAGGTTGTCTAACTCTCTGCGATATACTGTCTCTAATGTTTTTCCCACTATACATTTGTGTGGGATTATAAGTTCTAACTTTGATTTTCGCATCAAAGTATCACACACCTCTTTTATCTGTGTTCCTTTTTTGTAGGTTAAAGGATATTGTTCATACCCTTCAGGTGTATGAGTGGGTACAGAAGAGAATATCTTCTCTATTTTTTGTTTTATATCAGCGGTATCAACCATTCCAACAACAACCACAGAGGCTAATTGCGGAGTGTACCAATGTTTATAAAAACCTTTTAATTTTTTATTATCAATTCGTTTGATGTCTTTCTCTCTTCCAAGAGGTATATGGTCGGCAAAGCGTCCGTTGCCAATCTTTAGCGAATAGAAGTTATCTTCAATTTGATAACCGCGAAGTTCCTCTAATATCACTCCCCTCTCTTTTTTTATTCTCTCCTCCTCAAAGGTAATGCCACACAACCAATCACGTAGTGCAATTAACGAGGTATCAATTGCGGTGTCATATTGATTATCAACAGGCACTGTTACCGAATATATGGTGCGGTCGTAACCTGTATAGGCATTAATATCGCGTCCAAACTTCATACCTACACTCTCCCAATACTCAATCATTTTACGTTCAGGAAAGTTCTCTGTTCCTAAAAAAGCGGCATGTTCCAAGAAGTGTGCTGCACCCTTCTCGTTGCCTCTCTCCTGTACCGAACCCAAACGCATAACCAATCGCATCTCAACGCTATTATTGGGATGATTATTGGGGCGAATAATATAGTGCAACCCATTATTTAGCCAACCCTCTATGGTATTAGATGGTAACTCAATCGGCATCTTGTCAGACACCGATTGAGCATTTATGGTTTGCAATGATAGTGCAAATATGAATAGCGATAATATTCGCAAAAGTTTCATTATTCTCAACTATTTTATTTTGCTGCATTCATTACATATGTTACCTCTACATTTTGATAACCATATGAGTTATACATATCAAATGGGAATACAAATTTGAATGTTCCTTCCTCAAAGTTGTATGAAGATGTTGGCTCTACCCAATCAGAAGGGTCGTTTTCAAAGTAGTCTTCTGATATTGTGCTTATCAATAGATATTGTCTGGGATCCATTGATGCTCCATACTCAAATAATTCGCTCAATGTATATTCTACCATCTCTCCATCGCCATACTCATCAACCTCTACAATCTCTTCTGATTTTGCTTGTAGTTTATTCCATAATGAGAAGTTATAAGAGAATGGTACTGATGTAATCATATCTCCCCATGTATCCTCTACCTCTTGAGTAAATGTTATTTGATCATTCTCTATTGCAAGATCATCAAGAGTCATTTCAAATGTTTCACTTGCTGCAATCATAAATTTGCCATCTTCTGCAGGAGTATATCCTACTGCGCCCAATGCAGCAATTGAGTATGGGTATGAATACCATCCTTCGTAAACATCTTCGGTTGTGTTTTTACGCAACATCTCAAACATAAAGTCGTTCAATCCCATTGGATTTGATACCATTTTTAAAACTGGTTTGTCGGCAGTTGCGTTTTCGCTCAATGTAATAATTGTCTCTGATGTGAACTCACGAGCATCGTTTCCTTCATTAAAGTACTCTTTGTCATCACCTTCAACATATGGGAATGATACTTTTACAGTACAAGCAACTTTTCCCATCATACGATATAGGTCAATTCCAAGATTCTCTTTATATCCTGCAATCAAGGCTTTTTGCTCCTCAGTTAACTCAGGCATTGATGCAGCAGGTTTTACCTTAATTGTCCAAGGGTTGCTCAATACTACCTTATCGTTGTTTGACGAAGCTATTATAAGAGTTACTGATTGTTCGGTAATCAATGTGTTTTTATTGTTAGAGAATACTTTTATTTGCGCTGTTTTTTCATTGGGAGCTATTGTAACAATATTCTCTTCAAGGCGAAGTATATCTCCTTCGTTACCTGTTAAGGTAAAATTGATTGTTGTTTCTTGTTCAACATAGTATGACAACAAAACATCTACAACTATAGGTTCTGTTGCATCTTCGAAAATTGTTGTTACTCCGGCTGTTCCGCCATTAACACTGAGTTGAACATAATTTGTCATTTTTATTACTTCATCTTCATCGCTACACGATGTTAATAGAACCATTGGTAATGTTACCAATAAGAATAAAATTGATTTAAGTTTCATAATTGTTTAATTTTTAGTTAATATAATTGTTAATATTTTTATCTGCTTATGTGCCAACCTTCATTTTGGGTTACCGCTTCGTTGTAACGATATTCGGTTGCCGGTATTGGAAAGGTTCGACGATAATCATCTTTTTTTATTGTTGCATAGGTTGATGCTCCCCATGCAGTGTATCTCTTTAAATCTTTGTTATGCAGGCGTTTTATATCAAAGTAGTTTATACCTTCTCCTGCAAACTCTTTCAGTTTTTCAGACATTATTACCTCTATCAACTCATCTCCTGTTAGGGTTATGTCAATCTCATCGGCTCCACAAAGTAACAAATAATGATTGAGCTTTTCAACTCCTTTACTCTCAAATCCCGCTTGACGACAATAAGATTCTGCCGCTATAAAGTATGCTTCAGCATAGCGCATCATATCAACATAAGTGTTTGCCTCTCCATTGCGATTGTTCATATTATACTTACCTAACAAGCTACGTTCAACACCTTGCATTGTAAACGGATAGATATTGTATGGTTTACGAACATCGCTATTGATATATACAATATTGGGATTTACTGCAAAATAGTCTCCATTTGGGTCGTCGTACTGAATTGAAGTATAATAGGTTGTTGAATTATAGAAAGCAAATATACGCCCTTCATAATTGTTAGCTCCCCACAAATGGCGATAATTAGCTCCTGTAAATAAGCTTTCATCTACTCCTTTCAGAACCACCTCGGCATATAGCGCTGCTTTGGTATAGTTCCCTGCGTATAACTCTAATCGCGCCAACATCAAATTAATGGATTTTTGCGAGAGCCACCCGTTTTTATCAGAGTTATTGGCAAGAGATAGAGCCTCTGTCAATAGTGTTTTTATATAATTATAACACTGTTCTTTTGTTGAACGCGCTATATTTTCTACTCCTATTCGAGTTTTTATTATGACACCCGCGTTTGAACTATTATCATCGTATGGTGTAGCAAAAAGTCGTAATAGATTAAAATAACATAGTGCTTTCAATGTTTTTGCTTCGGCTGTTATATACGATTTCTCCTCTTGCTCGGCAGTTGTTGCTGTTGCAACATTTGGTAAACGCTCTAACAAAACATCGCAATATACTATTGTTGTATAGTATGTTCCCCAAATATTGGTTGCCAAATCTGTTATGGAGTTGTCTTGCCAACGATAGAGATTTTGTTGGGCTACATCTTTCCCTGACAAATTTGTCGGCACAAAATCTTCTCCTAAAATTGATAGCTCGTACTCATAATGAGGATATGATATGTACGCAGATGTCAACAATGATCTTGCAGCTCCAACCGTAGTTATGGCATCAGGGTCGGAAAAGAGGTCGGGAGGCGGAATATTCAACGAGCAACCACTGAATATCCCTACAAACACAACTGCTAAAATGCTCTTTATTATCTTTTTCATTGTAATTCAGAGATATTAAAAGGTTAAACTCATATTAATTGTATATACAGGTTGCAGTGTTCCTGCAAGTGTTCCGCTTTCAGGGTCAGACTCGCTATACTTTGTCCATGTAAAGAGGTTTGATGCCTGAAATGCAAAGTTTGCATACTTAACAAACGGAATATGCTTTGCCAACCATTTTGGTGGCACTTTGTATCGTAACGAGATTAGTGATAATCGCAAATAGTTACTGCTTCCGACGGTAAGCGAGTTAGGATATAGCGATATGTTATTCTCGGCTGTTGTTGAGGTGTAAAAAGGCGTAGGATAGGTCTTATCTTGATCTCCGGGACGGAACCACATATCTTGGGTTTGACCTGCCACTGCATTTTTATGAATGTCGTCTTTTGTCCTGACATATGAGTAGTTATAGCGTTGTATTCCTCCTAATGAGTAGTAGAAATCGACATCTAAATCGAACCATTTATAAGAGAGTGTCAAATTTACACTTCCTGAATATGGGGGAGTGGAATATCCCAGAGCTACCACATCTTCTTGCTTTAATGGCTCGGTTGCTTGCTTCTCTGTTCCGTCGGGCAATAGAAATACCGGGTAGCCTGTTAATGGATTTATTCCAAGCGATTGAGGTCCATAAAGCATATCGTACGATTTACCCACTTCGTAATCGGGCACTAAAGCATCTTCCGAAGTGTATATCTTATCGGTGTAATACAAGTCGAGGACTTTATTGTGGTTATATGCTATGTTAGCTCCAAGAATGAAAGTCCAATCCATTCGGTCAACAAGCCTTGCGTTCAGACTCAACTCCACTCCTTGATTTTGTAATGCGCCTATATTGCGTTTTAGCGATGAATATCCTGTTGATGCAGGAATAGGAACATCTAATAGCGCATCTTCTGTTTTTCTGTTATACCAATTGAAATCAATTGAGAGACGTTTAAAGAACTCCATACTCACTCCTGCATCTATTGATTTTGTTTGCTCGGGTTTTAAATCGCTATTATACAAACTCATCAAATCCAATGGTCGAACATTTTCATATCCTTGTGTTGAGTAGGCAAAACTTGCAACGGTTGACGATATTGATACTCCGTTAAGATTTGCCATATACCCATACGATGCTTTGAAATTAAGATTTGTAAGGACCTTCTGCTTTTTCATAAATCCATATTGCGATGGTGTCCAACCTACACCTACTGCCCATGCACTGTTCCATCGTTTATCTGAGGGAAGAACTGATGATGCATCTAATTTGTATGTGGCATAGAGGTCGTATGTTCCGTCATAGGTGTAACCTCCAACCACTCCAACTCCTATTTGTGCGTTCTTATCGCGCAAGCCGCTTACGTATGGTTGACGGTTACCTTGCAGCGACTGATTTATGGCGGCTGCTGAGTTGATTGTTCCTACTCCATAACCACGCATAAGAACATTATCTGAGGTAGTCAAATAGTAGTCGGTATTGGCTCCTATGGTAAAGTCGTGTTTTTCATTAAATGTCCTATTATAGGTTACACGTACGTTTGTTGATACATTTATGTTTGTTCCTTTTGATTTTGAATATATTCCCCTTTCTATTTCAGGTATTCCGGAATGTGTCTCGGTATAGGCTGTTGAGGGAGTAAATTGTTTATTTTCTGTCAACATAAAGTTTACTCCTGCTACTGCTGCTATGTCAAGCCCTTTTATAGGAGTAATGTTTATACTTGCACTTGCCCCTGCATCGGTATCGGTTATCTCTTCTTGGAATTGATTCATCAAATCTGAGTAGGTCTGACCGGGATTTGACCATAACTCACCTACTGTTTGCTCGTATGGGTTTAACTCATATACAAGTGATGCCGGATCGTTGGTTGTTCCGTTTGGTGTATTTGTTTTTGAATATCCTCCGTTTACACTAAACAAAAGGAATCCTATATTACCGAGTTTTTGGTCAAGGTTAAGGCGCAAACTCATACGGTGCTTATCGTTGCCCGGTATTCTGCCTCCCTGTTGTGTATAGTTTGCCGATACATAATAGGATGTTGTACTGCTTCCGCCTTTTAAACTCAAATTGTGCTTTTGATAAAGGCTTGTATGCAATAGTTCGTCATACCAATCGGTATTTATATTACGCATAGAATCGAGTTTTGCAGCTCCTTGCGCTATAAGTTTTGATAAGTCAGGTGAGTTTGAGTAGTATCGGTTATAATAATCTGCACTATATCGGTACCCAGGAGTTTCGGGGTTTTGTATTAGACGTTCCAACTCCAACTTCTCGGCAGAGTTCATCATCTCAATGCCTCGTCGCCCGCGAGTTGTAATTCCTATATTCATATTATAGTTTACAGAAAGTTTTCCTTCATAGCCTCGTTTTGAGGTTATCTCCAACACTCCGTTTGCAGCTTTTACTCCATATAAGGCACACGCTGCCGCATCTTTAAGAACCTTGATACTCTCAATGTCTGATGGATTTAAATTGTAAAATGTTTCGGCAGTTATTACCTGACCGTCCATTACATATAGAGGCTCATTTGTGGCATTGCCTTTGCGCAACGAAGAGTTTCCTCTGATGCGAATTTCAGGGACTGAACCTAAGTCGCCTGTATTTATGACACTCAAACCCGGGACTGAGCCTTGCAAGGCAAGACCTATATCAATCATTGGTTTTTCTTCAACTCTCTTAACATCAACTGCCGCAACTACTCCAGATTTCGCTCGTATATCTATTTCATTGATATTTGTCTTTGCCTTTACTACAACTTCGCTGAGTTCTGTAGCATCTTCATGCAATACAACATCTATCTCTTCCTGATTTTTATATACTACCGTCTTGGCTTTCATACCAAGAAAAGCATATTCTATTTTTGCTCCGTTATATACTCCTACAAGTTTATATGTTCCGTCAAGGTTTGTAACAGTACGAAATTCGGTATCTTTTATATGTATTGAGACTCCGGGAAGAGGATCTCTATTTGTATCAACTACAACACCTCTTAGACTTTTTTGCGCTGAAATTGTAAAAGAAAAATATATAAAAAATAATATTAAAATTCTATTATATTTCATTTTACTAATTCTAAAAATTTATTTCTTGTTTTTTTGCTACAATTTATTTTAATATGTAACAAAATATGCCGTTATCATAATTATTTGCAAAAATAATTATTAATTCCTTTATTATACCTAAAAAAGGCTATTTTTAAAGTAAAAAAGCAAATTTTTAATGTTTAAGAAGGGTGTCAATCCTATTTTTAAGTTGATTACGTTCAAATGAGTAGGTACGGTCAAGCTCTTGCACCATAAAAAGGAGGGTTTGTGCTTTTTGTATCATCAAGCGGTTATGTTCAAAACGAACATCTTCAATTATCATCTTAACCAATAGTTCCACCAACTGCCAATCACCTATGCGTTGCATAATATCATCACACTCAGCATTCATTAACCACTCTGCCGACACATTGAGTTCGCGGTAATATCCATCGGCAAGATGGGTTATATCATCTCCCTCGCTTTTGCGTTTTATGAGATAGGCAAACTTTTTTGCCAACTCTGTTATTTGTGCCAATAGATAATCCTTTTTTAACATAACCTTTTTTAACTCAATACAGTATGTTCCAGCAATATTTTTGTCCCAATGGCTATAAGTATTACTCCTCCTGCTAATGTGGCGTATGTACGCCAACGTGTTCCAAACATCTTTCCTATATAACAACCTACAACAGAGACTAAAAATGTTATGGTAAATATTATTATGGTTGCATGATGCAAGGCTATCTCTAAGAATGCAAATGAAACTCCTACCGCTAAAGCATCTATACTTGTTGCTATACCCATCTGAATAAGGGTTACTGTTTTAGTTGGATTAAAACAGCACTGCATCTCCTCTTCTTTTTGAATTATTACATCAAGTATCATTTTACCTCCCAAGAATAGTAATAGAGCAAATGCTATCCAATGATCTATAACATCTATTATATCTACAAATCCTACTCCTAAAAACCACCCTACAACAGGCATTACAGCTTGAAAAAATGATAGATATAAGGCTATCTTTAAAACGTTTGATATTTTAAATGGTTTTAGTGCTACACCCGATGAGAGCGAAACTGCAAACGAATCCATTGAAAGCCCTAGTGCCAATATTATTAGTGCTAATATACTCATATATCAATTAGGAATCTTATTATTTACTCTTTATATTTCCTTATTTTTTAAAACGTTCATTATATCTGCTGGCGGCAAACCTCTCTTTAACTGCTCCGCCATATATTGCATATATGGTTTTGTATGTATAAAGAACTGTTTCAACCCTTCGCACAGATAGTTTAGCCCCTCTTCGCCATCAGAGGTTTTTGATATTCTGTTTTTGGGACACTCTCCATTACAGAGGTGCAGAAACTCACACTCTTTGCATTGGCGTGGCAGAGAGGAAAACTTCCTCTCCCCAAACTTCATCTGCTCTGGAGAGAGCATCATCTCTGTTAATGTACGTGTACGTATGTTTCCTAATTTGTATTCTGGAAAAACAAAGTGGTCGCAACTATAAACATCGCCATTATGCTCCATTGCGGCGGCATGCCCGCACACCTTCGCATATATACACACTCCGGGTTGCTCTCCTACCCAACCTGCAAGGGTTGAATCGAATAGTTGTATAAAGTATTGCCCTACATCTTTTCTTACCCACTCATCAAATATGGTGCAATAGAAATTGCCGTAATCTTCGGGAGAAACGCACCACGGTGGCATTTCTACATTTTCAAAGTTATTACCCGGAGGGAGAAGTTCCAAGCCATCGGCACGATCTCCCCAACGCTCTACTATGGGCGAGAACTGCATATAGTGGCTCCCTATACTCTTAAAAAAGTTATATACCTGCAACGGATACTTTGCACTATAATCGTTCACTACCGAGAGGGTATTAAACTCAACTCCATGCTTTTGCAGTAGTTCAACTCCCTTCATTACTTTTGCAAATGTTCCTCTTCCGCTCTTGTCTCTGCGATAGCGATCATGTATATGTTCTGGACCGTCAAGAGAGATTCCTACAAGAAAGTTCTCCTCTTTAAAAAATCGGCACCATTCATCGTTTAGTAAAATTCCATTTGTCTGTATTGAGTTTGAAATAGTTCTTCCTCGAGCATGGCGTTGCTGTAAACGTATGGCTTTCCGAAAAAAATCTATTCCTCTCAAAAGTGTTTCGCCTCCATGCCAAGTGAATAGTACGTTTTGTGTGGGCTGACACTCTATATAATCTATTATGTAACGCTCCAAAATATCATCACTCATCTTAGGTGATGTTCCTCGATAGAGTTCTCCTTTCTCAAGGTAGTAGCAATAGTGGCAATCTAAATTGCACAACGCTCCTATTGGCTTTGCCATAACATATATGGGGAAAGTCAACGGATTGAATATTGCTGTCTTAGAGTTATTTTGCATTCTATTTTCCTCTTATTTGTTCAAGCTTTCGGGCAAGACGTGCTGTTTTTACTCTGCGTTTTGATGCAAGGTTTTTTGTTTCGCCTTTATCTGTTGAGAGGTTGTATAGTTGTGGCTGTGGGTTGTTTCCTGTCTCAATGGAAGTCCATCTATTAAATGACTCTCCTTGTGATGGTGATATATATTTCCATTTGCCTGACACTATTGATAACACGTTTTGTGCATTCTGTACTACAAGCATTTTTCGTCCTCGCTGTTTTTTCCCTTCCCATGTCTTAATTTGATTTTGGCTATCGGGGGCTGACCCTTCGGGCAATTTTATTTTTAACAATCGTGCAAAAGAGGCAAACCAATCTACTTGCGAAAGAAGTGCTTTATTAACCTTACCAATATCATTACCTCTCCATTTTATCACACAAGGCATTCGTGTACCTGCGTCAAAAGAGCTGTATTTACCGCCTCTAAACTCTCCTCCCGGTTTATGATATCCTAATAGTTCTACGGCTTCATCTTTATATCCGTCATCAACTACAGGACCGTTATCGCTTGACAATACGATTATGGTATTTTCATATAATTCTAATTGCTTAAGCGTTGCAACGATTTCTCCTACACTCCAATCAAATTGCAAAATTGCATCTCCCCTGGCTCCCATTCCCGACTTCCCTACAAAACGGCTATGAGGAACGCGTGGAACATGAGCATCTTGTGTTGCAAAATACAAAAAGAACGGGGCTTCCTTGTTGCTTTTGATAAACTCCACTGCCTTTTGTGTTAGAACATCGGCTATATCTTCGTCTCTCCATAAGGCTTTGCCTCCTCCTTTCATATATCCGATACGAGATATTCCGTTAATTATTGAGTAATCGTGCCCATGTGAGGGGAAAAGTTTCAAAAGTTCAGGATTATCTTTTCCTGTGGGTTCTCCTTCAAAGTTATTGTTATAATCTACATATATAGGATTTTCGGCATCGTAATTTGCAACCCTGCCATTCTCTACAAATACACAAGGGACTCTGTCGCCCGTTGCTGCCATTATATATGAATAGTTAAATCCTATATCCTTGGGATTTGGCGAAAGATATGAATTCCAATCTTGTTCTCCGCTTACACTTCCCAATCCTAAATGCCACTTTCCTATAACTCCTGTTTTATAACCTGCATCAGAAAACATATCGGCAAGAGTATATCTTTCAGGAGATATTATAAGAGCAGCATCTCCATTGGCTACTCCGGTTCCCTCTTTTCTCCAAGCATACTCTCCTGTAAGCATTGCATATCGCGATGGGGTACTTGTTGCCGCCGCACTATGAACATTTGTAAATCGTATTCCCTCTTGTGCCAATGCCTCAACATTTGGCGTTGATATAGTTGTTGAACCATTACAACTCAAATCGCCATAACCGATATCATCAGCATATATGAATATCACGTTTGGCTGAATGTTTTCTTCTTTCTCTCGTGATACTGCATCAATCATTGATAATGATGCCATTGAAATTATTAAGGGAATACGCTTCATTTTTAAGTTTGCATACTTTCAAACATCTACAAAATTAATATTTTGAATGTATTTTTTCATATCTTCGCACTATAAAATTCATCGCAATTATGAAAAAGAGAGTTTTGGTTACATACAATATGTTTAGGGCCGGTTACGCAGAGTTGATTGAGAAATACGATGTTACTTTCCCGCCCGAAGGGAGAGAGTCGTTTACTTACGATGAGGTGCTGGATATGATTGAGGATTATGATGTTCTGCAATCGATGTTCAACTTTAAAGTTGATGAGACTCTTATGACCAAAGGCAGGAAACTTAAATTAATATCGAACTACGCTGTTGGCTTTGATAATATTGATATTGCTTGCGCCACCCGATTGGGAATACAGGTTAGCAATACTCCCCACTCGGTTACTGAGCCTACTGCCGACCAAGCAATGGGATTGATATATGCAGTTACTCGACGTATTGCCGAAATGGACCGACGTATAAGGATTAAAGGTAATGTTCATGTGGGATTGCTTGAAAATCTTGGGCACTCGCTTTATGGCAAGACATTGGGAATTATTGGCATGGGCAGAATTGGTTGTGCTCTTGCACGTAGAGCTATGGCTGCCGGCATGAATATTGTTTATGCCAAACGTAACCGCATGTGCAAAGAGGAGGAGCAGAAATATAATGCCGTATATATGAGTAAGGAGGAACTTTTGAGGTGTGCAGATATTGTTTCGGTTAATGCTCCTTATACTCCAGAAACTTTTCATATTATTGGCGAGGCAGAGTTTGATATGATGAAGCCATCTGCTATTCTTATTAATACCGCTCGCGGTCCTTTGGTTGACGAAAAAGCTTTGGTTACCGCTCTTAAAGAGGGTAAAATTTGGGGAGCAGGGTTAGATGTGTTTGAAAATGGAGACTATCCATCAGACGAACTTGCTATGCTTGACAACGCTGTGCTTAACCCTCATTTGGGGACTCAAACTGTTGAGACTCGCAACGAAATGGCTTTTGTTGTTTCACAAAACATTATAAACTTTTTTGAGGGTGGAGAAGTATTTAAGGTTAACCTTATTTAGAGTTGTTAGATGTCGGTTTCACCGCCCCTACGGGGTAATCATTAGTTGTTAGAGTGAAAGCAAATGATATTATAGAGAGGTTGAAAGGTGTTGCATCTGCTGAGAAGAGGGAGGTGCAACTCCGATTTTTCAAGACAGGTGAGGGAGAGTATGGCTATGGCGATAACTTTTTAGGAGTTATGGTGCCTCAAATACGAGCGATTGTTAAAGAGTGTGTTAACCATATTGATTTAACTGAGATTGAAAACCTACTGCATAGCGAATACCATGAAGCGCGTCTTACTGCTCTATTGCTTTTGGTTAAGATGTATGAAGATAGCATGAAGTTCTCTATCGGTCGTGGCAGGCCACGTCCCTACTCACAGAGTTACTCACCTGAATGTTTAAGGGAAAATATTTTTAATATCTATATATCTAATACTCGCTATATCAACAATTGGGATTTGGTAGATTTGTCTGCTCCCAATATTGTTGGCAACCATTTATATAATGGGGATTGTTCTCTGTTATATGAGTTTGCTAAAAGCAACCACCTATGGAAACAACGTATTGCTGTTGTTTCAACTCTTACATTTATTCGTAAAGGGGAGTTTACTCACACCTACGCTCTTGCCAAACTATTCATGGATACTCGCCACGACCTTATGCAGAAGGCTGTGGGCTGGACGTTACGCGAAGCAGGTAAACGTGATGGAACACAACTTCGTAATTTCTTAAACGAGTATAAAAACATAATGCCTCGCACAATGCTCCGCTATGCTATTGAAAAGTTCTCAATAGAAGAGCGTAAAGAGTTTATGGGGAGATAGGTTGTTAGTTGTCGGCTACCAATTGTTATATCTTTACGGAAGCACTAAATTTATTTCCTGAATAAAAACCAAATATGTTTAAAGATTGTGGTGAGCAATCCATAGTAGTGAGCCATTATTCTAAACCGTTCTTTAAGCGACTTAACGTGATTGCGTGTTGTTGCTCCCTCTTCTAAATAGTTTACTATATATCCTTCTATTTGCACAGATGTGGTTGCTTTTGCAAGTATTTTTACACACCAATCAAAGTCGGCAGAGAAGCGGTATTGCATATCGTAAGGCATTGCCAACTCTCGTTTGGGCAAGAAGGCTTGATGACATACCAACATTCCATTTTTAAAACTGTTGCGTGTCAAGTGTTTGGGTGGGCGTAAACGGCGTGGACGCAGATAATTCCTATCGGCATCTACTATTGCTGTATCGCCATATATTACATCGGGGTTGTTTTTTGCGACATCGGCTATCTGTTGCAATGTATTGGGACTATATAGAGAATCTCCTGCATTTAGGAACATCAGATAATCTCCCTTTGCCAGGGCAAGTCCTTTGTTCATTGCATCATATATGCCTTTGTCTTTTTCGCTTATTAAGAGAGTGGGGGCAACTCCGCTTTCTGCTATAACTTTTAGGGTATTGTCTTTTGATGCTCCATCAACAATTATATACTCATACCCTTTAAAGGTTTGTTCCTTTACACTTTTAAGGGTTGCTGCAATCTCGTTTTGAGCATTATAGCACACTGTTATTATTGATATTACGGGTGTTGTCATTACTCTTGGCTTAGTAAACGTTTGTATAGTTCAATATGTTGGGTTGCTACCTCTTGGGGCGACATTATTCTCCATATTTTTGCTATTGCACTCTCGCGCATCTTTTCATCTGCGTTCTGCAATATCCAATTTATACCATTGGCAAAATCTTGTATTGAGGGATACTCTGCAAGGTATCCGTTCTCTTTATGGTCTATTAGCATTGTTTGCCCTGCGTTATTAAACGAGACCGCCGGTGTCCCACATGCCATTGCCTCGGCTATTACCAATGATAACGATTCGTAATGCGATGGTACCACAACCATATCGGCAGCCGAATAGAGTTGTACTAAATCCTCTTTATTTATTTGTTCTCCTACATAGATGTATCGGCAGGGTATGTGTTGCAAAAATTCATTATCATTTTTTATTGCACCAAATAGCAACAACACCAATTTTTCTTTTTGACCACTCTGTTCTATTGCCTTAAAGAGCATATCTGCACCTTTTATTGGGTCATTTAGTTTTGCAGCTCCAAACGCTAACACCTTTTCATCAGATAATATTCCAAATCGCTGACGACACACCGCTTTTGAGTGTGGACGAAATGTATCGGTATCCATTACATTGCATATTACCTCTTGTTCGTTTGCAGAGGTTAATGCACTTGCTTTCAAACATTGCGATATCCAATTGCTTATTGCTACAAACACTACGTTAGATTTATAAAGTGTTGCCTTTTTTTTCCACACTTTTGCCGATAAATCATTTTTAGAGGGAAATTGTAATTGCAAACACTCTTTACATTCTTTTGTGTATCTGTTACACTCTTCTGCATGGTGACATATTGCTGTTGCATACCACATATCGTGAGGGGTTATTACTATTGGTTTGCCTGTTGCCACCAAACTCTCTATACCTTTTAGCGACACCATTCCCTGATTTACCCAATGAAGGTGTATCACATCTGCCTCTTTTACTGCTTTAAGGTTTGCTATATCTGTACCAAATAGTGCTGTTGATACGGTAAATAGGTTCTTACGTGAAAATCTGTTAGTTAACCATATTCCTACGCGCTCACATATAAATGCTGCTTTGTATTTTATCTTACCATACAGATTTTTTGAGAGCACTTCAATACTCTCTCCTCCTTCTCCCTCGGCTACAACAAAAGTTGCATCAACACCTTGTTTGCGAAGTGCTTTATGCAGACGGCTTGCAGCTATTGCCGCTCCACCTCCACTCTGTTTGGTATTTATAAGGACTACTTTCATGAAAAAATCTGTTTCAGTTTTGACATTATAGCCACTCGCAATTTATTTGTGTATGATGTGCGTATCATATAGGTCTTACGCAATTTGTTACGCATAGCTGTATCCTCCTCAATAGGAGTTATCATTTGCGGGTGCAACTCATCAGTGTATAGTTTTACCGAGAACAAATTGGGAGTATTACAGTGTGTTGCTCCTGCTCCAAAACCTCCATTTGTAACTAATGGTTTGCCTGAATTTAAAGAGAGTTTGCGATTTACAAATAGTGATGCATTCCAACGTATAGCCCAAGAGTTTATCTTACCCTCTGACTGTTCTTGCAACATTCTTGTAAAATGATAACCCAAGTCAAATTCTCTCTCTCTACCCTGCTCCTTTATCTGTAATAGTAATTTTGATGCATCTTGCTCAAAATATGCCCAACCTCTCTTCCATGTTGCCCAGCCCCAACTATTGGCAAAACTGATAAGGAAATTATCCTTAAAAGTCATTGGAGATGATAAGACGTGTGAATTGATATTTATTACATTCTCTACGTTTTCATACATATCCAAAGCCTCGTTCATATATGCAAGGAAGTGTGGTGAGAGTATTAAATCATCTTCCAAAATTATTGCTCTCCCATGTTCGTCAAGAACCTTACCAACACCATAAATTACACTATCGGCAAGCCCTCTGTTTTGCTCACTCTCCTCTATTATAACCGCTTTAAAGCCTGTTATACTCTTTATGTATGCTCTTACCGCAAGGACATCGGCAATATCTGTTCTGCTTTTTGCAGCATCAGAGAATATATATAGTACGCTCTCCTGTGCTAACAACGACTGCTTCAACGACTCAATGCAACGTTTTGTATGTGCAGCTCGCTTATAGGTAAATAATATTATAGGGGCTATATTACTCATTGGTTATTCCTAATTTACGTTTTGCAAGCGATAAGCACTCAATCCATATCTCCATTTTAAATATTGCCGCAACGGAGATATATGTTATTACATATATACATGTTGCCGTAATAAGTTGTAACCAACTATTTGTAAATAGTAAATATGTGATTGATGATAGTGTCGCAGAAATTATTGAGAGCGCAAGATATGGCAACATATCTTTTATAAAGAATCTGATTTTATATCCTACAACTTTTGCCGATATTATTACCGTTGCTAATAACGACAATAGTGTATATGCAACCCATATCCATATTAAGAGCATTATTGAACTGCCCCAAATAAAACATATTGATATTGCCAACATAAGTGCTATCTTTTTTACTATCTCCATTTTGAAATTTATATCTGACCTTCCTTCGGTATTTAAGAGATCATAATATAAGATTATGAATGGCGAAAACATTCCTGCTATTGCCAATACCTGTAACATTGGCACTGATGCACTCCACTTCTCTGTTATCAGAGATATTATAAATGGCTCTGCTACAACTATAAGCATAGTCATAATAGGGAAGATAAAGAATGCTGTTGTGCGTATGTATTTACCAAATACTCGTAATAGACGCGGTTTATCATCGTTTATTGATGATAGTACCGGAAATGCTACACTGCGGAAAATATTGGCTATCAATGCTGATGGTATATCTTGAAACTTATGTGCTTGTGTATAAAATCCCACCGCAGAGGTTGAATAGCCTTTTGCTATTATAAGCGGATATATATTATTAAATATTGCATTTAAAACTCCTGTTCCGAGTAAGTTTGCGCTATATCCTAAAAACTCTTTTATTGAAGCATATGAGAATATCAATTGGGGACGCCACTTGCTGTAAAACCACAACATGACTGTTTTTAGAAATGCCAAACCTACGGTTTGGACTACTAATGCCCAAACTCCTCCTCCTTTAGCTGCAAGCCATATGGCTGCAATAGATGATATTGCCAGTGATATGATATTTATTCGAGCATATTCGGTAAAACGTATCTCCTTAAACATTCGTGTTTGTTGTATTAACCCAAATGAGTTAAATATTATGGCAAGGAATAATACCCGGGATACCACTACAAGATCAGGTATATTAAAATATGTGGCTATATAATTTGCCGAAATATATAGTAGCAAATAAAAGAGTAATGATATTACAAGATTAAAATAGAATATTGTTGAATAATCTCGGTCTGTCGCCTCTTTCTTTCGAATAAGCGCCGAACTAAATCCGCTATCTACAAGAATATTGGAGAGGACTATAAATATAGTCAACACTCCAATTTTTCCGTAATCGCGAGGCGTAAGAAGGTTGGCGAGAATAATTCCGGATACGAAATAGAGTATCTGTTGTCCGAATTTATCCACGAAACTCCATATAAGGGCCTTTTCAGTTCTTTGCTTTAAATTCATTGTAGTCTTCAGTTGTTAGTTGTTAGCTTTTAGTTGTTAGTTGTTTAAATTCTAACAACTAAAAACTACCCCATAGGGGCGGCAAGGCCGAAAACTAAAAACTAATTAAGCTACTTAACCTCACTTCCGGGCGAAACCTCCTTTTGTGTGGTAGTTACAACCAACTTACCATCAAAGTCTTCAGCTGAAAGAATCATTCCTTGCGACTCAATGCCTTTTATTTTGCGAGGCGCAAGGTTTGCTATAAAGCATACTTGTTTACCAACCAACTCTTCAGGGGCATAGTGTTTTGCAATACCTGATACTATTGTGCGACCGCCTAATCCGTCATCTATTTTGAACATTAATAGTTTATCGGCTTTGGGAACTTTTGTACACTCTAATACTGTTCCTACACGAATATCTAATTTTAAAAAGTCCTCAAAATCAATGTTCTCCGCTATCGGATTTGCTTTTTTCGCGCTTAATTCATTAGCAGCCTTTGTCTCTTGTAAGCGGTTTATTTGTGCCTCTATTGCCGCATCTTCGATCTTCTCAAATAGTAACTCAGGTGTGTTGATTATTGTTCCGTCAGCAAGCAGATTCATCTCTCCCAAACGACTCCAATTACACTCTGTCATATTCAACATCTTACGTAGTTTAGCTGCCGAGAATGGCAAGAATGGTTCAAATGCGATTGCAAGGTTTGCCGATATTTGTAGTGCAATATTCAATATTGTTGAGACACGTGCCATATCGGTCTTGGACAGTTTCCATGGCTCAGTATCGGCAAGGTACTTGTTTCCGATACGTGCTAAATTCATTGCCTCTTTTAATGCATCGCGAAAACGATAGTTTTGCAGTAACTTCTCAATCTCCTCTTTTAGCGATGCAAACTCTGATATTGTTGCATTATCATATTCAGTAAATTCCCCTGCTACAGGCACTTTACCCTCAAAGTATTTGTGTGTAAGAACTATACTGCGATTAATAAAGTTGCCAAGTATTGCAACCAACTCGTTATTATTGCGTGCTTGGAAATCGCGCCATGTAAAGTCATTGTCTTTTGTTTCAGGAGCATTTGCTGTAAGTACATAGCGTAATACATCTTGTTTGCCTGGAAAATCAACTAAATATTCATGCAACCATACTGCCCAGTTTCGTGATGTTGAGATTTTATCTCCTTCAAGATTTAGGAACTCATTGGCAGGTACGTTCTCAGGTAATATAAAACTACCCTCGGCTTTAAGCATTGCAGGGAATACGATACAGTGAAATACTATATTGTCTTTTCCGATAAAATGTACAAGTTTTGTCTCTTTATCTTTCCAATATAACTCCCATTTGTCGGGCATCAACTCTTTTGTGTTTGAGATGTATCCGATTGGAGCATCAAACCATACATATAAAACTTTGCCTTCAGCTCCTTCAACGGGAACAGGAACTCCCCAATCAATGTCGCGACTTACAGCACGAGGTTGCAACCCCATATCCAACCAAGATTTACATTGTCCATAAACGTTGGTTTTCCACTCTTTGTGACCTTCTAAAATCCACTCGCGAAGGAAAGCCTCGTGTTGATCAAGGGGAAGATACCAATGTTTGGTATCTTTTAGTACAGGAACACTTCCGCTTATTGTTGATTTGGGATTTATAAGGTCTGTTGCATTAAGCGATGTTCCGCATGCTTCGCACTGGTCACCGTATGCATTTTCGTTTTTACAATGGGGACATGTTCCTGTTATATAGCGATCTGCAAGGAATTGTCCTGCCTCTTCGTCGTAATATTGAGCTGATGTTTTCTCAATGAATTTACCTTCATCGTATAGTTTACGGAAAAACTCTGATGCTGTTTTGTGGTGTATATCAGATGTTGTACGAGAGTATATATCAAATGATATTCCGAACTCTTCAAATGATTTTTTGATTATTCCGTGATAACGGTCAACTATATCTTGAGGAGTTACACCCTCTTTACGAGCCTTTATGGTAATGGGTACTCCATGCTCATCAGAACCTCCTATTAAAATTACATCTTCTCCCTTTAATCTCAAATAACGAGTATATATATCGGCCGGAACATAAACTCCTGCCAAGTGTCCTATATGCACAGGTCCATTGGCATAAGGTAGTGCCGTTGTTACAAGTGTTCTCTTAAAATTTTTCTCCATGTTATATATCTTTTTTTGTTTTTTATCTGTTTAATTTCAACATATCTTCAATATAGTCTCGACCATTGCTTAATCTGGGGATTTTGTGTTGTCCTCCGAGTTTTCCTTTACTTCGCAACCAATCTTCAAATAATCCTTTACGAGCAGGTATTATCTCTAATTGTTCAAGAGCTATCCCTTTATAGCGTTTTGCCTCGTAATCGGAATTTAACTCTTGTAATGTTTTATCTAAAATTTGAGCAAACTCTTGCATTGACTTTGGCTCTTTACTAAACTCAATCAGCCATTGGTGACGACCTCTGCTACCTTCTGACATGAAGACTGGTGCCGCACTATAGTTTGATATCTCGGCTCCGGTTAATGCACATGTTTTTGCCAAACCTTTTTCGGCATTATCAACCATCAACTCTTCTCCAAAGGCATTTATAAAGTGTTTTACTCTTCCTGATATTGTTATCTTTACAGGATTTAAGCTCTCAATCTTAACTGTATCGCCTATCATATATCGCCATAACCCGCTATTGGTTGTTATGACCATTGCATAGTTACGCCCTTGCTCTACTCCCCAATAAGGTACAATTTTAGGATTATCGCTACCAACATCCTCTAAAGGTATAAATTCAAAGAATATTCCTAAATCAATAAGCAATAACATTGTTTGCTCATCAAAACTATTTTGAACAGCGAAAAAGCCTTCTGATGCATTATAGGTTTCGATATAATGCATCTTCTCTGAAGGGATTAACGATTTGTATTGCTCGCGATATGGAGCAAAACTTATTCCTCCATGGAAGAAGACTTCCAAATTTGGCCAGATTTCTGTTAGGTATTGTTTCCCATTTTCTTGCAACATCTGTTTTATCAGAACTAAGAACCATGATGGTACTCCAGACAAATTTGTTACATTCTCATTTACAGTTGTACGAGCAATCTCTTTAAGCTTACTTTCCCACTCCGACATCAAGGCTATCTTCTTGGAAGGTACTCTTATAAAATTGATTACAGATGGTATGTTTTGTATTAATAAAGCCGAAAGGTCGCCACAATTATAGTGTCCACCCAAATTGCTTATCTCATGACTACCACCTAAAATCAATGCCTTTCCGTCAAACAATCTACTGGTCGGATTTTGGCTCAGATAGGTTGCTATTGAGGTTTGACCTCCTTTATAGTGACATATTTGTAAAGATTCGTCCGATACTGGTATAAATTTGCTCTTATCATTTGTTGTTCCCGAGGATTTTGCAAACCATCTTATTTTACTATTCCATATAAGATTTTGCTCTCCGTTGAGCATTCGTTCAACATAGGGTTTTACTCCCTCATAGTCTATTATAGGGAGACGTTCGGCAAATTTTATATAATTACCTTTTATTTCGTCAAATCTGAACTTACGTCCAATCTCTGTATTGCTTGCGCTATTTACAAGTGTTGCAAGCACTTGACGTTGTATCTCTTCTCCTCTTTCAGCAAAGAGAGAAATCTCTTTTTGCCTTTTTAAAAAGAGAGGACGTACTATTGATGTTATACTCATTTTTTTTTAATTATCTCTATTGATTAACAACAGAGTAAAAATTCTTACAAATTTACAACAAATTTAGTAGTTGCTTGAATTTTATTGTAAATATTTTTATGTGAAAAGTAATAAAAAGAGACCTCTTTTTTAGTTAGTTAATTACCGAAAGGCTATTTTTGTAATATCTATATTATTTTTATGGGATAGGTTATTCAACAACCAATAGATTTTTCTGTATTTTTTCTCTTTTATCCTTGGTAAGCTTCAACTCTTCTATCATATATTTATCAATAGAGCCATACTTATGCTGAATAGTATTTACTATCACCAATAAATCTTTTCGGTTATTGTGCACTATTGATGCGATAGCTTCTCTGACATCTTGCGGCAAATAAGATACCTTCTCGATAATACGCGTCTTACAGAAATATTGGTTTGCCCATGTATAGTCTTCGTATATTTCATCAATTGAGACTCCTAATGCCGATAGGATAAAGAGCGTTGCCATGTCATTAAAACCTTTACCGTAACGAGAGGTAATTATTATTGGATAATTTTTTTCATCGGCTAGTATATCAAATAGTTTTATAAAACTATCTTTTGAATCTTCTGTTAATAGTGATAGATAAAAATCTTGCATTGATACACGCGCATCACCTCGTTTAAATTCTCCGTGGTGAACTTTGCTTATAAGCGAATCAACATCAAAATCAGAAGGCTGCATATATATAATATTTTCAACCCCCAATTCTGAAGGCGAATACATACACTCTTCTTCATCTCGATATTCAATAATTGTTTTAACGTTTAGATTTTGGACTCTCTGCTTGTCGCGTTGAGTAAGGGTATCAAGAACTCCTGCACGATAAATCATTCCCCATTTGCTCTTTTTATTACCCAAACCTGAATAGCCACCTAAGTCTCTAAAAGAATATGCACTTTGAATATAGGGCGCTCGTGCGCCTACAACTCTACCAAAGCAGTCATTAAAATTCAAATAAAAATAGTATCTATTAAGGGTATTTGGTGAAGGAACTTCTACAACGCCATCACTTGCTGGTACTATTGCAACAGGCGTCCCTTTTAAATCAAAGCTATCAGGAGATGTTGATATATATATATTTACATAGCCTTGTGCCGATGGATATACGTCCCATCTTATAACATACTCTTTATCATAGGTTATATCGCATGTTACTACTGAATCGTGCGTATGCGGAACACACGAAACCCATGTGTAAGCCAATATAATAGTTACAAAAAGAGTGAAAACTATTTTTTTCATATAGAAGTCGTTCCTGTTTATGACATTTATGCAAGTGCAAATATATCAACAGATATATAATTATCAAACAACAATATAGTGCTTAAAGTCAAAAAAATAACTTTTAATTGTTGAAATTTGTAAAAAAAATAGCAGAAACATATTTTTTATTTGTTTCTACTATTGTTTATGTGATTTTTTCTACAGAGTTTAATTTTATAACAAGGTTTTAGCAAATTCACAGCTTATATAGTTATTATATGAAAGACACACTTCTTTTGAAAACTCAAGGGCATAGGATATAATCTTATCCCAACGTTCAAGTGGCAAATTATTAATTTCAGACTTCTTAATACCCTCTTTTAAGATGCCATATATTATTCCTGCATTAAAATTATCGCCTGCTCCGATTGTACTTATAGGTATAATTGAGGCACTTTGATAGTGGCGGTGACCTTGCGGCGTAAACAAATCAACTCCTTGTTCTGCGGCTGTGTATATAAATACAGGGCAGTAAAAACTTACTTTATCGCGATAGATTTTATCGGCTTCAGTTTCATTGAACAGGTAGTAAAAATCTTCTTTTGATCCTCTAACTATAGAAGCATACTCAAAATTCTCTAATAGAGATGGCATCATCTGTATTGCCTTATCAGCATGATTCTTTCTAAAATTAGGGTCATAATATATAATGGTTTCTCGCTCCTGTGCATAATTGAGGAACTCTAATATTTTGGGTCTAAGTTCAGGATTAAGCGCATAAAAAGAGCCTATAAGAAAAATATCATCAGGATCGATGCGTGGCCATACCACACTTAATCTGTTCTGAGGATAGTTGGTATAGAATGTATATTGGGCATCGCTATTTTTATCCAAATAAGCTAAGGAAAGGGCTGTCTGTCCGTCGGTAAATTTATCGACGCTTTTTGTATCAAGACCATTACCCTCCATAAAAGATATTATGGCATTTCCTACTGCATCATCACCTACCTCTGATATAAAATATGCAGGCACTTTTAGCCTGCCCAATGTAACCATAGCATTAAAGACCGAACCTCCGGGAACTCCCTTTGTTGGTTGCCCGTCCTTAAATACTATATCATAGATTGTTTCTCCAATTCCTATAACCTTTTGCATCTAAAAAAATTTTTTCTACTCTTCTCCCCTTGACAATACTCCCAAATAGCCTCCATGATGGCGAAGAGCATATTGCGATTTGTCAAAATTTATTGCCTTCATTGTTCCAACAACCAATATATCGCCTATAACAGTCATCATTGTTGTTGATGTTGTGGGAGTTAATCCTAATGGACATACTTCGGCAGGACCTCCTGTATATAGACATACATCGGCACGTTTTGCCAACTCTCCCTCATTGTTTCCTGTTATTACAATATATTTAAGATGTGGACGCAAGCGTGATGCCAACACTAATAACTCCAATATTTCGCGAGTTTTACCGGAATTTGAAATTACAAGCATTACATCGTTCTCTTGTATTACTCCAAGATCGCCATGTTGAGCCTCACTTGGGTGTAAAAATATTGCAGGAGTTCCTGTTGAACAGAATGTTGTTGCAATATTCATTGCTATTTGTCCTGCCTTACCCATACCACTTGTAACAAGTTTACCTCCTCTTTTGTTCACATACTCTACAATGAGAGATATTGCTTTCTCATAATTATCTGTTACGGGAATATTCAATATCGCCTCTGCCTCTTTTTGAAGAAGGTCTTTAATTTCGTTTTTTAATTCCATGGTCTTATAGTGTTTCTAAATATTTAATCAAATCAGTAGCTCCCGAAAAAACCTTGTAATAGTTTTTATATTCTAACGGAGCAAAATTCTCGGTATATAGTTTATTAATAGAACTAAACATATCGTCATATATGCCATTTATATTACAAAACAGAACCTCCTTTTTATGATATCCGAGTTTACGTTGCGCTATGGTATTAAAAGCCTCATCAAGAGTACCAAAGCCTCCTGGCATAACTACTATTACATCTGAGAGTTCTATTAAAATATCCTTACGATCAGAGAGTGATTGAGATACCACCTTACGGTCAAGTGTATCGCTTACCAAACCCCTATCTAATATAGATTGAGGAATAACTCCGGTTACATATCCTCCACTACTTTTTACAGTTGAAGCTATTACCTGCATCATTCCCCTGTTTGTGCCACCATATACTAACTCCTTGCCCGTTGTCCCAATCCATTTGGCAAGATCACGCGCTTCGTCAAAAAACTTTTCAGCTATATCTTCGTACGATGAGCAATATATTCCGACACTCTTTATCATTACATCTATATTTAAAATACAAAGATATAATTTTATTTTCAAAATCTTAAAAGCTGTTAGAATTTTATTTCTCTAACAATAAATGCACGATATAATTAAGAGTTAGTGCTAATCAAAAATCCAATCTAAAGAGAAATTATAATAGATTATACGCATACCTATCTCATCGGTTGCTGTATGGTGTCTTCCAACCTCTACCAGACAACCTATTGTGCCGTCATCAAGGATTGTAAGTGATGAGTACGCACTCATTCCGTCAACCAACTGGCGTTTTATGCTCCATGTTTTACCGTTATCTTCGCTAAGATGTATTGTTACATTTTCTCGGTCGGTTTTGCTTGAGGGTAATGAATGAATAAGATAATCTTTACCTCCATGATTATAACGCAATATATCGCCATTGCATGCCGGCTCTATAAGATTGTCTGATACTTTTGCTGCTTGCCATGTTTCTCCTTTTGTTTTTGATATGGCAAACTTGCGATAACCTTTTTCCGGGTTACGAATACTCATCAGAATATCGCCATTGGCAAGTTCAACAACTTTAGCTTCATCGCCCCTATTTTTGGAAGAAGGAGTAGGTGAATTACGTGATACTTTCCATGTTTTTCCATGATCATCGGAATATACGGCATAGTTGTGCAATTCCCATTTATCCGGTGTATATCGTGCAGCGACTACAAACATTAATCGTCCGTCACTCAACTGTAATGCATGTCCCGAACCGGCAAACATTCCATACCATTTAGCTCTGCCATACACTCCTTTATATACCTGCTCGGTTATATCGCAAGGGGTACTCCAGGTTAAGCCATTATCGGCACTTTGCGATGTATATATTCGTTGTGGATTTTCGTTATTTGAATCCCATAATCCTCTGTCGCCTGCAAATACAGCAACAAGATTTTTGGTTACTTTGTCTAAAACTACTGCTACATCGCCATAGGTTTTACCTTTTAATGAGTCGCCTTGTGCTATTGTTACCGCATTACCCCATGTTTTTCCGCCATCTGTACTACGACGGGCTACTATACTTATGGTATTGGGTAAATCAGTCATTATATCTCCTCTTTTATCAATTAACGCTACCAACGAACCGTCAGCTGCTGTTACTATTGCAGGTATTCTGTAATATCGCGAACCATCTTGATTAAGGTCATATACCGTATTGCATGCCAATAGTACTTGTCGCAAATTTTCTTTTGGCAACTGTTCTATTTGTCGTTCTTCACCTGCAATGTCAAGGGTATTTATGGTTGCTTTTATAATATTTCCCTCTTTCGCCTTTTCGTCTATATTACAAGTTAACCATATATTGTTTTTGCCTATAGGTAGTTTAGCCTTTAATTTACACTCTATATCAGCTATATCTGGAGATACTATTGTTCCCAATAACTCGGCTCGCGAGACGTTAAACACGGTATCAACCCCTGTTGTATATATCTTAAGTTCTGTTACATCTGACAAATTTGAAGATCCTTGTAACGTTACTTTTGCATTTTTTAATGAGGCTTTTGCTTGCGAAACATTAACTGTTACTCTTGCAAATGGCTCATCGGTAGAGCCTTGCCCTACATACTGTTTGTAGTATATCTTATTAGCGGTTGTTGTTATCTCTGCTTTTTTACAAGACAAAAGCAATGTTGAAACAAATAATGTTATTACTATAAATAGCCTCTTATTCATTCTCTTCCTGTTTTATATTTTACCTATCTTTGTGTGATTTATCTATCGCAAATATAGTGCAAACCGAGAGCAGAGTCAAACTTGTTTGAACTATGCCGAGATACAGTCTGTTTTCGCGGTAGTTTATCTACCGCAAATATAGTGTTTTTTTCATATTGTTGCCTCATTATATACCTCTTTATGCTTTAATTTTACACCTCCCACAATTGTTGGCAATGGTTCAGAATAACATATATATGTTCCTATACAGCGCGTTATTAATATATCGTCATGATGACCATCAATTGCGCCATACGAACCATTTGGTTTTCGTTCAAACACATCGTGTTCATAACAAGCATCATAATCACGCTCAATATATGCACCCTCACGCAACATTCTCACCTGATGATTTATAAGCATCAATTTTGTTGAGCGGTTCATATGAAACCCCCAACGCATGGTGTTTGCTCCATGTATCATGTTTGATGATCGGCGTGCATACAAATTTGGATAATATTCTGATATTGTTTCAAGAATATACTCTGTTGAGTCTTCATCGTTACGCTCGGTCTCAAGTGTATTACTCTCAAAGACCAATAGTGCTTGATTATAATATTGAGCTATCTGCACAGCTTTCCAAGCAAGTAGATCATGGTCAATATGTCCTCTCCATTGTGCTACAACTTCGGGAACTCCACCATGCATCATCCAATATCGGTCAAATACTACTATCACGGAATAATCAGCTTTATTGCTTCGTCCTCCAATATCAACAACTGCTATATACCTGTTTGAAATATTATTTTCAGTTTCGGGTTTACTCCAAATATTTAGTAATCCTCCACTCTCTTCAACAAAACGTATATTTTGTAATGAGATACGACCTCTGTCTGAATCGGCATAAATATCACCTATGTAATCAGGTGTGCGACACTCCTTGCGCAAACGTTCAACTACTGTATGGTGAAAGACCTTTTCTCCCGAATAGTTAAAAGCTTCTACATCATCGGACGGATATTCAGCCATCATATCGGAATGATTTGGATACTCCCTCCTTTTAAGCCGATACCACGCTATTGCCTCTAATGTTGCCCCTAATTGCCATAAATGTTTTTCGTACTGAGAGAGGGTGGGTATAAATGCATAATAGTCTTTGACACACATAGTGTACATCTCTATCTCAAACCAAGGGACAAAGACAAATTTTTTATCACTTTCTCCTTGCTTTGCTCTTTGGCACTCTTTATGAAAATAGTTTCCGGTACCATTTGCTGTACTCTCCATTACTATTATAGACAATGGTATTAATGCTACCGAACCGCATACCGACCTCACTAATGACTCGGGTGTTTTTTTAGGTGTGCTATTCCAAAATGCCACCTCAGAAAGGTGCGCCATTACAGCATCGGTTCCTCTGACCGACTCTGGAGACTCGGACGAGCCTATTGTTATTTTGCTTTGTGTTGCTGATATAATGGAGGTGTTACTCATTTTTTCAAACGGTTGAAACTTTATCTCTTCACTGCCATCAATGAGCCACGAAGGATAGTTTGCCAATAACTTTGAATACATTCCTTTTATGTTCAATGCTGAATCTTTTAGGTGCGCACATATAACACTGTTCCAATTACGACGATGTACCAATTGTATCCACGCCATATATATTTGAACGAGTGTAGAGCCTCCCCATTGACGAGCCTTTAGCAATATTATTCTTATAGGTTTATCTTGAAGCCGCATCTGTTCCATCTCATCTAACAACCTACGTTGCGGACGATTTAATTTAAATAATATATCACTCTCTCCCATCTTGTTTTTTATACGAACAAACATTGAAGCCCAAAACTCAAAGTCATGTTTTATTCGCAATATAAGCCAATATCGCCAAACTTCATCAACCATTGTTTCGGTTGGGTTCTCTTTCAACGATTTTTTTATAAACTCTTTTATTGAACCATATCTGCGAAACTCTTTTACCAATTCAATGTCCTCCATTGTTTGCGGTATATATTGTATGGAAATAGGTGCATCGGAGAGATGAATTATTTTTCTCTCTCCAAGGCTTCCCTCTCCTGTTTGCGGATTATAAAGAGCATTTATAATCTCGTTTCGCTTTTTGTTCTCTTTAATTATTTTTTCAATATCCATAATAGCTTCAAAGTAATGAAGTTAAAATAATACTCAAACGGTATAATTATCAATTATTACTTCATCTCAGATAATCGTTTAAGAGTTGAGGCTATTGCCATAAATGAGTGTTTTTCCTCGTCAACATCTAATGGTATTCGCTCACGTTTCTCCAATATTTCAATACATTTTATAAGTGTTACCTCGTTTGAACACTCAGGGATAAGTTCTCGTAATCGCTTGTAACACATATCCAAAATCTCCTTCCTCTCTACCGGAACAGGCTCAACTGTCGAATTTCTTTTCTTGCTCATAGTTCTTATAAATTTAACATTCAAAGGCAAAATTATAGGGTGATATTTGCAATGTGATGTGATAATTAATAAAATAACTTTATTAAACAACTTATTTTTTTGACTATGATTTTTGGATCAATTTTTAATGGTATTATGGCTCGCGTTCAAAACCTCCGGGCACAAGAACAACAGGCTAAAGCCTTTGATATGCTTAAGGCAAATGAGACCGAACTGCGCAATCTTTTCAACTCTGAATATTATAAAGATTATATTGAGAGAGCCGATGTTCAACATTTAATCAATTCGGCTAAAGATTTGCAGAAAGAGAACTCCCAACTTCTGAGAAAACGAGCTACTATCATGGGTGGCACAGATGAATTTATTGGAGCTAATCAAAAGAACAATAATCAGAATATGGCTTCTCTGTTTGGCAATCTTGCCGCTCAAGGTGCTGCATGGAAAGATAATATTTACAACAATTATCTTAATAGAAAATCGGATTTTACCAATAAGAGATTTGGGGCTTATACAAATATGGCTAATTCGTTTCAAAACAGCTCGGCTCATGCCCTATCTGAAGCCGGTAGAGGATTTGGCTATATTGATAATGCTCTTGCCAATATTGGAAGTAACTTTTTAAAGACAAAATTTAATTTTTAATTATGATTTATTTATGAAAAGATATAAGACAAATGTTATTGACATATCGTCCGAGACAGATAAGATAGAGAGAGGCGAAGGCTTTTATTCAGTATGCAAAACGGAACATGAAAAGGATATGCGTCCGGCTCGGAAAAGCCTCAACATACTGAAAGAGACTCTATCTCTCATATCTTCATCGTCTGCTCATTTAAATAATAAAAGTAATTGCTTTAATAAATTATCATCTCTATTAGAGAAAATATTAAAGAGCCACGGAACTGATAAATGGGATAGTTTTTTACGCAAATTCAGAGTTAAAATAATGAGAATTTGCGAAGATATTAAAAGAGAAAAGAGAGATGAGTTTGATAAAATGTTTAACCGTATGGATATTAATAACGATAGTTATGATAGTAACAACCTCAAACTCGACGACAATCAAAAAAACATTATTTACAATATGCTTCTTGCCAACGGTGTAAGCGACGAAGAGGCTATAAACGAACTTTTAAAATATTAATGCCATGTATAATAATATAAATACGAACTACTCTTGGGCAAAAAAGAATTCTAAATTACAAGATCTTTTCAAAAAGAGATTCAACAAGCCAAACAAAGAAAATCAAGGACCTGTAAAACCAGAACTTCAGATAACAGGCAATGAATGGAGTGATAGTTATAATAGAGATGCAAATAATATAATCTCATCGCACAGAGATGTCTCATTCAATAGAGATAGACAAAATACGACTCCTGTTGTATCATCGTTTGACGACGGACTAAAAGTTTGGGGTAAAACCATTTCTAATGATTTTGACTATGCAAGAGCTTCATTAGATAAAGCTGCATCAGGAGAGGAGTATCTTAAAGAGAGTATAAACTCTCTTCAAGACAGATATGACGGAAACCTTGCAGGACAATCAACTGATGTTCTGAAAAATAGAATGAAAGAGATTACAAGAGAAAAGGTTCAAGTACCTTTCCCCGGCATGAACCCGACTCACCAATTATCTCTTAATCAAATGCACAATCCCACTCTTGATACAGAGTATGATTTACTTGGCAAAATCTCAAAATTGAAAGAAGCCGGAGCCGACGAGAATGAGATAAACAGCTTTATTGATGGACTTTATAGTAAAGGAGGAGTGGCAACCCAAAGAGTTGATAAGGTATTGAATGATGCGACAAAAATACCACAAACAAAAGGTTGGGCTACCGTTGGTAGCATTGGAGCGTCGTTAAGCGAAGCAGCTATTCCTATTGTTGCATCGGCTTTAAACCCTGCTTTGGGTTTTGCAACAAGTGCTGCCACATTGGGAGGTGCTGTTGCTCGCAGTATGACTCAAGCTCAAAAAGAGATTGACTTACACGAAAAGCAAAACGGAGAGACAATATCTCCCAAAATGAAAAATATATATACAATGGGAGTTGCTGCTTCAGACCTGATATTAGGTGGTTTAATGCAATCGCGCTACTTAAAGAATGTTGATATACCGGCTCTAAGTGGTATGCGAAAGGGTATTCTAAATAAATTAGTTAAGAACCCCGGTGCTATGCAAGAGGTAAATCAATTACTAAAAAACTCTGGCAAATTAGCCATTGAGCAGGGTGCGGCATCAAGTGCATCGGAAATTTCGAGAAATGTATTAGGTCTGATATATAAAAACCCTGATGAATTCCCTGAAATGAGCACGATACTTAACGATGTTATGTTGTCGGGAGCTACAGGTGCAGCAGGAGGTTTTGTTTTAGGAGGTTTATCAGGAGGTTTAAGAAATAACATCAGAGGCAAAAATCCTTCTTATAAACTTAACCTGCCAGATGAAGAGCCTATGTTTGACCTCGGGGATATGACTCTAAGAGAGCATTTGGAGAAAAATTCGCCCGAGTGGAGAAAACGTACTCAACAAAACAGTGGCACATATAAACTTAACCTGCCCGATGAAGAGCCTATGTTTGACCTCGGGGATATGACTCTAAGAGAGCATTTGGAGAAAAATTCGCCCGAGTGGAGAAAACGTACTCAACAAAACAGTGGCACATATAAACTTAACCTG
>JAZNCN010000027.1:0-49695 GCA_045587545.1 Candidatus Caccoplasma sp.
TCATCGGAGATAACAGCAACAAACAATCAAGTAGTGGCAAAATCCACAGGTTGCACATCAATTAATGGAAAGGAATTGCTACCTTTGTTATAACATCACTCCAAGAGATAATATTATTATCGAAGTCCTCTCATCAAGCAGGGAAAGAGATATATCAATATTCTTTTGCATCAGGAACTTATATTATTGCTGTAATAATTGAGGGCAATATTAATGCACAAAAAGTAATTGTAAAATAATCAAAATATATAGCCATGAGAACAAGAAAATTATTATTGTTTACAATATCATTAATGCTTTCAATGTCATTGGTAAACGCTAATGAGGTTGAACCTCGAGGAATAGATCTCGGAGAATACGCCTTTGGAATACCTGCCGAACAATTAAATTTTACAAACCAATCGCCTTTTACTTTCTCATTTTGGGTAAATATAAAAGAGTTTAACCATAGTGAACAAGGGACTCAGTTTATTAATATACGCAAACCTGATGGAGATTGGATCTACTGTGATTGGGGGTATATATGGTCAAATATTGGAACACTTTATGATGATTATGAAAATATAATTGGTGAAGATATGCTATCAATGGCTACATGGGAATCGCGAGCTTCAGTAGGAACTTTATTTAAACCTCTAAAATATTTCCAATTTTATCCTAAAGAATGGGTATATGTTTCATTTGTATTCTATTTCACTAAAAATCCTCAAATAAAGTTATATATAAACGGAGAAGTGGCATTGGTATTTGAATCCGTTTTTGATAACGGAAGTCCTCTTTTGGATTGGTATGATGAATATATAATAATGATAGGAGAAGATGCATATGGACGTTCAGCATTAAATGCCTACGTTGATAAAGTTCAGTTTTATAACAGAGCACTAACACAATCAGAGGTACAGTCAAGTATGTATGAGCCATTATTAAATGATGAATCACTTTTAGGCTATTGGGATTTTGAAAATGGTTGTACAACCGATTCTGAGGGGTATATGATGGCAGATAAAGGAACAATAAAAGCAACAATGTATAAAATCTTACAACAAAATAATATATCAATTGGCACAGAGATACAACCATTTACATATGGAGAAGGTGTAAATCCCAAATCTGCATTGCAAGGAGTGGAAGAAAGTACCGCAGAGGAGAGCAATACCAAAGCATACGTTTCAAATGGAGTATTGTATGTAAAAAGTAGTAAGGAGATAAAGAATATAAGCATATACGACTCTATGGGTAGAACTCTCCTCACCCCTAACCTATCAGCGGTAGAGAGGAGAGCAACATATGCTCAAATTTCACTACCCTCAACCATTAAAGGAGTGATAATGGTAAAGGTTAATAATGAGGTTGTAAAAGTAATAATTTAAACAACCGAAAAAAATTGAACCATTTTATTGAGTTGTAGGGGCAGAACCATTGGTTTTTGCCCCTATTTTTGTTTTTAAGGGATAGAACTTAAACTTAAATAAAGTTCACAAATTCACAAATTTCTTCTAATTCTTTTGTTTTAAAAAAAAACTATGTATATTTCGGCAAATTAGTATTAACCATTAAAAAAATATTGGGTATGAAAAGGACATTATATTTATCAATGGTATTTGTATTAATTACAACATTCTCTCTTTCCGCACAATTACAAGTAGATAGTTTGGGTAGAACATTCGTATGATATGAGATACAGCCAACAGCATCTGTAAGAACATTAAATGTTGCATCTCCCGATTCAACTGCAGGGTTAAATATTGGAAATATGTTTTCAATATATTCAAAATCATCTAATGGATTTGTAGGAGGATATTAAATCTCAAAACAATACTACCACTACAACAAACACCAATCCCAAGAAAATAGGATTAATAGCCCAAGAGGTAGAACAGGTAATACCAGAAGCAGTACGAACTGCAGAAGACGGGACAAAAGGAATTGCATATAATGAAATAATACCGTTACTAATAAATGCCAATAGTTATCCCTTCCGGTTTAACATTTAGAGTTACAGGAGAATTAACTTCTATATCAGATTGTGGCGAACAAGCAAATTCTATAACAATATTAGAGGGAGGATCTAAATTAGATATAGAACAAGGAGCAATATTAAATCTGATAAATGGAACAATTAAATAGATATTATTAACTTAAAGAAACAATAAGATTATGAAACGAATAGATAAAATAATAACTAAATTGGTTTTGTTAGTTTTGCTTACAACCTCAAATATATCTGTATATGCACAAACAACAGAAGATATAACTCTTCCCGATGTATTTCCTACTGAAGATGCGGTTTGGACTATATCAGTAACAGAAACAGAGAATAATCCATGGGATGTATTTGAGCCTTATTACAAAGAAACTACTTATAGGACCTCCTATTATTTATTAGGGGATACAATCATAGAAAATAAAAAATATTCAAAATTATATTTTATATATGGAGAATTAGATTCTTTAAAGGTAAAATCTTGCAACTTTTATACCGAAAATCAGTTATATGTAGGAGCAATAAGAGTTGAGGAAGAGCAAGTGTATTTACGACCTCATGAGGTGATATATTGTATCGCAGAAGATTGGATGTGTCCCCATATTGACTGTATTGAAGAGGATGGTTATCCTTGGTATAAAGATGAAGATATAGATTATACTCTATTTGGAGAAGATGTTCTTATGTACGATTTTAGTGTTGAGGAATCAGAACGTTTATATATTAATAATTATCACACAAATTATACCATAGAATGTCACCATTTTCTCGCAACTGGAATAATAAAAGATTCTAAATATGCACATTCATGGATAAAAGGGATAGGTTCAACAGGAGGGTTATGGTTTAATTTTGATTATGTCCCTATGTCAGGATATGGGGTTAGAAGAGCTTTAAAATCTTTCTACTACAAAGGCAAACAATTTTATCCTGCTGAAGAATCAGGAATTAACGAAAGTATTGCAGATATACCTCAAACCAAAACATACGTTTCAAATGGAGTATTGTATGTAAAAAGTAGTGAGGAGATAAAGAATATAAGCATATACGACTCTATGGGAAGAACGCTCCTCACCCCTAACCTATCAGCGGTAGAGAGGAGAGCAACATATGCTCAAATTTCACTACCCTCAACCATTAAAGGAGTGATAATGGTAAAGGTTAATAATGAGGTTGTGAAGGTTATTTGTGATTAAAATGAGAAAAATTGCAATAAATAAAAACTATAAGGGGCGGAGAGAAAATTAACTTTTCGCTCTCTGTTTGTAATATGAACGGATTATTGTAATTTTGCAAATTATTTAGAGCATGTTTTTTGAATATATTTTAAAATAAAATCAATATATAGATCATGGATTGGTTGCATCAACTTATTTTTACACCAGGATTAGCGAATACTGTAATATTGTATTCGTTTATAATAGCTGCAGGTGTTTGGCTTGGTAAGCGAAAGATATTCGGAATATCTCTTGGCGTTACGTTTGTGTTGTTTGTGGGAATTGTAGTAGGCCATTTTACCGACTATTTTTCAATTAACAAACAGGTGTTGGACTTTGCAAAAGAGTTGGGACTTATACTATTTGTATATTCAATAGGATTACAGGTTGGCCCCGGATTTTTCTCTTCATTTAAAAAAGGAGGAATGTTGCTAAATCTTTTGGCATTGGGAGTGATACTTTTAAATATTGCTACCGTAATAGTAATTTACTATGTAACAGATGCCCGAATGGAAGATTTAGTTGGAGTACTATCGGGAGCTGTAACAAATACCCCCGGTCTTGGAGCAGCACAACAAGCGTTAGAGCAGTTGGGTAAAGCTGCTGATATACCAAGTGCAGCAGCAGGATATGCTGCAGCCTATCCTCTTGGAGTTGTTGGTATTATTTTGTCAATGATTGTAATAAAGAAAATATTCAGAATAAGTACAACATCAGAGAGCAAGCAGATAGAGGAGGAGAATGAAGCATCAATTCTTAAACCTATGATAGTAAGTCTCAAGGTTGAGAATAAAATGCTTGATGGAAAAACCTTAAAACAGATAATAGACTTCTTAGGCAGAGATTTTGTTATATCTCGCATAAAAAAAGCAGATACAGGAGAGGTTATAATTCCTCGCTCAACAACCGTTATAAATGCGGGAGATTATATGATATTGGTTCTTTCACCTAATGACGAAGAGGCAGTAGAAGCATTTATAGGAGAGAGAGTTGATATGGATTGGGACGCAATTGATGCACCTGTAGTTTCGCGAAGAATTTTGATTACCAAGCCAGAGTATAACGGACGCTCAATAAGTTCATTAAAACTTCATGCAGGTTTTCAACTAAATGCAACACGCGTAAACCGTGCAGGTATGGACCTTGTGGCTGCTCCAAACTTGAAGTTGCAGATGGGCGACCGCATAACCGTAGTAGGTAAGTTGGAGGATATTAATCGTCTCGCTGACCGAATGGGTAACTCAATGAAACGTCTAAATGAGCCTAATATGATTACCATATTCGTAGGAATATTGTTGGGTATTATTTTGGGAAGTATCCCATTCTATATACCGGGAATGAGTACAGCAATGAAACTTGGTTTAGCAGGAGGTCCATTGATTGCCGCAATCTTAATAGGACGTTTCGGTTATAAACTAAAACTTATAACATATACATCAACAAGTTCAAGTTTGATGTTGCGCGAAATAGGAATATGTCTATTTCTTGCCAGTGTCGGATTTACAGCAGGAGGAAGTTTTGTTGATACCATTGTAAGTGGCGATGGCTTATGGTGGGTATTGTGGGGATTTTTAATAACAACACTACCACTATTAGTAATAGGAACAATAGCACGTGCAAAATTCAAAATAAATTATTGTACTTTAATGGGATTGATGAGTGGAAGTACAACAGATCCACCTGCGTTGGCATATGCAAATAAAACAGCAAACAACGACGCTCCGGCTGTTGCATACTCAACAGTATATCCATTAACAATGTTTATGCGAGTATTAACAGCACAAATACTGATATTAATATTTTGTGCATAGATGATTAATCTATACTAAATTTTTTCTACCTTTGTATTGTATCCAATGCAAAGGTAGATTATTTAAAAAATAAAGCATATGTTTTCAGGAATAGTAGAGGAGTTTGCAGTTGTTACCGCACTTGAAAGCGAAGGAACAAATTTAAATATAACCATGAGGTGTAGCTTTACCTCAGAATTAAAAATTGACCAAAGTGTTGCGCATAACGGAGTATGTTTGACAGTCGTTGCAATAAATGGAGACGAATATACAGTAACAGCCATTAAAGAGACCTTAGAGCGTAGCAATTTAGGACTATTAAAGGTTGGAGATAAAGTAAATTTGGAACGCAGTATGATGATGAACGGACGTTTGGACGGGCATATAGTACAAGGACATGTTGATACCACAGCTGTTTGTACCGAAGTAAAAGAGTGTAACGGTAGCACATATTTTACATTTCAATATACCTTTGACAAAAAGATGGCAGCACAAGGTTATATGACTGTGGAAAAAGGTTCGGTAACGGTAAATGGAGTAAGTTTGACAGTATGTGATAGTAAAGACGACTCTTTCTCTGTTGCAATAATACCCTACACCTTTGAAAACACAAACTTTCACACCTTTAAGCAAGGAAGTGTAGTAAATCTTGAGTTTGATATTATTGGTAAATATATAAGTCGTTTACAAAAATATACGGCATAAAATTCTTAATCTATATGAGCGATCAAAGATATAATTTACGAGGAGTTTCGGCATCAAAAGAAGATGTTCATAATGCAATAAAAAATATTGACAAAGGAATTTTCCCTAAGGCATTTTGTAAAATAATCCCCGATATATTGGGAGGAGACCCTGAGTATTGTAACATTATGCATGCCGACGGTGCAGGAACAAAATCGTCATTAGCATACCTCTATTGGAAGGAGACAGGAGATATATCAGTATGGAAAGGCATAGCTCAAGATGCTTTGATTATGAATATTGATGATTTGTTGTGTGTAGGTGCAACAGATAATATCCTTGTATCATCAACCATAGGTCGCAATAAACTATTAATACCCGGCGAGGTTATATCAGCCATAATAAACGGAACAGATGAGTTATTGGCAGAGTTGCGCGAATTGGGAGTAAACGCCTATGCAACAGGAGGAGAAACTGCCGATGTTGGCGACCTTGTACGAACAATAATAGTTGATAGCACCGTAACATGTCGTATGAAACGTAGCGATGTAATATCAAATCACAATATCCAACCCGGTGATGTAATAGTTGGATTATCATCTTACGGACAAGCAACATATGAAAAAGAGTATAACGGCGGAATGGGAAGTAACGGATTAACATCTGCCCGTCACGATGTATTCTCAAAATACCTTGCCGAGAAATACCCCGAAAGTTACGATGCCGCAGTACCTGATGAGTTAGTATATTCAGGAGGATTAAAGCTTACCGATAAGATTGAAGGTTTAGGAATAGATGCAGGAAAAATGGTTCTTTCACCAACAAGAACATATGCCCCTGTAATTAAAAAAATATTAGACGCAATGCGTTCCAATATACATGGTATGGTACACTGCTCAGGAGGAGCGCAAACAAAAGTATTACACTTTGTTGATAATGTACGAGTAGTAAAAGACAATTTATTCCCTGTGCCTCCATTGTTCAAAACAATACAAGAGCAATCAGGAACAGATTGGAAAGAGATGTATAAGGTCTTCAATATGGGACACCGTATGGAGATATATCTAAGTCCTGAGTATGCCGATGAAGTAATCTCGATAAGCAAGGAGTTTGGAATTGATGCACAAATAGTTGGACGAGTAGAAGCATCAGACAAAAAAGAACTTATCATTAAATCTGAATTCGGAACATTTGAATACTAAAAACTGACCATATGGCAACTGTTTCAAAAGAAGTTATAGATAAACTAAGACAGTTATCAGACCTGTTAATAGTTATAAGAGATAGTGCAAACGGAACACCTCAAATACTAAAAGAACTTGCGGTAGAGAAGTGTGCCGAGATATACAACGCACTAAAAGAAGAGTCATCTTCGGAAGAGACAGTTGCAATTACAGGAATTTCAGAAACATCAATCTTGTCAGAAGTTGAAGAAGCATCAATACTCCCTGAAAAGAATATTGAGAAGGAAAATACCCAAATAGAGGAGACAAATTTTCGAGATATTATTGATGATGAAAAAGATTATGAGGAGCGCGAAGATATAATATCTGCAGAAGATGAAATGAAACTTGAAGCAATACCCCTTACAGAAACTTCTGAAACCTATTTGACAAACGAAGAGGAGTCAAAATCGGAGGATAATGAGGCAATTGAAGCTACTGAAGAAGATTTGCCTGAACCATGCTTAATAGAGAGTGATGAAGAGGAGGGAGAAGATGAAGAATATACTCAGGAAGATGCTATTGACGATACTAATTCTGATGAGCATGATGATGAGTTATTTGTAGAAGAAGATATTGATCTATTTGCTCCGGCAAAACAGACCATAAATAAATCATCATCACATAAAAAAATACGTTCGGTTTTAAGTATAAACGACATATTTCTATATAAACGCGAGATCTTCGGAAACAGTGATGTTGATATGACCGATATATTTGATGGTATTGACGAATCTTCATCATTTGAAGAGGCTTATGAAATTATCTCAGAGTATTTTGGCGATGATATAAATAGCGAAGAGATGATTCAAGAATTTATTGAGCGAGTAAAAAGTTGTTTTAGCTAAAGCTACATTTTAATATTTTTGAATTACAGCAAAAATGGCAAAACTCTATATAGTCCCCACACCCGTAGGTAATCTTGAAGATATAACCTTGCGAGCATTGCGAGTATTAAAGGAGGTGGATTGTATCCTTGCCGAAGATACGCGTACAAGTGGGATATTGCTAAAACACTATGATATAAAGGCTAAATTACAGCCACATCACAAATTTAACGAGCATAAGACCATAGAGAGTATTGCCCAACGTATAAAAGGAGGAGAAAATATAGCTCTAATATCAGATGCAGGAACACCGGGAATATCAGACCCGGGATTTCTTTTGTCCCGACAATGTGCAAAAGAGGGAGTTGAAGTAGAGTGCCTTCCCGGAGCAACAGCATTTGTCCCTGCACTTGTAGTATCGGGATTGCCATGCGATAGATTTTGTTTTGAAGGATTCTTGCCACAAAAGAAGGGCAGGGTATCGCGTCTTACACAACTCTCAACCGAAGAGCGTACAACAATATTTTATGAATCGCCTTATCGAGTAGTAAAACTCCTTACTCAAATTTCTGAAATCTTTGGACCCGAAAGAGAGTGTGCTGTATGTCGCGAAATATCAAAACTCCATGAGGAGGCAGTAAGAGGCACTGTAGCTGATGTACTTGCTCATTTTACCACACACGAACCAAAAGGAGAATTTGTTGTTATTATTGCAGGAAAACAATAATAGCAACAAGTAATAATCCTTAATCTACCCATTGCAAATATTCATTATTAATCTATAATTATAGATAAAAAAGCTATTCATATTTTGTAATTGTTAAATTAAAGGATACTTTCGTAAAAAAAAATCAGACAACCTTAAAAGTATAGATATATGAAAAAGATTGGTATTAGTTTAGTCTTGGCAGGAGGATTAATCTTTATAACATCGTGTGAGAATGGTAAGAAAGTTGATGTAGAGGCACTTCAACGAGAAAACGATTCGCTTATGTTGGTAAATGCACAAACACAAGCAGATTATGATGAAGTATTACAATTAATAAATGAGATACAAATAGGATTTGCAGAGATAAAGAGTGCTGAGAACTATATTATAGTAAATAAAAACAATGCCGATGATATAGATAAAAGCGTAAGGGAGAAGATCGCAAATGATATGACACTTATCTCAAAGACACTTAAAGAAAATAGAGCTAAAATTGATAAACTTCAAGCACAGTTGCGTGAAAACAAGAACTTATCGGCTCAACTAAAGGAGACAATAAATACCCTTAATCAATCTATTGAGGAGAAAACGCAGATGATTTCTGATTTGCAAGCAGAACTTGCAAAACGCGATATCAGAATAGCAGAATTAGATAATGCAGTAACTACACTTACGGCAATGAATAACACGCAAACCGATGTCATTGCGCAACAAGAAGAACAACTAAATACAGTCTATTATGCTTTTGGAACATCAAAAGAGTTACGCGATCAGAAAATAATAGAGTCTCGAGGCAGAAATCTCTTAAAAGGAGATTACAACAAAAACTATTTTACAAAAGCAGATATACGAAATTTAAATAAAATCTCATTAGGCGCAAAAAAAGCAAAACTTTTAACAACGCACCCCGAAGATAGTTACTCTTTAGATGCCGATGCAAATAAAATATTAACATTAAACATTATCAAACCCGAAGCGTTTTGGAGTAGCTCAAGATATTTGGTAATTGAAGTGGATTAATATTTGTTAGATATTTTAGCTTGGCGGACAGAGTATGCTCTCTCCCTGCTTTATCAACAAAAAATGGTTGCCCTTTTGGACAACCATTTTTATCTAACAACTACCCGAACAGGACGGTTGAGTTTACGAAACCGAAAACCAACAACTATTTATATTACTTATTAAACATCTCCTTAATAGAAGCAATAGAACTTAAAACTCCGGTAGCCTCAAAAGGCATATAAACAGTTTTTGTATCCTTGCCTTGAGTCATCTGACTTAGAGTCTCAATATATTTGATAGCCAACATATAAGTAGCAGGGTCTGTTTTTGATTCACTTATAGCCTCAGCTACTCGGCGAATTGACTCAGCTTCTGCTTGAGCCTGTAAAATTTTTGCTTGCGACTCACCTTCGGCTTTCAAAATCTCTGAACGTTTAAGAGCTTCAGCCTCATTGATTCTTGATTGCATTTCACCCTCAGAACGAAGAATAAGAGATTTCTTTTCACCCTCAGCATTAAGAATTTCTGCACGGCGATTACGTTCGGCTTGCATCTGTTTCTCCATCGCTTCGCGAACACTTTCGGGAGGAGTAATATCTTGTAGCTCAACGCGATTAACCTTTACACCCCATTTGTTTGTAGCCTCGTCGAGAATTGTTTGTAGGCGAGAGTTTATAGTGTCGCGCGAAGTTAAAGTCTCGTCAAGTTCCAACTCTCCAATTACGTTACGTAACGAAGTTTGAGTCAATTTTTCAATTGCTACAGGAAGGTTGTCAATCTCATAAACAGCCTTCTTTGGGTCAACAATTTGGAAATATAGCAAAGCATTAATCTCAGTCGTAACGTTATCCTTTGTAATAACTTGTTGAGAAGGAAAGTCATAAACTTGTTCACGCAAATCAATACGGGTAGTAGAGGCTACCCTTGTAAAATATCTGCCATCAAATGTACGTTCCGTACGACGAGTATATATACCTCTTGGTTTGTCAATAAAAGGCCATATTATATTCAAACCGGGAGAAAGGACACTATTGAAGCGTCCTAATCGTTCAATAACTCGTGTTTCAGATTGTGGTACAATTTTCACACCTGATATTACCAACATAATGGTAATCAATACCAAAAGACCTAAAAAGATTATCATAAAATTTATATTTAAATTAATTTACTTTTTCAACTTCAATTATAATACTTTCGTACGAAACAACTTTAACCTTGCTACCTGCTGTAATGGCCTCATTACTTATGCTGCGAGCCTGCCAGTTATCTCCGTCAATACGAATTCTACCTATCCCATTACAAGGAATTTCTTGAATGACATCAACCACTCTGCCAATAAGAGCGTCCATATTGCTACCTCCTTGTGTATTGCTTTTTTCGTTTTTGCCGTTCTGCCATTTTTTTACAACAGGAGCAATAAATATAAACGAAAGAACTGTTGCAATAGCAAAAGCTGTAAGTTGTATTTCCATTCCAATCTGTAATGCAGAAACAATCATGGCTGCCAAGCAACCTATTGCCAAACAAAACGATGCCACCATTCCCGAAATAAGTTCAATAATTATAAGTATTGCAGTAGCAATTAACCAAATTAACCAAACTTCCATAGCTCTATTTTTATACCTGAATCTTTATTTTATACAAATATACGCATAAGCGAGCGAAATAATATCAAATTTGCTTGAATATTTCACAGCGAGCGGGAGAAAATTCAAAACTTGCTTTTGGCGTTTTATTACATTGTTTCTATCTTTGAACTATCTTAATATATTTTACATAAAAATTATAATAGAATATGGGATTTGGTAAATGGATTGGCGGTATTGTAGGATTTATGGCAGGAGGACCTTTAGGCGCTTTGGCAGGATATGCTTTAGGTTCTCTTCTTGATAATAGTGTTGAAAAGATTGATTCAGGAGAATATAGAGAACAAAGCTACAATGGCACTAATTACGGACAGCGCAATAGTTTTTTGTTTTCGTTACTTGTTTTGAGCTCTTATATTATAAAGGCTGATGGTAAGGTTATGCATAGCGAAATGGAGTTTGTGCGTAAATTTCTTCGTGTAAATTTTGGCGAAGATGCTGTTATAGAAGCTAACAATATTCTACTTAAACTTTTTGAGCAACAGAAAAAGATGAATGCTCAAAACCCTATGGCTTTCCGAAATACTATTTATGAGTGTGGAGGGCAAATAAAAGCCAATATGAGTTATGAGGAGCGTCTTCAACTGCTTAGTTTTCTTGCCAATATTGCTAAAAGCGATGGTAATGTTTGCTCTGCTGAGATTGATGCATTAAAAGAGGTTGCCCGAGCAATGGGATTGTCGGCTAAAGAGGTTGAATCTATGCTTAATCTTGGGGGCAATAGTTTAGAAGCGGCTTACGCAGTTCTTGAAATTGAGCCTACAGCTACTGATGATGAGGTAAAAAAGGCTTATAAGAAATTGGCGTTAAAACATCACCCCGACCGCGTTGCAACTCTTGGCGATGATATTAGAAGGGCTGCCGAAAAGAAACTACAACAAATTAATAACGCTAAGGATATTATTTATAAAGCAAGGGGGATTAAGTAGCTATCAGTTGCCATAAGTTGTTAGTTGTCGGCACAAAGTACCGCCCATGCGGGGTTGTTGTTAGTTGATAGAATAACATAAAACTCAATAATAAGTAAATGGCTGTAACGCATCAGCGTTGCAGCCATTTGTTGTATTTATAACAAATAAAGTAGGGACCGTGTCAAAATTCAAAGAAAAAAGAGACAGCCCCACTTTAAAAATATATCTTCTTTTTATGAGATATTTCTTTAAACTTTAGTTATTGTCGTATATTGTAAGTAGTGCCGATGTTGTTGTTAAATATACCGATGATATACGGTTGAGCGTAATAATAGCTGTATTTATATTCTCTTGACTCTTCTTTTTAGATGCAGGCATTTCATCTTCTTCTGTTGAAATTTTTACATATTTGAATGCTTGCGCATACTCTTTTGTTTTTCTTACTATCTCTTCGTCCGGTATGCTTTTATCCCAACACGATGTTAGAATTTCTTCAAATTTAACTCTGCCTCCCTCAAACTTTCTGTAATATCTTGATAGATCAGATATTCTTTCACTTTCATCTCCTGCTTCAATATACTCTTCAACGATAAAACGACTATCGTTATATTGTGATTGCAGTTGAGAAGCGAAAGCCATATTGTACGGAGCATTAGAAATTCTATTCAATTCAATATTGAATAATACTATTAGTTTATCTACATATTGAAATGTCTCTGATATGCTATTTTCAGGATTTGTTTCTTCTTCCTTAGTTGATTTATTTTTATTTAAACGTAACATCTGGAAAAATTTTTTATATGCTGCTTTTTTTAATTCTAGCATTATCTTAATTCTTTCCTTAATACTTTCTTTATTCTCTTTTGATTTAGATGTGATATTCTGTGTTTTATATTTATATGTTAAATCTTCAACTGAAGCTTTTAACCCCCTTAACTTGGATTTGATATATTCTGTGTCACTTCCATTAGCATATAAGTCTTTAAAATCGTCATATATCACAATCATATCGTTTAAGATTGAAAACAGGTTCTCTTGTACTTCTTCAGAAGTTTCTTCATTCTGAAGAAGTACCGCTTTCATGATTGATAATTTTTGAGCCTCATTTAATAATCCAATATCCGTAATATTAGCATGGGCAATTGTTGATAAAAATAGAGCAGTAAATATAAATATGAATTTTTTCATAATAATTTTTTTTTTTAATATGAGGAGAACTAATTCTCTTAGCCCTCCTCAATTAAATTTAACTTCCTGCGAATTATTCTTCTTTTATCAAATTAATTTTTGTAGATATCTCTTTTTGATCAATAACCTGTCTTAAATTAAATCGTTTCTTCTGTGTAATATAACCGGCTTTTTCGCAAGATATCTCAATTTGAACATTTCCTGAGTTGTTGTATGTAAGACCTTTTATATCAAATGTCTCTGTTGACTCGTAAGGAGTTGACCCTAAGAAATTTTGGTTTGTGTTCTTAACATCGGGGGTTGATGATACAACTCTCCAATATACATCAGCTCCTTTAGGAGATGAATCAACATACCATCTTATTACAGTGCTTTCCAGTGCTGTGTTTCCTGCTCCTGAAACTTGTTTGTTTCCTTCTAATGCAGGAGATGATGCTTTATCCAAGAAGAACGCTATTCTATCCCAATCAACATCTTCTAATGCATTTGTGTAAGCTTTGTTGATTACCTCTGAAGCTGTTATGAAACTTGTTGCTGATGCATATTTATTAGCTCTTCCTGTTACAACTGTGCTTGGATATACCAATTTTCTGTTGTTATCATATACTTCAATGCTCATTTTAACAGTTCCTGACCAACCTATTCCTGATAACCAGTTTACTACAAAGTTATCAATGCTTACTTGCATCATATAGTCGGTAGAGATGTCTGCATCAAGATTGAATCCCATAGTTCTCATATATCTACGCATACTCTCTGATACAAATGAGTGTACATCGGGCATTGTTGATACAGGTGGTATTGAAATTGCATTTGCGTCATATTTTTGAAGAATTTTTGTATTCTCACGGTCATCTTTGACATTTAAACGAATACCATACTCCAAATTTATAAACTTATTGCTTTGAGGATTTGAAGCCAAAGCTAAGTTTACAGTATAATTTTGTGGCGTTACCGGTTTTGATGTTTTAGTGAATAAAGAACATGAGGCGAGGCTGAACATTGTCAAAACCCCTACAAATAATATAGCTATCTTCTTCATATTATATTATTTATTAGTTTTCAATTTAACAACTTTTCCGCTTACTGTAGTTTTGAAAATTACGGTGTTTTTTCCCTCTTGCGCAACATTTGTTGAAATGATTGGTTCGATAATACCATCAGCTCCCATTTCGTTTGCTGCATTTATTAAACGGTATATTGCTAATCGGCGAGCAAATTCTTCGGGATTGTTATAGTTTACATTTCCATAATCGTTATGTAGGTAACCCATTTTAAAGAATCCTTTGAATTTTCTCATTTGCAAGCCCATCTCTGTTTTACTATATGTAACCTCGCACTCTCCACTATCATCTGTAAGTTTTACACCTCCATTACTCTCTTTATATACAATTGAAGCCTCAGCAGATATTCTGTCAAGTACTTGGTAATCTGCTCTTTCTAAATTTAATTCCGATAAATTTACAGAATTTACAGTGTTAATGGCAGTTGGTAATACCAATGCTTTAGGTGCACTACAAGATGAGAATGTTACCATTGCAATAAATGCGAAAAACGCCACATTTAAAAAAGCATATTTTTTCATATTTTTTTGTTTTATGTCCGCTCCTTATTCGGACAGGTTAAAATTTGTAAACTAATCACAAAATTAACCTTGCAATGATGATTAGAAGAAGTATTTGTCGTGAATATATAGAACGCAAATCATGAATAAATGGAACGATTTAAAGAGGTCTTTAAGATATTATATTATCTCTATTTTTTTAATAAAGAAGAGTAGTAATTGAAAAAATCAAAATTGAGAGCTACGGAGATTTTCATCAAAAGTTCTGTATCGATATGACGACGTTGCAATATTTTTGAAACATTTGAGGGGTCGGTATTTATTTTTCGAGCCAACCACGCCCCGCTACGCTCATCTTCTTTGAGTTTTTCTCTTATTAAATTCCCTATGTGAACCTTATCTTGCATAAAAATAGCGTGTAACTGCTTGTTGCTTATTTGGTCCATCTCGGTACCCCTACCTTCGCATCCAAATAAGTACAAACAGTTCACGCCTAAGCATGAACCATTGCCGCTTATTCCGATGCTTTCTTGTGGGGTGTTTAGATGGACGGAATAAGAGCTTTTAGCTCAATCTGTTTAAGTCAATATTTTTAATTGTAATTTCCCTGTTTTTTTATTTGATTTATACGGCAAAGATAATATTTATTTGTTATAAATTAAAAAAAGGACTCCAAACGGAGTCCTTAATATATTGGGTATTATATACTTTTATTATTTGTTCAATACTTGTGCTACGTCAACTGCACATGCTACTGTACATCCTACCATTGGGTTGTTACCAATTCCTATTACACTGTTTATTCACAGAACTTACATCGTGGGTGTGTCGTAAGGCAACCGAAAACCTTTTAAGTGAAAAATAACCGAATTGAAAATGTAAATTCTATATAAAAAATGTATTTGTCATTTGCTTATTTTTCAGTTGCGATACAACAATACTCAGAGAAAGTATTTAACCATTTTTTCGCTCAGCCACAAATCGCTTCAGTAAGAATGTCAAGAAGTAAGGAAACGTATAGAACTTACCGTTGAAGCCAATATTTTTGTATCCCAATTTAATGCCATATTTTACATCAGGATATTTATCTTCTCTCAATAGATTATTCAGTGATTGTGTTGCCCCATTATTAGCTTTTACTTCTATTGGAATAAGAGAATCTGCATCACGGACAAAGAAATCCATTTCAATAGAAGGCTTTTCTCCATTATAATAGAAAAGGCTGTATCCTTGCTTTACTAACATATCTCCTACAATATTTTCATAGATAGCACCTTTGTAAGTACCAAGATTCTTGTTAGCCCTTAAATCATCCTGAGCTTCGTCATCAAGTGAGGCTATCAAAAGACCTGTATCTTTGAAATATATTTTGTAAAGTTTTGAATCATAATTCCCTTTTAGTGGAAGTTCTGGCTGATTCATACAATAGCATATGTTAATTACTCCTGCATCTGCCAGCCATTCAACACAACCAACATAATCTCTGTTACGAGCATTTTTTCCAATCTTTGTAATTTGGAAACGTTTGTTTTCTTTAGCCAAAAATGTTGATATGTGATTGTAGACTGCTTTAACTTTTGCTTTATCAAGCCCCTCCACATATTTTGTAATGTCCTCTTCGTAGTCTTTTAGCAACTGCTTTTGGATAGCCAATGTTCCACTAAAGTTCTTGTTCTTAATATATGTATTTACAACCTCGGGCATACCTCCTATAGTAACATAGTCTCGGAATAATCCCATAAGGACATCCATCTGCAACGATGCTAAAGGCTTTACATCAAGCATATGTTTATAAAGGTCTTCTATAAACTCCTCATTGTATCCTTTTGCCCAAAGAAACTCCTCGAAATCCATAGAGTGCATTTCGTAATCTTCTTTATATCCAACACTATTTGATTCTATTTCTTTGTAGTTAATACCCATCAATGAACCAGAACAGATAACATCAAATCGTCCATCAAGTTTAAAGAACTTCAATGATGTAGCACAGTTTGGGCATGCTTGCAGTTCATCAAAAAAGAAGATAGTTTCTTTTGGTAAAAACTTGAATTCGGGATTAAGCAAAGATATATTCTTTAGAATTGTATCTACTTCAAATCCTTCATTAAAAATCTCTCTGTATTTTTTTTGTTCAACAAAGTTTATTTGGATAACACTTCTATAGTTTTGTTTCGCAAACCACTCAATAGAACGTGTCTTCCCAATCTGTCGAGCACCTTTTATGACAAGAGGTTTTCTATCCGGATTGTTTTTCCAAGCTAACAAATATGCATCTATTTTCCTTCTAAGCAAATTATCCATATCTAAAATATTAATTATCAATCGCAAATATAATTATTTTCACATAATCCGTCATAAAAAACAAAGAAATTTCACATAATCCGTCATGTTTTTACATCATTTTTCACATTTCCCCAGATTGGATTGGAATCTAAATATAAAACCTCATCCTTTTTTTATAGCTTAAAACCTCTCAAAAGGGGGTCGCTATTTGGGTGCGGAAATGGTTGTTTATGAGTTAATATAGGCTCTTCCGGGGTTTCCGAAGGCCTTTGGTAGATAAATTACTTATCATACCTACAAAGTGTATTAGACGGAGAATAAACGGTGTTTAAGCAACTTCTAAAACATCTAATAGTAGTCAAAAAAAGAGAGCCATTCAAAAGAACGGCTCTCCACAAATCTATTGGGTTTCAATAAATTATTTGTTCAATACCTGAGCTACGTCAACTGCACATGCTACAGTACAACCTACCATTGGGTTGTTTCCAATTCCTAAGAATCCCATCATCTCAACGTGTGCTGGTACTGATGATGATCCTGCAAATTGTGCGTCAGAGTGCATACGTCCCATTGTGTCAGTCATACCATATGAAGCTGGTCCTGCTGCCATATTGTCCGGGTGAAGTGTACGTCCTGTACCACCACCTGATGCTACTGAGAAATATGGTTTACCTGCAAGAACACGCTCTTTTTTGTAAGTTCCTGCAACAGGGTGTTGGAAACGAGTTGGGTTTGTTGAGTTACCTGTGATTGATACATCAACACCCTCTTTCCACATGATAGCAACACCTTCGCGAACATCGTCTGCTCCGTAACATTTTACTTTTGCACGAGGTCCGTCAGAGTATGCAATCTCTTGAACAACTTTCAACTCACCTGTGTAGTAGTCAAATTGAGTTTGAACATATGTAAATCCGTTGATACGTGAGATGATTTGAGCTGCATCTTTTCCAAGTCCGTTAAGGATACAACGCAAAGGTTCTTTACGTACTTTATCAGCTTTAGCTGCAATTTTGATAGCACCTTCAGCAGCTGCAAATGACTCGTGTCCTGCAAGGAATGCGAAACATTTAGTCTCCTCGCGTAACAACATTGCTGCAAGGTTTCCGTGTCCGATACCCACTTTACGATCGTCTGCTACTGATCCGGGGATACAGAATGCTTGAAGACCGATACCAATAGCCTCAGCTGCGTCTGCCGCAGTTTTGCAACCTTTTTTAAGAGCAATGGCAGTACCTACAACGTAAGCCCATTTTGCATTCTCAAAACAGATTGGTTGAGTCTCTTCACAAGTCATATAGGGGTCAAGACCATATTGTTCGCAAATTGCATTTGCTTCTTCAATGTCTTTGATGCCGTTTTCGTTCAATGCTGCAAGAATTTGTTTGATACGGCGATCTTGGCTTTCAAATTTTACTTCTCTAATCATAGTCTGTGTCCTCCTATATTATTCGTTACGTGGATCAATAAATTTAACTGCACCTGCCTCCTCGGTAAAGCGTCCGTATGTTCCGGTAACTTTTTTAAGAGCCTCGTTAGCATCTGTTCCTTTTTTAATTTCGTCCATGAATTTACCAAGGTGTATAAACTCATAACCGCAAATCTCATCATTTTTATCCAAAGCAATACGGTTTATGTAACCCTCTGCCATCTCAAGGTAGCGAGAACCTTTGGCAAGTGTTCCGTAAAGAGTACCAACTTGGCTGCGAAGACCTTTACCTAAATCCTCAAGACCTGCACCAATCATCAAACCTCCTTCTGAGAAAGCCGATTGAGTACGTCCGTAAACTATTTGAAGGAATAACTCGCGCATTGCTGTGTTAATAGCGTCACAAACAAGGTCAGTATTAAGAGCCTCTAAGATAGTTTTTCCGGGAAGAATTTCAGAAGCCATAGCTGCTGAGTGAGTCATGCCGGAACAACCAATAGTTTCAACTAAAGCCTCTTGAATAACACCCTCTTTTACGTTAAGAGTCAATTTGCAAGCACCTTGTTGAGGAGCGCACCATCCAATACCGTGAGTAAGTCCTGAAATATCAGAAACCTCTTTAGCTTTAACCCATTTTCCCTCTTCAGGAATGGGAGCGGCACCATGATTGGGGCCTTTTTTAACAACACACATGTGTTCTACTTCGTGAGAATAAATCATAATTCTTACTTTTAGTGTTTATAATTAAGCTTAATTAAAAATTGCCATTAAATATATATATATGTAAACTTATGTTTGTGAACAAAGTTCGCCATACATCGTACAAAAATAGTCAATATTCTATTTTTTGCCAAATTTTCAGACTTATTTATTTGTTTGTTTGAAATTAGGCGGTAAAATGTTGTAGTTGTAAGATTACTATGCTTACTAAGACAGCTGACAAATCTGCGAGTAAGCGAGAGCAGATTCAACAAACGAAAGTTTGTTAACTAACAACCGGTAGCTGATAGCTGGCACCTAAGGTCTATCTGCCCAATCATAATCAGTTTTAGAGACAGTAGGCAATGCACTATATGCTACATTACTTACATTTTCGTCAGAACCTCCTGTGCCCTCATTCTTGTAGGTTGCAGAATATGAGTCTGTTCCAAGTAAGAAAGCGCGGTATCCGCAAATATCCGGAAATCCACCATCGGTTGTAGTATCCATCAAATACCATATATCATCTACGGCGGTTAAGTTCCATGCGTGGTTGCCCCAATTACCTGAAGTAGAAGATGTCATCATTGAGCCTGTAATATATATACATTTCAAACCAACTCGTTGGCAAAGCATAAGGTAAGCCCTCGAAAAACCTTCACAAACAGCCTTTTTTGTAATAAACGAGCCTGTAATATCGCCACAATTAGCATTACTTATACCTCCATAATCTGCCCAATCAATAAAGCCATCGTGGATAATCTTTGCCTTTTCAAACTCACTTGTAGTAGCAGTTATGGGTGCGGTTATTGAGTTGCAGGCATCGTATATCTGAGCCATCTCCGAAGCATATTTTTCGGGAGTACATGATATCTTTACGCGTAAATAATATTGATAATTGCTATAGTCGTAGCGATAAATATAGTTGACCAAGATGTAAGTTTCGGGAACATCTTTTATAATAAGATTGGTTAGTTTCATAACCTTGTTCTGGTCCACCGTCATACCTTGCGAATAGAAGTCTAAATATACTCTGTGATTTATATCTCCATACGTAGTAGCGTTACTCTCAAAAGCCAGAACTTGTTTCAATATATAGTTATAAATAGCTTTATCACTTTCGCTTAATTCAGAATAACCATGTCGGTAAACCGACTCGCCATTTGCTACAACCGTAATGGCGCATTGGGCCTGCTTGTCTCCTGCTGTTGCTGTAATCGTAACTGAACCGGCTTTAAGAGCCGAAACTTTACCATTGCTGTCAACCGACGCAATTGAAGAGTCAGACGAGCTCCATTTGATAATAGGCATTGTTGTCCCCTCTGCATCAACCGTTGCTTGTAATGTATAATTATCATCTTGCAGAAGACCTATTGCCTCTCTATTAAGCGAGATGGAATTAACTTTAATAACGGGGTTCTTTACAAACTTAATACTGTCAATATCGGTTATGGCAAAAGGCAAAACAGAACCATCATTCTTGTACACTAAAAGCGAATCTTGAGCCATTGCAGAAAATGATAACAATATGACAGAGAACAAAACAAATATACTTCTCATCACCCTCAATCTTTTATAACTATAATATGGTTTGAATCTAGGTTGGAAAGTTACGAAATATTAGTGTGCCAACAAAACTTTTAAACTGTTTTTGATTTCTAAAAACTAAATTAGTTTTGCAATATGAAAAAAAATAACGAAATTTGTAACGATTTGCTGAATTGTGCGCATTAAGGAGCATAATAAGCACAGATAACCGAAAAATTATTTGATTAATTAACTAATAAACAATCATCAATTATGAAAAAAAGCGCTTTGCAAGAGGCTCGTGCAGCTTACCAGCCTAAATTACCAAAAGCATTAAAAGGCTCTCTTACTCTAAAAGAGGGCGCAGCAACACAATCAGTTGCAGACCAAGAGGCTATTAAAGAACTATTCCCCAACACTTACGGAATGCCAGTTCTTACATTTGAACCATCAACAGAAACAAAAGAGTATCCCGCAATAAACATCGGTGTTATTCTTTCAGGAGGTCAAGCTCCCGGTGGACACAACGTAATAGCAGGTTTGTTTGACGGTATCAAGGCTATGAACAAAGATTCAAAACTTTACGGATTTTTGTTAGGTCCTGCAGGCCTTATAGAGCATAAATATATTGAACTAACTTCTGATATTATTGATGACTATCGTAACACAGGAGGTTTTGATATTATTGGTTCAGGACGTACAAAACTTGAAACTACTGAGCAATTTGACAAAGGTCTTGAGATTATCAAAGAGCTTAACATCAAAGCTGTAGTTATCATTGGTGGAGACGACTCAAATACAAACGCATGTGTACTTGCAGAGTACTACAAACAAAAAAATACAGGAGTTCAAGTAATCGGTTGTCCTAAAACTATCGACGGAGACCTTAAAAACGAGATGATTGAAACTTCATTCGGTTTTGATACAGCTTGTAAAGTATATTCAGAGGTTATTGGTAACATACAACGCGACTGTAACTCAGCTAAAAAATATTGGCACTTCATTAAATTGATGGGTCGTTCAGCATCACACATCGCTCTTGAGTGTGCATTACAGACACAACCTAACATCTGTATTATCTCTGAGGAGGTTGAAGCAAAACAAATGACACTTGGTGATGTAGTTGATTACATTGCAGGTATTGTTGCTACTCGCGCGGCAGATGGAAACAACTTTGGTACAGTTCTTATCCCCGAAGGATTAATTGAGTTTATCCCTGCAATGAAAAAACTTATTGCTGAGCTTAACGACTTCCTTGCTGCTAATGGCGAAGAGTTTGCAAAAGTTCCTCAATCAGAGCAAATAAAATTTATTGCTGATAGAATTTCTGCAGAAAACTCTGCTATCTATACAAGTCTTCCCGAAGGTGTTGCACGTCAACTTTCATTAGACCGCGACCCACACGGAAACGTTCAAGTGTCACTAATTGAAACAGAGAAACTTCTTAGCGAAATGGTATCTCGCCGTTTGGCAGAGTGGAAGAAAGAGGGCAAATTTGTTGGTAAATTCTCAGCTCAACACCACTTCTTCGGATACGAAGGACGTTGTGCAGCTCCCTCTAACTTTGATGCTGACTACTGTTATTCACTTGGTTACAATGCTTCAATGCTTATTGGACAAGGTAAAACAGGATATATGTCATCAGTTCGTAACACAACTAAACCGGCAGACGAGTGGATTGCAGGAGGTATTCCTGTTACTATGATGATGAACATGGAACGTCGTCACGGAGAGATGAAACCGGTTATACAAAAAGCATTGGTTAAATTGGACGGAGCACCATTTAAATACTTCGCTTCAAAACGCGAGGAGTGGGCTAAAAATACTTGCTATGTATATCCTGGTCCTATCCAATACTTTGGTCCATCATCAGTTTGCGACCAACCTACTCAAACTTTGAAATTGGAACAAGAGTAAAAAGTTGTTAGTTTTTAGTTGTTGGTTTTTAGAGACAGCTATTTGCTAATACATATACAAAGTAAAAGCGAGGCGTACGCCTCGCTTTTTTGCTTATAATATTATAAAAAAAGAGCCCTCCAAAGGGCTCTTTTACTCTTTATATTATCTTCTTATATTCTGAAATCTTCAACATCTTTTAGGTTGCGAGTAATCTCTTCGTCGGTAACCTCTCCGTTAACAAGGTCTCCTGCAATATATCTGTCATAAGCAGCCATATCAATAAGGCCATGTCCCGAAAGGTTAAACAATATAACCTCTTTCTTGCCCTCCTCTTTAGCTTTAAGAGCTTTGCGAATTGCAACAGCAATAGCGTGTGATGATTCGGGAGCAGGAATTATACCTTCGCTCTTGGCAAACAGAGTAGCAGCATCAAACGCCTCTAATTGGTTAACATCTTCAGCTCTCATATAACCATCTTTTTGAAGTTGGCTGACAATTGAACCTGCTCCATGGTAGCGCAAACCACCTGCATGAATATTTGAAGGCATAAAGTTATGACCAAGAGTGTACATAGGAATTAATGGAGTATATCCTGCCTCATCGCCAAAGTCATATTGGAAACGACCTTTTGATAGTTTGGGACATGATGCAGGTTCTGCTGCAATAACCTCAACCTCTTTGCCATTAGTAAGTTTGTGGCGAAGGAATGGGAATGCTATACCTGAGAAGTTTGAGCCACCACCGAAACAAGCAATAACGCTATCGGGATATTCACCTGCCATCTCCATCTGTTTCTCAGCCTCCAAACCAATAACTGTTTGATGTAAACTAACCCAATTGAATACACTACCCAAAACATATTTACAATTAGGGGTTTGCATAGCAAGTTCTACAGCCTCAGATATTGCGCAACCCAAACTGCCTTGATTGTTTGGAGTATCAGTCAATATCTTACGACCTGCTTTAGTTGACATACTTGGAGATGCAATGACTTGAGCTCCGAAAGTTTGCATTATTGAGCGTCTGTAAGGTTTTTGGTGGTAGCTCACCTTTACCATATAAACGGCAAGTTCCAAACCAAATATTTTTGATGCCATTGATAGTGCGGCACCCCATTGACCGGCACCCGTTTCGGTAGTAATATTGGTACAACCCTCCTCTTTACAGTAGTATGCTTGAGCAAGAGCCGAGTTAAGTTTGTGTGAGCCTACAGGGCTTACACTCTCATTTTTAAAATATATGTGAGCCGGGGTGTCCAATGCTTTCTCCAAACCTGTTGCTCTTACAAGGGGAGTAGGACGCCAAATTTTATACAAATCGCGAACCGGCTCGGGAATTTCAATCCAAGCATCTGTTGTATTAAGTTCCTGTTTAATCAACTCTTTAGCGAATAGAGGTTCCATGCCCTCTGCTGTTACAGGCAGCTTTGTCTTGGGATCAATCATGGGCAGTGGTTTGTTTTTCATATCTGCCACAATATTGTACCAAGCCGTTGGTATATCCTGTTCGGTAAGTATAAACTTTTTAGTACTCATCACTTTTATATAAATATTCAATAAAATAAATCAAAATTCAAATAACATATAAACCTTTTTATGCTAAATTTGTCATATAAAACGTTATTTGAAATAATTTTATGCAAAATTAGTATAAAACTATTTCAGGACAAAAATTTGAATATAAAAATAATATTATAAAAGTAATGAAAAAGTTAACTATCACATCGCTGTTGTTTATTTGTGTAGTATCGTTACTTTCAGCAAAAGAAGCAGCAAAGCAATGGAGTCTTAACGATTGCCTTGAATATGCAGTTAATAACAATATTGAGTTACAACAGAGTCGAATAATGTACGAACAGAGTGCGATAGATGAAAAATCGGCTCGTGCCGATATGTTTCCTTCGCTTTCGTTCAGTACAAATCACAATGTAGTTAATCGTCCCTTTGAAGAGAATAGTAATACCGTTAGCGGAAGCGAAATTATAACAAGTAATAAAAAATCCACATATAACGGTAATTACGGATTAAATGCCAATTGGACAATTTGGAACGGAAACAAACGTCGTAACATTATAAAACAGAGTAAAAGCAGTAAAGAGATAGCAAGTTTGAATGTTACAGAGTCAGAAAATGCACTTAAAGAACAGATAACCCAACTATATATTCAGATATTATATGCAACTGAGTCGGTAAACATAAACCAAAATACCTTAGAGGTAAGTAAGGCAACATATGAACGAGGCGAAGAGCTATATCGTGCAGGTTCAATATCAAAAGTTGAATTAGCTCAATTAGAGACACAAGTCAGCAATGACGAGTATCAATTAGTTATGTCAAAAAATGCCCTACGCAATTATAAATTAGATTTAAAGCAGTTGCTTGAAATGCCCGGGACAACACATATGGAGTTGGTAATTCCTGAATTAGACGAAGAGGATATTCTCGCTCCATTGCCTTCTCAAAACGATATCTATTTAGCGGCGTTGGATAACCGTCCCGAGATTAAGAGTGGTAAGTTGAGTATTGAATCTTCAAAATTAGATGTATCAATAGCAAAATCGGGATATTACCCTTCAATATCGCTTAATGCGTCAACAAGCAGCAATACCAATAGTGCGAGTGCCCAAGCGTGGGGAGAACAGATGAAATTAGGTTGGAACAATGTTATAGGATTAAATCTATCGTTACCAATATACGATAAACGTCAAAATAAAAGTGCAAAGCAGAAAGCCGAGTTACAATACACATCTACACAGTTAGAGATGGCAAATATTGAAAAAGAGCTATATCAGACAATAGAGACAATGTGGCTTGATGCAGACAATGCCCAACAGCAATATGTAGTTGCAAGTTCAAAACTGAATAGCAGTAAAACAAGTTTTGATATGACAAATGAGCAGTTTTCTCTCGGAATGAAAAACATTGTTGAACTCCTAACCGAAAAAAACAACTACCTTTCGGCACAACAAGAGGTAATACAAGCAAAATATATGGCAATATTAGAGCGTGTATTACTAAACTTTTATGCAGGCAATCCAATAGAATTATAAGAAATAGAATATATGAGTAAAAAGAAAATCATTATCGTACTATCTCTCATTGTAGTTGCAGGAATATTAGTATGGATATTCTCAACATCTAAAGAGGAGAATAAAGTTGAGTTTTTTAAAACAAAAGCAGTTAGAGGCGAAATAGGTAGCTCAATAACAGCTACAGGAACAATAGAACCGGTAACCGAAGTTGAAGTAGGAACACAAGTATCGGGAATAATTGACCGCATATACGTCGATTATAACTCAGTAGTAAAGCGTGGGCAACTAATTGCCGAAATGGATAAAATAACCTTGCAAAGTGAATTGCAATCGGCACGTGCGCAATACGATGGCAACAAAGCCGAGTACGATTATCAGAAGAAATTGTACGACCGTAATCAAATTTTGCACGAAAAAGAGCTTATAAGTGAAACAGATTATGAGTTAAGCTCATACAATTATCAGCGAGCAAAAAGTGCATACGACCAGAGCTCTGCAGCATTGGCTAAAGCAGAGCGAAATTTGTCGTATGCAACAATCACATCGCCCATCGACGGAATAGTAACAAGTCGCAGTGTAGAGGAGGGACAAACAGTTGCTTCAGGATTTGAAACCCCCACACTATTCACAATAGCAGCCGACCTTACAAAAATGCAAGTAGTGGCTGATGTTGATGAAGCCGATATCGCAAACGTAAAGGAGGGAGACTACGTGGTGTTTACAGTAGATGCATACCCAGAAGATGAATTTATAGGAACGGTTCGTCAAGTCCGATTAGGTAGTACCATAAGCAATACAACATCTACAACAACAGCAAATACTGTAGTTACATACGAAGTGGTAATATCTGCTGAAAATCCGGAGCTAAAGTTAAAACCACGTTTAACAGCCAATGCTTCAATTTACACAACGTTTAAAGCCGATGTATTAAAAGTTCCTTCAAAAGCATTACACTTTATACCAAATACACAGTTGGCAGAGGGTTACACTATAGTAGATTGCGAAGCAACCAAGAAAGTTTGGACCCTTGACGGAAAAACATTTACTGCACACCCTGTTGAAACAGGATTATCAGATGGTATAGATACAGAGATTTTAAGCGGGATAGAGGAGGGTACAGAAGTTGTTACAGAGATGTCTCTCACTATGTTTAATATACCACAACAAGGAGCCGAGCGCAGTCCCTTTATGCCACAGCACCCGGGAAGTAAGAAAAAGACAAGCCAAAAGAAATAGTCTGAAAATATGAGTGTCAGAAAAATAATAGAACTTGACCATATTCGTCGCGATTTTCAAGTTGGCGAAGAGGTGGTACACGCTTTACGCGGAGTATCATTCTCCATTACCGAAGGCGAATTTGTAACCATAATGGGAACATCAGGTTCAGGAAAAAGTACATTGCTCAATACTTTAGGCTGTTTGGACACACCCACAAGTGGAGAGTATTATCTTGATGGAATATCGGTACGCACCATGTCAAAAAATCAGAGAGCCATACTTCGCAATCGCAAAATAGGATTTGTATTTCAGAATTACAACCTATTACCAAAAACAACAGCAGTTGAGAATGTTGAGTTACCTTTGATGTATAACAGTGCAATAAAAGCAGATGAGCGACGTCAAAGAGCCATAGAAGCTCTAAAGGCAGTAGGATTGGGCGATAGATTAGAGCATAAATCAAATCAGATGTCGGGAGGACAGATGCAGCGTGTGGCGATTGCTCGTGCATTAGTAAATAATCCTGCAGTTATACTTGCCGATGAGGCAACCGGAAACCTCGATACCCGAACCTCGTTTGAGATATTGGTGCTTTTTCAAAAGTTGCACGCCGAAGGACGTACAATAATATTTGTAACACATAACCCCGATATAGCAAAATATAGCAGTCGTAACATACGTTTACGCGACGGAAAGGTTATCGAAGATATTTATAATACAAACATACAATCGGCAGAAGAGATATTGGCAACTCTGCCACAAAACGACGAAGATTAATGAATATTACCAATCTGTTTAAAATAGCAATGCGTGCATTGGCAAACAATAAGATGCGTGCATTTCTTACGATGTTAGGTATAATAATAGGAGTAGCATCGGTTATTGCAATGTTGGCGATAGGGCAGGGCTCAAAAATAAGCATACAAAATCAAATCTCAGAGATGGGAGCCAATATGATAATGATACACCCCGGAGCCGACCGTCGTGGAGGAGTACGTCAAGACCCCTCAGCAATGCAAACATTAAAACTTGAAAATTATGAAACATTGCGTTCCGAAGCACGACTAATATCATCAATAAGCCCTAATGTATCAGCTTCCGGACAACTCATCGCAGGAGCAAACAACTATCCGTCATCAGTATCAGGAGTAAGTATTGATTACCTTGATATACGTCAATTAAAGGTGAAAGATGGTACAATGTTTACTCAAAACGATATAAACACGTCGGCAAAGGTATGTGTAATAGGAAAAACCATTGTTGATAATCTCTTTCCAGACGGAACATCGCCACTCGGCAAGGTAATTCGTTTCAATCAAGTACCTTTCAGAGTAATAGGCGTTTTGCAGGCAAAAGGATATAACTCAATGGGCATGGACCAAGATGCTGTGGTACTTGCACCATATACAACCGTCATGAAACGATTGTTGGCACAAACATATTTGAACTCAATCTTTGCATCGGCACTATCTGAAGAGCTATCGCCATTGGCAGTTGAAGAGATATCAACAATCTTACGTCGCGAGCATAAGATAAAAGAGGGCTTTGAAGATGATTTTACCATTCGCACACAAGAGGAGATAAGTTCAATGCTCAATACCACCTCAACTCTTATGACAACACTACTTGCCTGTATAGCAGGAATATCTCTTGTAGTAGGAGGTATTGGAATTATGAATATAATGTACGTCTCGGTAACCGAGCGTACTCGCGAAATAGGTTTGCGAATGTCGGTAGGCGCACGCGGAATTGATATCCTGTCACAGTTTCTTATAGAGGCAATACTCATAAGTATAACAGGCGGATTAATAGGTGTAATATTTGGTTGTGGAATATCATTGCTAATAAAATTTGTAGCAAATTGGCCAATATTCATACAACCTTGGAGTGTATTGGTTTCGTTTGCCGTATGTACCATAACAGGAGTCTTCTTTGGTTGGTACCCTGCAAAAAAAGCTGCTAACCTCGACCCCATCGAGGCAATCCGATATGAGTAAACTCAGTTGTTAGTTTTTAGTTATCGGCACAAAGTGCCGCTCCTATGGGATAGTTGTTATAAAAGCCACAAGGTTCTCATCAAGACAACCTTGTGGCTTTTTATTACTCCAATAAGCCTATCTCCCTAATAACTCAAATGACCTTAATGACTTAAAATACCCTAACAACTCTGCTTTATATACATCTCATAAAACCAACCAATAACATTATCGCCAACCTCATCGGCAACATTTAGCTCCATCATCAATCTGCCTGCCTTATTTACAATGCTGAAAATTGCATCATACTCCTCGTCATTGGCGCTATCGGGAGTAAGTGTACGATTAATAAGAGCATTAAGCACCCTATCTTCAAGTTCGGTGAGTTCAATTTTGTAATTCATATAATCTATTTTGTAATTAAATTCTCAATAAGTAAACCAATCTCGTTTTGAATATCTTTGCGTTTGCCTTTAAAGTTATTTACCATAACAACAACGGCATAACATTTACTTCCGTTATCAAAATATCCGGCATAACATTGAACGCCCTGCATACTACCTGTTTTCAATTTCAGATATTTTGCTATCTCTGACCCTTTCATGAAATTCTTAACAGTACCCTCAACCCCAACCTTTGGTAGAGAGTTTCTGAAAGCCTCATTAAAAGATGCTCCACATAAAATACAGGCAAGAGCATTAGGAGTTATTCTGTTTTTAGGCGAAAGTCCGCTGCCGTCAAACATATTTACACCTTTAATATCAATGCCTTTATCGTTCCATATCTGGGAAATAGAGTTAATACCATTCTGTGTCGTAGCCTTACCTCCCCTCATTAATCCGCACCATTTAAGTAGAGTTTCGGCATACATATTATTGCTTTTGTAGTTTGTAACCTTAACAATATCGGCAAGAGTAGGAGAGTATATAGCACCCAAACGCCCACGTTTACTACCATATACAACCTTCTTATTTTCAACCCATGCTCCATTGTTTATCAAAAAATATTGGAACTCCCTCTTGAAAACATCGTCAGGCGAGGGGATAGAACCTTTAAGCTTATACATACTCTTATTACAAGGCATGCGCCCGTTAAGCAGGCGGGTTTTATCAAAATCCAACCCTGTAATATAAGCACTATCCTTACCCTCTCCCTTAACAGAGAGTTTGTTTATAAAATTGAGTTCGGACATTGAAGGTTTACAATCGGCAATAACAGCTTCGCTACCTTCTGCTCCTGTATTAAAAAACAAGGTGTATTGGTTATCAATAAAGTTAAAACCATAACTCTCGGCAGCAAAGTAGTTACCCATATCCTCAACCAGCCATGCGCCTCTTGCTCCGTTATAAGGGAATATGCTATTGTCGCATATAATATCGCCACATAACTTTGTGATACCATAGTTTTGCATCATCTCAAATATTTTTGAGAAAACCTTATTAGCAGAGCTGTTGAAATTCTCAGAGCCTATAGTGGGGTCGCCACAACCTCTGACAATAATATTCCCGTATAATATCCCATTTGAAATATCACCCTCATATTCCACTATAGTTTCAAATCGTTTTTGAGCAGGAATAGCTTCTAAAACCGAAGCAGTGGTAATAAGTTTCAGAGTAGAAGCAGGAGTGAAACCAATATCTCCGTTACTTTCAGCAACAACACAATTGTTTTTTACATCAATAATAGAGTATCCAACCAAAGAGTTGTTAAGAGCGTTTTGAGATATGGCACCAAAACATGAGATAAGTAAAAATGAGTATGTAAGTATAAATTTCATAAAATAAACATCAATATGCTACAAAGGTAGTCAATTATATTTTAAAAAATGGAATTAATAAACTACCTTAGCAGAGTTAAAACATATAATTATGGAGCAAGAGAGAAAACCATACACCTTTGATAGCGTGGTGCGTATTATAATAGTAGTATCATTAATAGTTGGTCTGTTTTACTTGTTGAATATACTAAAAGGAGTATTATTGCCATTTTTGATAGCATGGCTTATGGCATATTTAACCCACCCTATGGTTACATTCTTTCAGAAAAAGTGTAAACTGAAAAACAGAATATTGTCAGTAGCAGTAACACTAATAACTCTTTTAATAGCATTAATAGGGGTGGTAGCCATAATTGTACCAATGATAATAGAGGAGGTGTATATGACAAAAGATTTGATTGTAAATTATGCACACTCAATAGGAGATCTCTCAATATTACCCGATACATGGCGCGATTATATTGTTGCAAATTTCAATTGGGAAAATATCTCATCATTTATAACCGCCGAAAACCTAAAAACTTTAATGGGTGGAGTTTTCAGTGGTGGAGCCACACTCATATCAGGGACAGCAACTGTAGTTATGACAATATTTGCAAGTTTCATAGTTCTGCTATATCTGATATTTATACTTATAGATTACACCGATATACAAGAGGGGTTCAAGTCAATGATACCCGAGCGATACAAAAAAACGGTATTAACGCTTATGCAAGACATTGAAGAGAGTATGAACACCTATTTTAGAGGACAAGCAACCGTAGCCTTTTGTGTAGGTATAATGTTTGCAATAGGTTTCTCTATTGTGGGACTTCCGCTTGCTATACTGCTCGGATTGTTTATAGGATTGCTCAATATGGTTCCCTACCTTCAAACCATAGGCTTTTTGCCCGCCATAGTACTCACAATGCTACAAGCAGCACAGACAGGTGAAAGTTTTTGGTGGATATTTATGTGGGTATTGGTAGTATTTATAGTAGTTCAAGTAATACAAGATATGATACTTGTACCAAGCATTATGGGTAAAGCTGTAGGTCTTAATCCTGCCATAATATTGCTATCCCTTTCAATATGGGGAGTATTATTAGGCTTTGTTGGTTTGATAATAGCCTTGCCCCTTACTTCGCTTTGCATATCATACTATCGCCGATACGTATTAAAGAAAGATAAATAATTAAGAAAAATGGCAGAATTCAATCTAAAATCAATAAAAGGAGTTTGCTCATTAACATTGTTTTCAATCTTTACAACTATATCGGCAGAGGATAATCGTCCAAATATACTTGTTTTTTTTGTAGATGATATGGGTTGGCAGGATACATCGCTACCTTTTCATACCGACACAACCTTTTTGAACAAAAGATATCATACTCCCAATATGGAGGTTTTGGCTCAAATGGGAACAAAGTTTACACAGGCGTATGCATCAAGTGTAAGTTCTCCATCGCGTTGTTCATTACTCACAGGAGTTAATGCTGCCCGACATTGTGTTACAAATTGGACTCATATTAAAAATTCTTTTACAGATGATCCTCATATATCATTAGAGATGCCACATTGGAATGTAAATGGCATACAACCGGTTGAAGGTATAGATCATAGTTTTCCGGCAACCTCATTTGTTCAAGTATTGTCGCAAAATGGATATAAAACTATTCATTGCGGTAAAGCGCATTTTGGAGCAACAGAAACTCCCGGAGCAGACCCCTTAAACTATGGCTTTGATATTAATATTGCAGGTCATGCAGCGGGCGGTTTGGCTTCATATCTTGGAACGGAGCGATTTGGACATAATGAAAAAGGAGACCCCATAAGTCGTTTTGCTGTACCTGGTTTACAAGAGTATTGGGATAAAGATATATTTATAACAGAGGCTCTAACCCAAGAAGCAATAAAGGCATTGGATAAAGTTATCTCAAAAGAAAAACCGTTTTTACTTTATATGTCTCATTATGCAGTACATGTGCCATTACAAGCTGATAAACGTTTTGTAGATAAATATTTGCAACAAGGATTGTCTGAAAATGAAGCTGCGTATGCTTCAATGCTTGAAGGTGTAGATAAAAGTTTAGGAGACTTAATGCACTATCTTAATGATAAAGGAGAGCTGGAGAATACAATAATACTATTTATTTCAGATAATGGAGGCTACTCATTACATGGTCGTACACCTCCATTGAACATGCAAAATTCACCATTACGAGCAGGAAAAGGTTCTGCCTATGAGGGAGGAATAAGGGTCCCTATGATACTTTATTGGAGAGAACGGACAAAGCCCGGCAGTACCGTAAAAGATTATGTGATAATAGAGGATATCTTTCCGTCGATATTAGAGATGGCTCAAATAAAAAGGTATAAGACTTTGCAATCAATTGACGGTAAAAGTTTTGTGCCAAAATTAAGAAAAGATGCATCAAAACATTTCAGGCGTTCTCTTATTTGGAATATGCCTAATAATTGGATTTCGGGAATGAACAGAGAATCTGGAATAGGACCTACCTGCACAATTCGAAGAGGAGATTACAAACTGATATATTGGTATGAAGACGGAAAAAAAGAGTTGTATAATCTTAAAACAGATATTGGCGAAGATAAAAATCTGGTTGGTCTTTTAAATTATAAGACAAAAAAAATGAGCAAAAAGTTATCTAAAAAACTCAGAAAATCAAATGCTCAACGACCATTTTATAAAGCAACAAACAAGCCTTGCTTATGGCCCGATGAATAACAACTCACTTTGATAATACACATAGACAATCATATATTAAGATTTGTTCTGTAAATTATATTGCTATGATATCTATTTTAGAGACATCTCTTTGTATTGTATAATATTTCGTGAATATACTATAATATTATTGTCTGCGAGATAGGTTCAATTGTACTGCAATACCATAACTTATATCTGTTGTCGGGTATGCTGTTGATGATATAAGAGGTGTGTTAATTTGGTGGTCGTAGAATGCTTTGAGTGTAAGCATTCGACTTACAGCATAGTTTGCCGAAACTTTTATTGATATTGTTTTTGTACCTGATGTTGCTTGAGTAAAATACTCCTCAATTTTACGTATCAATGCAGTTGAAGTTCTATACGAGAAATCGGCTTGCAATTTTAAATCGCTACTAAATCCTCCGGGATTTCTTGCTCCTCCTTTACCAAATCTGAAATTGTTGAAGGTATAACCTGCACCAACTGTTAGTTCGCGTGATGAGGATTCAACTATCTGTCCCGATGAGGGATTGAGGGTAACAGTTCGGCTGTCTTTATATGACGACCTCATTGATACACTGTTTTTCAAAGTTATATCAAGACCTATTAATGGGTTAAAGCTCTCGGTTAATACAACCGAACCTATATCGTATGGTGATGATGGGATAGGAGAACCTGTTTGCTCGTCTTTGACAAAACCGTAACCGTCTCCGGCGTCAACCCAATTCAAGAAAGATGTAAACGAACCTACACTATATACACAGCTATAACCATGAGATAGAGTAAAGCTTTTGAAGTGATCTTTCATCTTCTTCATTTTTCCAAATCCGTCGTAAGTAATACGCCAGTTTGGTAGAAGGTGCTTGATACTTGGGAATGCTGTAAGTTCAATATTATTAATATCTTTACCTGTATATGCGGCAATGAATGCAGGAATCATTACATCTGACGAATTCTTCTTTACTGAACCATTCTTTGGGTCATAAGGTTTGCCATTAAGCATTTTGTCATTAATGAATTTTGCTGAAGGGTATTTAACTCCCCTGTATGCATTCTCCAAGCGTCCTGCAATAACATCACGGAATGCAATGAAGTTGTCGAAATTATCAGACTGATATCCGTTATTGGCATTCATCTTTTTCATTACTCCCTTTAATCCTATAGTGGTCATTGAAAAGTTTCCACCTCTTGTTGTAGGGCTTCCGTCAAACATAAATTGCACCTGACTATTGTTGCTCTTTGAATAGGCAGCGGTAAGAGTAATTTTTAGACCTTTAATAGGTTCAAGAGTAGCATCTATCATCAAGTCTTTTGATTCCATCATTATTGCCGGTGATACCAATGATGAGTCACCGGTTATTACCCAATTATTCTCTTTGGCCTTATTTAGATAATTTGCTCCGGGCATACCAAATGCGAAATCAAGACCGGGAGAGAGAGAACTTGTTGCGGTACTTTGTCCGAGAATATCTGATACATTAGGTGTAAAAGAGGGCAATGTCATAGAGCTTGTTTGTTTGTATTGAACATTCACGTTACGAAGCATCATTGCAAAACGTGCCAGATATTGACCTGTTTTATATAGTTTATTATCCTCTTTATTTGTAACGGGTATAGTACGTTCAACCTTTACAGTTACTCTTATGCTGTCAAGGTTGTTTATACGTATGCTGTTTTTGTTTATTGCCTTATATTTTAATGCATATAGTTTGCCTTCTTCGGTACGTCCTACTATACGTAATTTTTTAGTATCCAAATTATGATTGATAACTATAGCACTATCTTTACTTAATATTACTTTTTGTTCAAAACTGTTTTTATTATCTTTTTTCTTTGTTGTTGAGGTTCGAGTGGAGCTCTTTTTCGTAGTTCTGCTCTTTGATGAACTTGAAAATTTACGGTTTACCTCTTTCAAATATTTTGACTTATTATATAGTGTCTCAAAATTGAACTTTCCGGTTACACTAAATTGAGAGTTATTATTAATGGTATTACCAACAATTGTATTTTCATCAATAAAAGCACCTCTGTCCCAGGTGTAATTTGCCGTATAATTTCCTTGAAGGTTTACCCAATCCATAATAGGGCTTTTTGATAACGGTACGTTTAGTGTTGCATTAAACGATTGGTTATATTTCCAAGGCGTTCCAAGTTTAAGAATACTTTGGGTAACAGTATCTTTCCAAGCCTTAAACTCGTCGGGGAACAATTTCTTATTTACCACTCCAGCAGGTTCATCAATATGAGCATTTGTCATTGATGAGAAAGATAGTGTAGTACATTTTAAAGGATTCCACTGAATTGAAAATTGTCTGTCCCAATAAAAGTTTTTATTAACAGATATGGGTAATTTAGCCGAAGCATCGCTCTCAATATTACGCTCCTGCTGTTCGTTATATAAACGCGATATATTTGTGCTGAAATTTAAAGAACTTGGCAGATAATTTATAGCCATATCTTTAAATGGTGCAAGATGTTTAGAGTCGTTCTTAATCTTAGCAAAAGGTTGCCATGGTTTAATAAAAGGAGTGTATGTGTAATTAAGATTAAATCTCCTGTCGCGAGAATTCTCAAACTCAGTTGTTGTTGATTGGTTGTCTTGCTTGTTGCATGAGTAACTCAAAGTTAAGTTTGCAGGGTCCCAGGGCATGGGTTTTTTACTTTGTATGTCAAATTTAAATCCTGTGAGGCTGAAACTTCTTGTCCTTGAACGCTCCAGTGCAATATTTTTAATTGAATCTCTTTCAGCTTCTGTCGCACACGCTTCCAAGGCATCTTTCATCAATACGTCTTCGTCAAGAGGGTTATATTTGGGCATATTCCTCTCCTCATAATATGAGTAGTATAATGGTGCTTTAAGTTTTGCTTTTTCAGGGAGGAACCTACCTGCATCAACTACAAAAGAGAAGTTGTATTGGTAGTAGTCTTCCATTCTACGCTCATTTAGAGTTTGTTCAACAGAGCCAAATCCTGCAGTCTCTATATGAGTACCTCCTGATATGGTGGCGAGGTCAGATATATTTAGGTTAGCATCGGCTTTAAATCCCCAACCGCCATCTTGCTTAAATCCTGAAAGACGTAATTCATTTACCCATACCACAACATCTTTAGTTGTTGCAGAGTTGTTTCTTACACCAATAACAATTGATTCCATATTTGATATTGATGGGTTACCAACTACAGTAACTCTGTTTTTTAGGTTTTCAGGATTGTACATAGAGTAGGGATTTGCAAATGATACCCCTGTCTCTCCTCTTGATTTTGCAAGATTACGTTGTTTTTTTACATCAGTAAATAGAGATAGCGGTATGTCAATCATATTGTTTGATGGCCATACAGCCTCTTGGTCGTTACTGTTATATGTATTGTAATTCCCTTCCGGAGTAAGAGTAAGTGGTACTTCATATTCGTAGTAGTTTGAACGAATATCTGAACCAACTCTTATAAATACTGCTACCTCTCCGTTTTTAAGATTTGTTTTGTCATCAATTAGTTTTTCAGCATGAACAAACATTTGAAGACGCTCATAGTTTCTGACGTCAAGCCCTGAAGTCTTATATATTGCACGAGCATTCTTTGAAGGTAAGTTTGTAACTTTCAAAGATATAGCCTGTTCGTTTAATTGTGTTATCTGAGATTGATCAGGCGATATGATACGAGTAACTCCCGGAGGAAGAACGTAGTTAACGGGTTTCTGTCCCGCATTCTCTTCAATGTTTACAACCGATATATCTAAGTCTCCTTCTGCGGGTAGAGAAGTACCTCCACTCTTGTCGTCGTTATGAAGACGAAGGTTATAACTTCTCCAATCTCCTCTTACAAGTTCTAAAGATGCAAGACGCAAGTGTATCTGCTTCTTGAAACCTGTCATAAATAAACGTGCAAAACGAATAGTTTTGAAATCTTGTATTGAACCAACAGTTTCGCGAGGCATATGGCTACCATCACCTGTAACCTCCTTCAAAGGAATTTTAAACTGGTACCATTTTACAGTTGCCCTCTGTCCGTTACGCAATGTAACAGAACTCTCCTGTTCGGCAGTAATATAGTTTTTACCAACAACAAGATCTTCAGGAGTAATTTTTACTCCGTACTGATAATAACGCTCATATTCATCAAGAGTATTATCTTGATTTATATCCTCAACATCAGGAACGCTTCTTGATGATTGATATTGAGAATCTGAAGCCTCATCAGGAGATATAGAGTTACCTTCTGTTCCGTTATAACGTTTATATCTATCAAGAATAGAAGTTTGTGTATCATCATAATCTGCTCCGCGATAAAAGTGATACTTATCTCCTGCAGGGTCGTTAAATGGAGAGAATTGGTCATAAAGGTATCTCTGTTGCGTTTCAGGAGATAATACCAAACGAAGACGCTCCAAATAATTCTTGTATTCTCCATATCCCCTCTCTTCATCTGAAGATAATCCGTTCAAACCGACGTCTTGAACTGAACGGGCAGATGAGTTATTGTCAAAAGCATAAGTAACAGATTGTTGTCGTGATACTTTACCCCATACGGTATTTTCAACCATATCGTTATTCCTATCTGCAGGTAGTCCGTTCTCAAACGATTTTTTACCATCTTTCAGAATATCTTCCGAAATCTCTCCAAAGTTAAAATAAAGGTATCCTCCGTTATCTTTGTCGTAAATAAAGGGGTCAAGCATCCAAAATTGAAGATATTCAATGTTTGCCGATTCAAAATCGGTATTGTCCATCTTTCTCATTATTCCACCCCAACGTTTTTCAGGATTTTTTAATGTACCGTCGGGGTTGATGTTTACAGCATCAAGTGCGTAAGGTCCACGCTCGGTGGGATAGAATGAAAGATTTAATACTTGCAATAGCGATGATTCTCCATAACCTAACTCTCTGTTGGGGAACACTTCTGACGAAAGAACCTCTCTGACATAGTGGTTTGACAACTGCTCAAGGTCGTTCTTTATATGAACAGGAGTTAAATCTGAATTCTTTTGAGTAAATAATCTATCAATATAATACCATGAGAATAGAGCGCGGTTTTTACCATACTCTATATCGTTTGTAAGCTTTGATTCTGGGAACATAGCAGGGGTTGAAGCCAAGTTCCAAGAGTAGGGGAGACGAATATCGTTTTGAGATTGAGAATATTCAAAATCATCAATATATGATACGGCTTTTGATTTTTTTGTTGATGGTATCAATTGTGCTACTTCTGCATTGATTGTAAATTTAGAAGGTGCAGTTGCATTAACAGTAGGGATTTTATTAAACCAATTACTCAGCCATTGGAATTCAGTAGTATATGAAGTGTTAATTCCCCATATGGTATTGTTTATTACCTCATTACCCACGGTTAGTTTTTCAGTTAGAGCCTTCTCTCCCATATGCATTATGGTTGCGCCAATCCTGAAATTTTTATTAAAAGCATAGTTAAGATCAAGACCAACCAGTGTTTTCCGTTGCATATTAAACATCTCCTGACTTTCAAGAGATACTTGTATATTACTTCCTGCTTCGGCGTAGCTTTGATTGATTATGGTAACTGTTCCCATTGTGTAATCAACGGTATAGTCAACATTTTCAACAAGAGTAACACCTCCGGCAGTTACTTTAACCGAACCTCTTGCTACATTCATTGAGTTCAGCTGAATGGTATTGCCGGACGATGCTTTATATTCTCCTTGTAGTGAAAATTTATTTTTGTCGGTGAATTGTTTTGCGACTGTTTGGGTTGAGTCGTAAAGCTCTTGATATATATATTTGTCAATATCGGGGACAGAACCTCCTATCATCTTTTTAAGATGAGAACCAAATGGCTCAAGAACCGGAAATATGATTTTACCTTTTGATGAAGTAACGGTAAATCCTTCAACATAGTCAAATATACCATCAGGGTTGGGTTCGTTTTTTGAATCCAAACGGTCAAGATTCATGACTTTTATAAGCTGTTTGCCCTTTATGTCTCCAATTGACATATATGTAACTTGTGTTCCTGATGTGTCATTGCGGAAATATACTTGTAACTTGAACTTCTCTTTTTGAAGTTGATATGCTTCAAGAGAGTATATATTTTTCATCATAAGATCCCAAATTGGTTCAGATGTCATAACTGTTGTTGATTTAAGCATCTTAACAATAAGAGTTGATGACGCATCGCTAATATCTGACGAAAATTCACCAACTTGAAACACCTCTCCGTTTTTGGTGTATTCGTAGGCTACAGCAAGAACCTCATCGGCATTTATACGTTGGTTAAGAGATATATATCCCAATTGATTGTTTATTGTATATTCACTTGCTTCAAGACGTCTTGCACTCTCTATTTTTGCATAATCTTTACCTCCGGTTATGCCATATGCTTCAAGTGCAGAAAGTGTTTGTGTAACATACGATATATTTCTTACATCAGGATAGTTGTTAACTATCTCTTTGTATAGTGTGTTTGCATCATTTGCAGGAGCTCTGTAGCCTGTTGCTCTCCAATGACTGTTTGATATATGCTCTTGCTTCTCCTCTCCCAAATCGGCAAAGGCTACAAGGTTTCTTGAATTTCCATAACTGCTCTTTTTGTTTGTTACCCAAACCTCTATACGGTTTATGGTAACTCCCGAAGATATGTAGGGTAGTTTTGCTACACTGCTCTCATAATTGTCTCGGAAGTTATGAGCAATAAAGAAGTGTCTGTTTTCGTCATATCTATCAGCTCCAATTGAAAACTCGGTAACCTGAGTACCATTCTTTGAATTTACCTTTTTTGATTCAGCTTCTTGTTGCGAAACAAGAGCCGTAAGGGTTAATTTACCAAATTGTAATTGAGTTTTTATACCAAATAACGATGTTCCGCCTTGAATAAGAGAGGAGTTTGTTGTCATACTTACGTTACCTGCCTCAATACTCTTAATTATTTGGTCCTCTTCTCCCTCATATTTAAGATTAAGTTTTTGAGAGTCAAAACTGAAAGTTGCATCAGTATTGTAGTTCATTGAGAAATTTAATTTATTCCCCACCGAAGCTTTTATATTTGCTTGTATCTTTTCATCAAAATCAAAATATGTTTTTTTACGAGCCTCCATTGATAAGGCAGGATTGTCTGTTTTATTGGTTTTTATTGCCATTACTAACTCTGCCGAACCTTGAGTTGTGATTTTTACGCCACCGGGTCCGAATACTTTATCTAATGGACCTATGTTAAATTGCATATCAAAAATATCAAATTTCTTTTTGCCTCCTTTGATATTCTCGTTGTTTTTCTCATGATAGTATGCCTGCATTGATTTTCTAAGTGAGTAGTCATTATACTCTTTAGGAGTAAGCATCATTGGAGTTGAAATTTCCATGCCTGCAACTCTGCTTCTTAGAACGTAACACCCTGTAACTGGGTCATATTCAAACTCTGATTTTATATTTTCTGGAGTCTTTAAGTCTGCAGGAGCAACAGAACTTAAATCACGGTAGTCTTCAATGGTTGTTTTTTTTACCGAATAGCGAGGTTTTTCGTGTTTTGGCTTTTGAGGTGTACCACTTACACTTATAGTATCTGTAGAAATTATATCCTGAAGTTCAATTTCATTTACATAATTATATGCCGCAAAAGCCGAATAGAAACCTATTCCGCTCATAGCAATAATTGCAAATATTATTATTAGTAATTGAACTCTTTTCATTAATAAACCGTACCTCTTCTGTTTTAGTTACAAAAGTGGAACGGTTTGTATTATAATGCTTTAAGAGCAGCTTTGACAAGTTCTTCCACTTTGTAATTTGGGTTCTCTTTTGATAGCTTTTGTACCACTTTTTTTGCAGCTGGTTGGGGGTATCCCAACATAACTAAAGCAGCAACAGTCTCCTCTTGAACCTCTTGTTCCGCACGCGTACCTATTATAAACGTAGAATCACCCACTTTTATTTTATCTTTGAGGTCAACAATTATTCTTTCCGCGGTTTTTGACCCAATTCCCTTAACTCCTTTGAGTAATCCTACATTACCTGAGGCAATTATACTCTCCAATTCTTCAGAAGTAAATGATGATAATATTATGCGCGCAGTATTTGGTCCTACACCCGATACCGATATAAGTAGAGTAAACAATTCCCTTTCTCGTTTATTTACAAAACCATATAGTAAATGAGCATCTTCTCTTATTGCTTCATATACATATAGTTTAACATCTTCTCCCTCTTTAAGTAACGAAAAAGTTGTAAGTGATATACTTAAGTTATATCCAATACCGAAACTCTCCAATATGGCATTAGCAGGAGTTAGTTCTGTAATTTTACCTTTTATGTACTCTATCATATCTGCAAAATAGTTTCTACGAAGTTAAAAAAAAATATTTATATAACAAAAGGTCGCCCTTTGAGAGCGACCTTCTGAATATATAGTTTTTATGGCTATTACAAGCTGTTTTAAAAATTTATTCCAAAATTTATCTTAAAATAAAATTTAAACAACGTCTTAGTTATTAAGATAATTTTCAATACTTTCAGGTTTGAAATTCTCTATGAACGATGCATTTTTGTTACATTCAGCCTCTCCGTAACGGATATAGTTTTCGGTTGAACGTTTGAACAATTCATTACGCATTGTATCTTGTAATAGAAGGTAACCCATTACAATGTGTCCTGCTATTTCAACCAAGCGACGTGCATGGAAGTCGATATATTGAGCATCTTTGTCTGCTGTAACAGTAGCAACACTCTTCTCATACAATGCAGTCATTGCCACCAATTTAGCCTTCATTTCTGCCAATTCGGCAGGAACCTCTATAGCCTCATACTCTTTTATTATATTCATATAAGTTCCACTACCAACGTGGCGTATTGCAGCTACAACTTGCAATTGAGTTGTTCCTTCGTAAATTGATGTAATACGAGCGTCGCGGTAGATACGTTCACATGGGTAATCTTTCATAAATCCGGAACCGCCATGAACTTGTACGCAGTCATAAGCATTTTGGTTGCAATACTCACTACTCATACCTTTAACAAGAGGAGTAAGAGCGTCTGCTTTACGTTGAGCTTGTTTCATCTCCATACGCTCCTCTTTTTCTAATGTACGCTCTTTTGCAATAGCTTCAAGAGTTTTGTAAAGGTCAACATAACGAGTTGTTTCATAAAGCAATGAGCGAGAGGCATCAAGTTTGGCTTTCATTAAAGAAATCATTTCGCTTACAGCGGGGAAGTTTATGATTGCTTTGCCAAATTGTTCGCGCTCTTTAGCATATTGAAGAGCCTCACGATAAGCAGCCTCAGAAATACCTACTGATTGAGCGGCAATACCCAAACGCGCACTATTCATAAGAGCCATTACGTATTTAATCAAACCAAGACGGCGTTCTCCGCAAAGTTCAGCTTTAGCATTTTTAAATACCAATTCGCAGGTAGGAGATCCTTTGATACCCATTTTGTTCTCAATACGGCGAACAACAACGCCACCGTCATTACGGTCATATATGAACATCGATAATCCACGTCCGTCTTTTGATCCCTCTTCAGAACGAGCTAAAACAAGGCCTATATGTCCGTCACCGTTAGTGATAAAACGTTTAACTCCATTTAATCTCCAAGTGCCATCTTCTTCGCAGTATGTAGCTTTTAACATTACTGCTTGAAGGTCAGAACCGGCATCGGGTTCGGTCAAATCCATAGCCATTGTCTCTCCCGCACATACTCGTGGAAGATATTTCATTTTTTGCTCTTCATTAGCAAACTCATTAATAGTTTCTGCACAATCCTGCAATCCCCAAATATTTACAAAACTTGCATCTGCACGACTTACCATATCGGCAGCCATGATGTAGGGAACAAGAGAAAAGTTAAGTCCGTCATATTGACGAGGAAGAGATATACCCATAAGACCTGCTTTTACAAGAGCGTCAAGGTTTTTCTCAGTAGCCGATGCGTATTTGACGTGTCCGTCAATAACGTGAGGACCCTCTTGGTCAACACTCTCTGCATTAGGAGCAACAATCTCTCCGCTTATCTCTCCTGCAATCTCAAGAACTTTTTCGTAACTATCCATTGCGTCCTCAAAATCAAGAGGAGCGTAGTCGTATTTCTCCGCCTCAGTAAAGTTGCGCTCGTGCAACTGAACAAGACGACGCATCATCGGGTGATTAAGATGATGTTTTAGATCCGCATTATCCGAATAGAAATTTGCCATATCGTTATTTGCTGTTTTTCTTGTAATATTTAATTAATTTAGGAAGAACCTCTTCAACACTACCTGTTATAACATAGTCGGCAATACTGTTGATTGGAGCTTCAGGATCTGTATTTACAGATATAATAATTGAACTATCTTGCATTCCTGCAATGTGTTGGATTTGTCCAGATATACCGCATGCAATATATAATTTAGGACGAACAGTAACACCTGTTTGACCAATTTGACGCTCATGCTCAGTATATCCTGCATCAACTGCTGCACGTGAAGCTCCAACTTCACCGCCAAGAACTGCTGCCAAATCGTAAAGAAGTTTGAAGTTCTCTTTTGAGCCAACACCATATCCGCCGGCAACAACAACAGGAGCACCCTTTATGTTTATTTTTGATTTAGCAATTTGCCTGTCAATTATTGAAACTACAAAATCCTCATCTTTTACATATTTATTAACGTCAATTGCTACAATCTCGCCAGTATGGTCAGGGTTGTATATTTCACGTTTCATAACGCCTTCTCTTACAGTTGCCATTTGTGGGCGACAATCGGGGTTTACAATTGTTGCTACAATGTTTCCTCCGAATGCAGGACGTATTTGGTAAAGAAGGTTCTCATAAGTTTTTCCACTTTTATTGTCGGTGTGAGGTCCAATCTCAAGTGATGTACAATCTGCAGTTAAACCACTATGAAGAGCAGAAGAAACTCGAGGACCCAAATCACGTCCGACACAAGTTGCACCCATTAAACATACTTGAGGTTTAATCTCTTTGAATAAACCTGTAAGGATTGCTGCATGAGGAAGAGAAGTATACGGGGCAAGACGTTTGTCGTCAGCCATATAAATTCTGTCAGCTCCGTAGGGGAAAATTTGCTTCTCAACTCCTGAAAGTTCTGAACCAATAACAAGAGCCTCAAGTTGGCAACCTAATTTATCAGCAAGAGTGCGACCTTTGGTCAACAACTCTAAACTTACATCGGCTACAATGCCGTTCTCTATTTCGCAATATACTATTAAATTATTCATAATTAGCCGATGGTATGGTTAGTAATTAATTCTTTCATTAACTCATCAATCTCCTCATCAGCAGGAGTAAGACGTTTGCTCTCTTTAGCTTGGAAAACAACATTCTCTACCTGTTTTACCTTTGTGGGAGAACCTGCAAGACCTGTTTGAGTAAGGTCTGCATCAACATCTGCCGCACTCCATTCTCCAAGGTTTAGATAAGTTCTCTTTTCATATAAAGATAAATCGCTTAAAGTAGCTTTCTCAGAAGGAGTCTTTGCATATTTGTTACGTTGAACCATCTTAGTGTTTCTGGGGCGGCACTCATCAGCCGAACCATTTACTGTAACCAAAAGAGGAAGTTTTGCCTTAACAGTCTCTGTTCCGTGTTCAAGACGGCGGATAATAGTAATCTCTCCATTTTCAACAGCAACAATCTTCTCGGCATAAGTAACTTGAGGTATTCCAAGTTTCTCTGCAACTTGAGGCCCTACTTGAGCTGTGTCTCCATCAATAGCCTGACGTCCTGAAATAATTATATCTGCGTCGCCAATTTTTTTAACGGCACAAGATAGAGCATATGAGGTTGCCAATGTATCGGCTCCTGCAAAAGCGCGGTCTGTTAATAATACTCCGCCGTCAGCTCCGCGATAAAGACCTTCGCGAATAATATCGGCTGCTCTGGGGGGACCCATAGTTAACAACGTGATTGTTGTTCCGGGATTTTTCTCTTTGAGTTGTAACGCTTGTTCTAAAGCATTCAAATCCTCTGGGTTAAAAATTGCAGGAAGAGCTGCACGGTTAACAGTGCCGTCTTCTTTCATTGCATCTTTGCCCACATTTCTGGTATCGGGTACTTGTTTTGCAAGTACGACAATCTTTAATGCCATTTCTTTTTTGTTTATTTATTACTAATTTTATAAGTTTCAATGTTAATTTATACTCTTATAAAAAGTATAATGGTTAAACATATATAATCAAACAATAGATGTTTAACGCTATTTGCAAATATAACTCTTTAATAAAAATAATACATTATTAGTAATGTAAATAATTTATAATTGTGCAAAAAACTTTGCAAATATACTCAAAAATATCGTTTTTGTGCAATTTGAGAGATGCATTTTTTTTTCTTATCAGTAATCAGTTCTCCTTACTCTCTTCCCAATAACAAAAAAAATGAGAAACAATATTGTTTCTCATTTCCCTATAATTATATTAATAATGTTGTCAATTATTCGTCTTTTTTCTTCTTTTTAGAGAAGAGTCTCAAAACATAAACTGCTCCTAATCCAAAAAGGCCTAAAATACTCTCTACGATAGGAGTCTTGTAGCCGGGATCATCAAGATCTCCTTCTCCGAAACCGTCATCGGCAGACTTTATATAATCTCCTGCGAAAGATTGAGGCGAGTTTGTATCTTCTTCGCTGAAGATGGTTTCGCCTTCATCTTCCATGGATAATCCAAAACCACTGAAAGATGGACGTGTAGCATCGCTTGAAGGCCATGCTTGAGCAAATATATTTGTTGATAATAATATTATTACAACTGAAATAAATAGATGCTTTTTCATGTTTACTGTGTTTATCTGTGTTTTATTAGACTCTATTAAGTAGAGTTTTTATATGTTCTAATTTCAGTTTGCAAAGTTAATAGTAAAAAAGTATATAAACAAATTTAATTGAAACTATTTTTAAAATAAATTATATTTTTCTTGTTTGATTTATAGGAGATTAATTATAATGGCTATAGCTAAAGCCTCTTTATGTAATTATAATATTTTAAAATAGATTTTTTCTTTTTTGTTTATCATATTAATAATTCTCTCTTTTGTTGGAGTATTGTCAAATATACCAAATATTGAGGACCCCGAACCGGACATTGAAGCATATGTTGCTCCATTTGAGTATAGTATTTCTTTAATCTCTTTTAATCTTGTATGTTTTTTAAATAGGGAATTTTCAAAGTCGTTTTTTAGGAAATATTTCCATTCGGAGACAGGAAGTTTTATAATATCTCTTATATCTTTCTCGCTTTTTTGAGGAACAACTCCCGAATAAGCTTCAGCGGTTGATATTGCAATATCGGGTTTTATAAGAACAAGATATTTTCCTTTCAGATTCAAATCGACCTTGGAAAAATCTGTTCCTATTCCCTCTGCATACATGGGTGTATTGTATAGAAAAAATGGGCAATCAGCACCTATTGAAGCGGCAACTTTATGTAGCTCTTTGATATCTATATTTAATGAGTATAATTCATTGAGAGCATTTAACATAAATGCTGCATCTGCCGAACCTCCACCAAGCCCGGCTGCAAATGGAATGTTCTTTTTCAGCACAACCGAAATATTTGGCAATGAGTATTTTTGAGCTATGGCTCTGTATGCTTTTTCTACGAGATTTTGTTTCCCGTCATTCTCCATTCCTATTACCTCTAACTCAAAAAAAATGTTGTTGGCTGATGGCGTAACTTCTAATACATCATAAATGGGTATAGGGTAAAATACAGACTCTATGTTATGGTATCCGTCATCTCTTTTAGAGACAATATTCAGACCTAAATTTATTTTTGCATTCGGAAAAAGTATCATCTTTAAAAAAATATATGATGCGAAGATACAAATTTTATTTTAAGAGTATGTCGTAAATGTTCTATTCTTGTACATTAAATTTAAAAATAGCATAATTTATAATGTATAATTGATATATAAGTATTACTTTTGTGTCGTTAAATAAATATACATACACTATGAAAATCTTTTTGATTATTTATGAGATATTTATAATGATCCCATTATTGTTGCTTATCACTATTTTAACAACGACAACGGTAATAATAGGTGGTATTTTGGGAGATGCGTCGTTTTGGGGATATTATCCGCCTAAAATATGGTCAAAATTATTTTGTTGGATATCTCTTGTGAGAGTAGAAGTTAAGGGGCGTGAGAATATAAAAGATAATGAATCGTATGTCTTTGTCGCAAATCATCAAGGAGCATATGATATATTTCTTGTATATGGCTATTTAAATCATAATTTTAAATGGATAATGAAACATACGCTTCGTAAAGTACCTATGGTAGGAAAAGCGTGTGAGTCTGCAAAACATATATTTGTTGATCGTACAAATCCTAAAGGAATTAAGCGTACGATAGAGGAGGCTAAAAAGACTCTTCAAGGAGGAATGTCTGTAGTTGTTTTCCCTGAAGGAACTCGCTCATCTGACGGAAAAATAAAAAAATTTAAACGAGGAGCATTTCAATTGGCGGTAGATTTAAATATGCCCGTAGTTCCTCTTACAATAAATGGTTCATATAGGATTTTATCAAAGAACTCCTTTATGGTAAATCCGGGAAAGTTAACACTGCAAATACATGAGCCTATTCTGCCACCCGCCGAAGGATATGATATGGATAAATTAGTTGAAGAAAGTTATCAGAGAGTAGCGTCGGCGTTAGATGAAAAAGCATAATTTTGATATAAAAATGATTGTAAAATTGTAATTATTCGCTAATAATATTACTTTTGCATTGTAAAAACAAGATTGTCCATTGGTGTAATGGTAGCACATCAGATTCTGGCTCTGCCAGTGGGGGTTCGAGTCCCTCATGGACAACCAAAAGAGTGAGAAATCTCTCACTCTTTTTTTATTTTACAACTATTTAAAAAAATATTTATAAGTGATTTTTGATATAAATAAAATTGTATATCCAATAATAAATTATTATAATTGCAAATTATAAAATAGGATTATTTTTTTGTAATTAAAACATGTTCAACCAAATTGTTTAAAAAATGAAAAGAAGATTACTATTTGCTGCATTGGCATTTTTACCGATGTTGGTCTTTTCGCAAGCTGCTCCACAGCACGAACAATATGTAAAAATTGGTTTGGGAGAAACAGCGTGGGGTAATGCTTATTCAGCGTGGTCTCCTGGTCAAGCATTCTATAAAGGTCTTGACGCAGAGGCAGAGGAAAATGAGAACTTTAATATCTCTCGTATTAAACCTCGTCAAAGATTTACAAATGCACAAACACAAGTTCGTCCTACACAAACTCCGGAGCGTAAACTCTTGTGGTGGTGTCCAATAGGAGGAGATGGTTGGAATGCTCTTCCTTCATATTTTTTTGGAGGAGAGGTATGGACAATGTGGAGTTATACCGATATTTGGGGTAACTGGACAGCTCCTCTAATGAGTATGCCGGCAACAATGCTTGATGTTTGTCACAAAAACGGAGTTAAAATCTCATGTCTTGCACCTATTGCATGGGCTGCATACATCTCAACATCAGATGGTACAGGATATGGTTACTTATTAAGAAAACTTCTTACTGATGCCGGAGGTGCAGATAAATTCTTGAAATTCTTAAAATATTATGGAATTGACGGAATGGGATTCAACTCTGAGTTTACATGGAGTGGAACTTTGTCTGGAGGTCCATATTCAGGACAGGCTTTCCACACCGGTATGAAAAACTTCTTAGGAGATTGTTATACAAAGGCTGCTGATTATGGAGTGCCATTTCATAACTGTTGGTATTCACTCACAAGCAATGAAGGATCACTTGGAGGTTCTGCGGCATTGGACGGAACAAATAAAGATTGGTTCCACTATAACGGAAAACCAACATCAACCGTATATTTTACAAACTACGGAGCATCACTATCAACCTCGCAAAATACTGTATCGCTTAACTTCCCGACACGTTCATCATTTGATGTGCACATGGGTGTTGATTACCAAGCAGGTGGTGCGGTAGGAAACTGGACTTCCCTAAACAATTATAACATCTCTATCGGTATTTGGGGTGCGCACAACCGCAACCTGATTTATGAGACTCGTGGAGAGAGAGGATCAGATCCTCTACAACAACAAAAAACATACCAAATGATATTGGAGAACGTGTTTACAGGTTCAACTAAAAACCCTGTTAATCCTCCTCAAATTACATCAACCACACGTTTTAATTCAATGTCAACAAATGCATATGGTTGGGCTCAATTTATAACAGCACGCAGTACTTTGATGTGTCAAGATGGAGGCGATTTGTCAACCGATCCATTTGTAACAAACTTCAACTTAGGTAACGGAAACTTCTTTAATGTAGCAGGAGAGCGTCACGCAGATACTGAGTGGTATAATATAGGTATGCAAGACTATATGCCAACATGGCGTTGGTGGGCAACATCAACTTATATGGGTCGTACCGAGGCAGAAGTAAGTGACGACCTTAAATATGAG
>JAZNCN010000028.1:0-250291 GCA_045587545.1 Candidatus Caccoplasma sp.
CGTATCTTTGGGGTAAAACCCCGAAAATACTTGCGCTCGCTGTGAAATATTCAAGTAAACTTGATATTATTTCGCTCGCTTACTCGTATCTTTGGGGTAAAACCCCGAAAATACTTGCGCTCGCTGTGAAATATTCAAGTAAACTTGATATTATTTCGCTCGCTTACTCGTATTTTTGTTGCATTATTTTGTAAATAGTTTTAATTTTGTAATCTTATTAAGAAGCTGTTTAAAATTTTATTGAAAAAGTTTTCTATATTTGCGACTTCGTTTCGGTTTCTTTGAGTCTGTTTTAGGCATCTCTTCTTTGATATCTTTTGGAAATAGCCCGCTATTCCCTGCAAAATAACAAAGAAAATCTATTCTAAAATAGCTCTCAAATAATTCCGAAATAAAATATAAACAGCTTCTATAAGATGAGAGAATTATAATAGTTTCTCATTTTAATAAAGAGTAATAGATAATGCCTAAAATATCAAACAGAGGCGAGATAATGCCTCAATCACCTATTCGTAAACTTGTGCCTCTTTCAAACGAAGCAAAGAAGAGAGGGGTTAAAGTATATCATCTTAATATCGGACAGCCCGATATTCACACTCCTAAAGTGGGAATTGATGCGGTACGTAATATTGACCGTAAAATATTGGAGTATAGTCCGAGTGAAGGTTATTTGTTATTAAGAGAGAAACTTGTAAAATACTACTCTCGTTTTAATATTGAGGTAACTACTGACGATATTATTGTAACAACAGGTGGTTCAGAGGCAGTGTTGTTTGCATTTATGGCATGCTTGGATCCCGGCGATGAAATAATTGTGCCGGAACCTGCATATGCAAATTATATGGCATTTGCTATTTCGGCAGGAGCTGTTATTCGTACAATTCCATCTACTATTGAAGATGGTTTTACCCTACCTTCGTTCGATAAATTTGAGGCACTTATAAATGAACGAACAAAAGGTATCTTAATATGTAATCCAAATAATCCGACAGGATACATATATACTCCCAAAGAGATGAACCGATTAAGAGATATAGTAAAGAAATATAACTTGTTCCTATTCTCTGATGAAGTTTACAGGGAGTTTACATATACATATGCGCCATATATATCAGCTTTACATCTTGAAGGTATTGATGATAATGTTGTTTTGATTGATTCTGTCTCAAAACGTTATAGTGAGTGTGGTATTCGTATAGGTGCTTTGGTTACGAAAAATAAAGAGTTGCGTAACAATGTAATGAAATTCTGTCAAGCCCGTTTGTCTCCCCCACTATTGGGACAAATTGTTGCGGCAGCATCAATTGATGCACCTCAAGAGTATCTTGATAATACATATAACGAATATATTGAGAGACGTAACTTCCTTATTGATGCAATAAATAAAATACCCGGTTGCTATACTCCAATGCCAATGGGCGCTTTTTATACTATGGCAAAACTTCCGGTTGATGATGCAGACAAATTCTGTGCATGGTGCTTGAGCGACTTTGTGTATGAGGGACAAACCGTATATATGGCTCCCGGTTCAGGATTTTATACTACCCCCGGACTTGGTAAAAACGAAGTACGTATTGCATACGCATTAAATAAAGAAGAGTTGGCAAAAGCAGTTGTTGTATTGGAAAAAGCATTAGAGGCATATCCCGGCAGAACTTTATGAAAATAGCCGCTTATATAGCTAAAAAAGTTCATTTGGGCGGTAGCGAAAAAAAGAGTACTCCTGCCGTAAAAATTGCTACAATAGGAGTTGCTCTTGGTGTTGCAACAATGATTGTGGCTCTTGCAATTGTTGTGGGTTTTAAAAATCAGGTTAGCGAAAAGGCAATTGGTTTTTCTTCACATGTACGTATAACGGGGATAACAGACCAACTAACAACCAACTCAACGCCAATTGCTGTTAGTGATTCAATATGTAACATTCTAAATTCATCAACAGAAGTCCTTACGTTAGGAAAATGTGTTGAGCAATCTGCCGTTCTTAAAACCGACAATGATTTTGGCGGAATAATACTAAAAGGTATTGATAAAGAGTATGATAACGCTTTTTTTAGAGAGGCTTTAATTGAGGGAGATTTACCCATATTATCAGATTCAATACCTTCAAAAAATATCCTATTATCTTCACGTATTGCATCAAAATTACAACTGAATGTAGGTGGTTCAGTATTGTGTTACTTTATTAAAGACGATAAAGTAAAGGTTCGTAAATTTAACGTTTCGGGTATATATAATACAAACTTTGCCGAATATGATACCTATTATGCTCTATGCGATTTGAGAGTATTACAAAGTGTAAATAATTGGAATGCTGATCAATATACCACCCTTGAAATAAAATTAAAGGATTTTGATAATGTTCAAAATTTTGCATCAGATTTAAGATATTCAATCATAGGAGATACTGATACTTATGGAGTATCTTACTTCGTAGAGTCAGCTTTTGATATTAATCCCCAACTATTCAACTGGTTAGAATTGTTGGATATGAATGTGTGGATAATTATTGTTCTGATGTCGCTTGTTGCAGGCTTTACAATTATATCGGGAGTGTTAATTATAATCCTTGAAAAAACTGCTATGATAGGTACATTAAAAGCTTTAGGTGCTACAGATAAAACAATTCGTCAAACTTTCTTACATCTATCTTCTTATCTTATAGCAAAAGGTTTGGTATGGGGTAATATTGTTGGATTAGGATTGTGTGCAATACAATATTACTTTGGGGTTCTTAAACTTGATGCCGAAACATATTATATATCAGAGGTTCCAATTGAATTTAATTGGTGGTTATTGATACTCTTAAATATTGGATCTGTATTGATATTGCTTGTAATGGTAACAATCCCAACCTATATTATATCAAAAATAAAACCTGCAGAGACTATACGTTTTGAGTAATTTATAAATTTAGGAATAAGTGCTTTGCTTCGTGAAGAGATGAATATTAGGGGCTATTAATTTAATTAATAACCCCTAATTGCTAATAAATATCATTTATAAAATTTGCCTATATTTTATCTGAGAAATAAGGTTTCGGAAGCCTTCTGCAGTTATATTGCGATGCCATAATCTCGCCGTATGCACCGGCAGAACGTATAGCAATCAAGTCGCCTCGTTTTGTACTGTTTAACTCAACAGCTTTACCAAAACAGTCTGACGATTCGCATATTGGACCTACAACATCGTATGCCTCTTTTTCTGCATTTGATGAAATGTTTTCAATCTTATGATATGCTTGATATAAGGCTGGACGTATTAAGTCGGTCATGCCTGCATCAAGAATAGCAAACTTCTTCCCTACCCCCTCTTTTACATAAAGAACTTTTGAAATTAAACTACCGCATTGGCATACTACCGAGCGACCTAATTCAAAATGAAGATGCTGTTTGGGCCTTAAAACAAGATGTTTGCGGAATGTCTCAAAATATGCATGAAAATCTGGAACAGGATTTATATCGGGGTTCTGATAATCAACGCCTAAACCACCGCCAACATTGATATTATCAACTATAACCATTCGGCGATAAAAGATTTCCTGTATCTCATTTATCCTAATGGCAAGACTGCGGAAAGAGTCCATATCGGTTATTTGTGAACCAAAATGAAAATGTAAACCCTCAAGTTTTATATTTGATAATTTACTTAGAGATTCTAAGACATTATCAATCATTGAAATATCAATGCCAAATTTATTTTCGCTAAGCCCTGTTGTTATGTAGCTATGTGTATGAGCATCGACATTTGGGTTAATTCTTAGAGCAACAGAGGCACATTTCCCAATCTCCTTTGCTATTCTATTAATGTTCTCCAACTCAGGAATTGACTCAACATTGAAACAACTAATGCCGGCTTCCAAAGCAAGAGTGATCTCCCAATCGCTTTTGCCAACTCCGGCAAATACAATTTTATCGGGAGTAAAACCGGCTTTCAGAGCCGCCTCAACCTCTCCACCGCTAACACAGTCGGCTCCCAAACCGGCATCTTTAATAATGCCTAAGATTACAGGGTTGGCATTGGCCTTAACTGCGTAGTGCACGTGGTAGTTGTCAAATTTAGAGGTCTCGCTGTTGATAACATCAAGAGTCTCTTTTAGCAACTGAGTATTGTAGTAGTAAAAGGGAGTTTGAATATTCTCAAACTTTTCAATTGGGAAATCCCTCATTACTTCTCTCATAAATTAGGTATTAAATATTTAGACTAAAAAAGTTCTTTACTTAAAGAGTTTAAGGCACGACATTTATCTTCTGCCTTAATCAACATTGAAATGTTATAGTTGCTACCGCCATACGAAACCATGCGTACAGGAATATCTCTCATGGCGTCCATAACTTTAGTTTCAAAACCTACGTTGTTCCACTCCAAGTCGCCCACAACGCATATAATAACCATATCCTTATCAACGGTAACAGTGCCAAATTTTTTAAGGTCATCAAGAATCTCTTGAAGATATTTAGTATTGTCGATAGTTACCGATACACCAACCTCTGATGTGGTAATCATATCAATAGGAGTACGGTAGCTCTCAAATATCTCAAATACCTTACGTAAGAATCCGTAAGCCAATAACATTCTGCCCGATTTGATTTTAATGGCAGTAATACCATCTTTAGCTGCAACAGCTTTAATAGTTCTGCTCTCCGATTGGTTGAAAATTGTAGTGCCTGGAGCATCGGGTTGCATTGTGTTTAACAAGCGAACGGGAATGTTGTTGATTTTTGCCGGCAAAATACAAGTTGGATGCAAAATCTTTGCACCAAAATATGCTAACTCTGCTGCCTCTTCAAAGAATAGTTGACGAACAGGTTTTGTTCCCTCAACAATTCTTGGGTCGTTGTTGTGCATACCGTCAATATCTGTCCAAATTTGAATTTCCTCAGCTTGTATAGCACCACCAATCAACGAAGCTGAATAGTCACTACCACCACGTTTTAGGTTGTCAATTTCACCGTAGGGGTTACGGCATATATAACCTTGTGTAATGTATATTTCAGCATCTTTCTCGCTCTCCAAAAGTTTTGGGAGATGCTCTTTAATATAAAGTGTATCAGGCTCATCGTTTTTATCGATGCGCATATAATCAAGAGCAGGGATTAATACCGATTTAACACCAATCTCGTTCAAATACATATTAACAAGAGCAGTTGACATTAACTCTCCTTGAGCCAACACAACCTTCTCTTCAAATAGTGTGAACAACGATTTTGTAAACGAACGAATAAGCTCAAAATTAAGATTTAATCTCTCCTTAGCGGCAATTTTGCACTCTTCGGTAGAGAAAAGCTCGTTAATAACATTGTCATATTTTTTCTGAAGTGCATTTATAATTTCATTAGCACCTTCGGGATTTTTCTTGTATAGATAGTCTGAAATTTCTACCAATGTATTGGTAGTTCCCGACATTGCAGAAAGAACAACAATTTTTTGTTCGCCGTTGCAAATAATTTTAGCAACATCTTTCATTCGCTGTGCAGAACCAACTGAAGTTCCGCCAAACTTTAATACTTTCATTTTTCAGTATATATTATTCGTTTTTATTTTCGGTGATAAATTCAGTAATATGTTTATCCTCAAATTTGACAACCCTACCGGGAAAGTCGTTTACAATATTGAGGTTATGAGTTGTCATTATAACAGATGTACCTTGGCTGCAAATATCGTGTAGCAACTGAGCAATTTTGTTACCTGTTTCGGGGTCAAGGTTTCCTGTAGGCTCATCGGCAAGAATTATTTTAGGTGAGTTAAGCATAGCTCTTGCAATAACAACACGTTGTTGTTCGCCACCTGATAACTCATGAGGCATTTTATATGCCTTGGTTTGCATGCCAACCATGGTTAAAACCTCTTCAATACGCTCGGCAATTTCAACTTTATCTTTCCACCCTGTAGCTTTTAGCACGAACTCAAGGTTCTCCTGAACCGAACGGTCAGTTAAAAGTTGAAAATCCTGGAATACAATTCCCACCTTACGTCTCAGTTGGGGAATATCCTTTTTACGAAGAGATGTCATATCATAATCAAAAACCATGGCACTGCCTGTATCAACCTTAACATCAGCATAAAAAGTTTTAAGCAAGCTACTCTTTCCGCTACCCACTTTACCTATAAAATAGACAAACTCTCCTGCTTTTAATTTAAAGTTGATATTACGCAAAACATTAAGGTCCTTGCGGTAAACATCAACACCCTCGTAATTAATTAACAACTCTCCCTCCATATTCTTTTGAATTACTCTTTATGGCGTTTTTTAAGTTCTTGAGCCAACTCCTCAATTCTATGGCCTTTTGAAGTTAGCAATACAATCAAGTGATATATAAGGTCCGATGCCTCATATAAGAATCCCTCATCAGAGCCGTTGGTAGCTTCAATAACAGTCTCAACAGCCTCTTCGCCCACCTTTTGAGCCATGCGGTTAACTCCCTTCTTAAACAACGAAGTGGTGTAAGAACCTTCGGGCATCTCTTGTTTGCGACGATCAATAAAATCTTGCAAATATGATAAAAAGAAAAGGTCTGTATCATTTACCTCGCCAAAGCAAGTATCGCTACCCGTGTGGCATACCGGGCCAACAGGTTTAACCTTAATCAAAAGAGTATCATTGTCGCAATCGGCAGCAATAGATACAACATTTAAAAAGTTTCCACTTGTTTCACCTTTAGTCCACAATCTGTTTTTAGTGCGGCTATAAAAGGTAACCTTTCCAATCTCTTGAGTTTTTGCAAGTGCCTTCTCGTTCATAAAACCAAGCATAAGCACTTTGCCTGTGCAACTATCTTGTATGATAGCAGGGATTAAGCCTCCCATTTTCTCAAAATCAAGTTTCATTATATATTAAATTGTTAAAGTCTTACACAAATATTATTCTCGGCAAGATATGCTTTTAGCTCAGGAATTTTAATCTCTCCAAAATGGAAAACGCTTGCAGCAAGAGCCGCATCAACTTTACCCAATTCAAAAGCATCTTTAAAATCTTTCATTGATCCTGCACCACCCGATGCAATAACCGGAATGTTTAAAGTTTCGCTCAAAGTACGTAGAGCCTCGTTGGGGAAACCAATCTTCATACCATCGTGACTCATACTTGTAAACAAAATTTCGCCGGCACCTCTGCTCTCAGCCTCTTTAGCCCACGAGAAAAGGTCCTTATCTGTAGGAACATGTCCGCCATTAATGTAGCAACGCCACATATCGTTTTCGTAATTAGCGTCAATGGCAACCACACAAACCTGCGCACCAAAATTTTTAGCGATATCGTCAATAATCTGAGGATTTTTAAGAGCCAAAGAGTTTAACGAAACCTTATCAGCACCTGCATTTAAAAGTCGCTCAACATCTGATAATTCAGTAATACCTCCACCCACAGTAAACGGAATGTTTATATTCTCAGCCACTCGTTTAACAACCTCAGTAAACGTTTTGCGACCTTCGTACGAAGCAGTAATATCTAAGAACACAAGTTCATCAGCACCTTGTTCGCTATATTGTTTGCCAAGTTCAACAGGGTCTCCTGCGTTTCTGAAATTGACGAAATTTACACCTTTAACTACCATTCCGTCCTTGACGTCCAAACATGGTATAATTCTTTTTGCCAACATACTCTTATTTGTTTGCAATTATATAATTTTCAATATCTTTAATAGTAATACGTCCTTCGTAAAAAGCTTTACCAAAAATAACAGCAGGAATTGAAGCGCACTCCAAAGCCTCAATATCTGACATTGATGAAACACCGCCACTTGCAATAATATACAAATCGGGAAGTTTCTCCAACATCTCTTTATATAGTTCAATTGAAGGACCTTTAAGCATTCCGTCTTTGCTAATATCTGTAGTAATACACTTTTTAACTCCTAAACTTAAATAGCCCTTAACAAACTCTATTAACTCTAAATCAGAGTCTTCTTGCCAACCACTTACGGCAATTTTTTTATCTTTGGCATCAGCACCTAAAATAATTTTATCAGCACCGTATCTTTTAATCCACGATAAAAAGGTTTCTGGTTCTTTAACAGCAATGCTGCCACCTGTAACCATCGAAGCTCCGCTCTCAAAAGCAATTCTCAGATCCTCATCACTCTTTAATCCACCGCCAAAATCAATAACCAACGATGTTTGAGTAGCAATGCGTTCAAGAACTTTATAATTGACAATATGTTTGCTTTTTGCTCCGTCCAAATCAACAACATGCAAACGCTTAACACCGCTACCCTCAAAAATCTTAGCCATCTCTTCGGGTTGAGCCGAATAGATAGTTTTTTGTTTGTAGTCGCCTTGCGAAAGCCTTACACATTTGCCATCAATAATATCTATGGCAGGAACAAGTTCAATCATAAACTATCACTTACAAATTTAAAAAGCCTTTTAAAATATTCTCTCCAATACTGCCACTCTTCTCAATATGGAATTGGGTTGCATAAAAATTGTCCTTTTTAAGAATAGCACTAAAAGGCTGAATATAATCGCATTTGCCAACACTATTATTACATATAGGTACATAATAACTATGTACAAAATATACAAACTCGTTATTGATGTTGCAGTTAAACACCGAATTGTCTATATCAAACAGACTATTCCAACCCATGTGCGGAACTTTATGTTCGTGGCACTCAGGAACAAAACGTTTAACCTCCGCATCAAAAATACCTAAACAATCAACATCGCCCTCCTCTGAGTGGCTACACATCAACTGCATACCTATACAAATACCTAAAACAGGTTGTTTAAGACCTTTAATCAAAACATCTAACCCATGTTCTTTAAGGTACTTCATTGTTGAGGCTGCTTCGCCTACTCCCGGGAAAATAACCTTGTCGGCACTCTTAATAATCTCTTTGTCGTCAGTAATAACAGCATCAACGCCAACTCTTTTTAGAGCGCAATATACAGAGTATATATTACCTGCATTATACTTAATTATTACAACTTTCATTGAGATTATTAATTAAAAACTATTGTCTTATTCTTATAAACAAGAATTTTTCTTTCAATATGCTTAGCAACCGCGCGAGATAAAACAATCTTTTCCAAATCTCTACCCTTGCCTACAAGATTGTCGATAGTATCTTTGTGCGAGATGCGAGTAATATCCTGCTCAATAATAGGACCAGCATCTAAATCGCTTGTAACATAGTGGCTTGTTGCACCAATAAGTTTAACCCCTCGCTCAAACGCTGCATGGTAAGGCTTTGCACCTACAAACGCAGGTAAGAAAGAGTGATGAATATTAATAATTTTATTGGGGAACAAGTTGATAAACTCAGGCGAAAGAATTTGCATATAACGGGCAAGAACAATAAAAGTTACGCCCTTCTCTTTTAATAATGCTATCTCCTTAGCCTCTTGCTCAGCTTTATTCTCTTTAGTAATTGGGAAATAAGCATAGTCAATACCAAATTGTTTAGCTACAACCTCCATATCGGGGTGGTTGCTTACAATAATAGGAATTTCAACGTCCCACTCTCCCGCTGCATAGCGAGCAAGCAAATCGTATATACAATGCGACATTTTTGAAACAAAGATTGCCATTCTTGGCTTTTGGTCGCTGAAATAAAGTTTGAAATCCATATTATATTTCTGACCATAAAGAGTGCCGAAGAACTCTTCAATCTTCTCTTGCGGGATAATGAAATTAGTCAAATCCCACTCCAATCGCATAAAAAATATCTTGTTGGTACGATCAACATATTGGTCGAGGTAAAGAATATTACCCCCATTCTTTGTGATAAATTCTGTCATAACAGCAATAATACCCGGTTGGTCGGGACAGTGCATCAATAAAATAGCACTCTTGCCGTTAGTTTTCTTCTCTTGCATACTAATAATATTTTTCAAACTGCGAAGATAATAAAAAAAGTGCAATAAATACTACATAAAGTAAGTATAAATTGCACAAATTTTACTTATCGTAACTATTTGTTAGCTTTCAGTTGTTAGTTATTAGTTATTAGTTATTAGTTATAAATGACTTTAAACTATGAACGGAAATAAAGCTCTATTTCTTCATGACAAATAAACCTTTAAGTTTTTTTAATGCATCTTTTGAAATATCAAGTTGAAAAACAAATCTATCGCCATCGCTTAATACAAGTTTTTGACGTAATATATTAATTTGAAATATATATGATAAATTGACAATGTATCTCTTCCCTATTCTGCAAAACATACTATTGTCTTGTGCCGATAACATCTCCTTTAAAAAATCTTGCATGTGTAATAAATTCATACATACAACAGCTTTAATATTATTAGATAATACTATATTTGTATAATTGCCATCAGCCTCAAAATATACAATTTTTGAAATTTCTATGCGGTATAATTCATCTCGTGAGTTTAAATATATATTTTTTTTGTTTTTCATATTATTTTTATATGTAATTAAACATTATTTTCATATGTTTGTTTTATTATATGAAGTAGCAAAAAAAGAAAAAGAGTGCAATCTACAATTCTCCTATTTTGTTGTTATGGGTCCTGGTAATAAACCTTGAAGTTAAATAAGAGATAGTAGTTTGTACTCTTTATTAAAAAAGAAACAAACATATAGTCTTATTATTTGGAACTTAAGTTTAAATTTTCCAGATTTAATCAACCCAAATAATTTATCAAAACGCTATTTCTAATAATTATAACTACTTATACTTTATATAATTATTTATATTCTTTTCTTTGTGATAAAAGGCTCATAAAATCTCCAACAGTCTGGCATCTGTCTTTTTTACGTGGAGCCATTACCTTTTCTATTTTAAATGTATGACTACATCCTTTTAAATATGTTCCTGGTAATAAAACATCTTCCATAATATCTGCTACATAAGTTTAATACAAAAAATATGTAAATTCTCAATATTTATCATTTTATTCTAATGCTATATTTTCCCATAACATACCATTTCCATAAAAGACCCACTCAGGATTAAACTCAAAGAGGTCTATTGTTTTACATCTGTGAGGAAGTTTTTCAAAATGCATTTCTATTATGTATGGCTCGTTAATTTTCAGATTAAAACTGTGCCTGTCATATAAGTTATCTATCATATTAGCAGCCATTTTAATTTTATATTTTCCTTGTTTTGTTACGCAATATGCATAAAGAATATATTTTTCTTCTTCAAAATTTTCAGGATTTTTACATACCAATTTTGTGCTTTTGCTTAAACTCCATGCTTCATCATCAGTCAAATATTTTACTTTTACTATGGTCTTACTTTTAGATTTAATAACTTGTGCAAGTTGCCCCTTGCACTCTCTGTTTTTATAAGAATAACAAGGGTAATTGAATATACTTTTCTTAGAAGATGTTGCTTGCTTACTTTTGTTTAAATCAGATAATAAATCATCTTGAGCATTTATGTAACTACATATTGTTAAGCACATTGATAATATGCATATAATCCTTTTCATATTGAACTGAGATTATTGTTTATTCATTATGATACAAATATCAGTTAATCCTTCAATCCCGGTTCGGCATAAAGTCATTTGTTGTGAATTGTACATACCAACAATAGATTCATCATCAATATTATCACCACTCTTTATAGCAACAATATCACCGACACAAACGTATGGTACTTTTTGCCCATCAATATATGCTACATACTTTGTTGCAAAATTTATAGTACCAATAATCTCTTGCTCAAATGAATAAAGCCAAGAGGTGCGAACTAAATTTGAATTAGGTAATAAAGATTTTTGTTCTTTTGTAAATGAAACATTTAATGATGATTCAAAAATGCTATATGGAGTCAAATTAATGCTATCTCCTATATATTGTATGAGCAAGGAACCATCTGAATATTCATATTTAAAATTGTAATCTCTATCCTCTGAATATAATGAGATATTTTTATGCAAATGGTTTTTATGAGAAAATGTTATTGTGTTTAATGTTGTATTACATCGTCCAAATCCAACAGGGAAGAATGTTCCTTCAGGTGTTGCATAGTACCACAAAACATCAATATCAGATACAAAAGTAAAATAGATTTTTATATCTATTATTTTATCTGGTGATAGTTCCTGCATGCTTTCTTTATATGACCATGTTGTGCCTTTTAAAGATTGAGCTTGAAGAAGAAATGATATTGATGATATAAAAAGGATAAAAATTATAAGAAATTTTTTCATAAATATTGATTATATATTATTTACACTAATTATTAGAAAAAGATATCATATAAATAACTATGTTATTATACAAATAAAGACAATAAAATAAATCCTAAATATTAATAGTATTCAATAAATCTTTGTGTATAATACGAATAGTTTTCTGCCCCATTTTCATAGTCGTATCTTTTCACCCAATTCCCGTATGAATCATAAACGTATTTAAACTCCCAATATTGATAACGATCACCCTCAGTTACTTTTTGTACTGCTATATCTCCATTTTCGTTATATTGGTAGTGAAAATTCATTATGGAATATCTATCTTCCCCAAATTGTTCTATTACAACTACACTATTTATAAGCCCCTTATCTCCATAACAATAAATAATTCTATAATCATTGGTAAACTCTTCATAAACTTTATTGCCGTTCCATATAAAATATTCTTTTTGCTTTTCAGACATTTTATATCTGAGTTTATTGTTTGAGTTATATTTATATAAATATACACTTCTCTCTTTTGAGTTATCTTCTTTATTTATCCAATTTCTACTTTCGCTATACACTTTACCTTGTGCGTCATATTTAAAAGTCCATTCTGCCATATAACCATCTCGGGTATCAGCTAAATGACTTGTAATTTTTCCTTCTTTATTAAAATTTGTTATACTACCTAACCATTTTGTTACAAAAAATTCTGACATAAAAGGTAAATCTTCATTACTTAAGTGCATATCTTCAAAATGCCATTTAATTTCTGTCCCGGCTAATAAACTTGGCGTTCCATCATTAAGTAATTTATAAGTTTTGGTTGTAATTTGTTTAACAGGACCTTTTTGATTCATATAAGGAAATCCTGTTTGTTGAGCACTTATTTTTGCACAAAATATCAAAAGAATAAGAGTGAAAATATGAGATTTCATATTAAATAATAAATTAAGAATCTGTTGGGGTAAAATCTGTTTTTACCCCAACAGATTTTAGTATTAAATTATAATATATTTACTTCTTTATTTTTTTCTCAAATTTAATGGGGAGATAATCGTTGTTATAACTTTTGTTTAACTCTTAATATCAAGAAATCATATTGCTATTGATAATATCAAAAACAAAATTCTGATTTTTTCAGGTTTGCTTATATATTTATGATTATTCTTCTTCTCTTATTTTATTTATACCTTTTATGATATAAATTACTCCAACTAATATTAATCCCCAGTAAAATGATGAAGAACCTGATGTTAATGCTATTCCAGCAATAAGGCATATTATACCAAAAATTAGTGATATCATAAATCTGAAATTTAATTAAATAGTTTTTATCATTTTATTCTAATACAATTCTCCCATAATATAATTAGTCCCTTATTTATGCATTTTGCTTACTATTACTATAAATTATTAATCTAATTGTGACCAACAACTAACACCGTTCTTCTTTATTTGTAGAATTGCCCTCAAAAAAACAATGGAAAAAATAGAGATTAGCCACACTACTATGATGGAAGAAATTCCTGTCGAAAAGAATATGCTAGCCACAATACTATCTATTAACTTCGCAATTACAAAAATGTAGAATCCTTTCTTTTCCCAAGCAAATAATAAAGAATATGCAATGATACCCATTATTGAAACTACTATAACTTCTACCATAAGCACATTTTTGATTGTTGTATTACTTATATCAAGTATATTTGGGAATGATTGTAGGCAAGAAATTATAGTTGAAATAATGCCAATCCAGAGCCATACAGTTACAACTGTTGCTCTTTCTATTTCTATATTGTCTGTTGCTGTTATTTTTTCTTTTTCCATAATTTGTATTAATTATATTAAATCTTTAGGCTTCTGGCCGTTCAAATGTATATCCATTATTTAACAACTCTTCTACAATAGGATAGCTTTGTAACCCTTCCCTTTTAGTTAATACATTATAAGGCTTAATCAAATGTTCCTCAATGTGATGATAAACATATTTACTCAACAAAATCGTTACCACGAGCAACACGAGACCTATAATAAAAACCCAGAATGTTATAAGTGGAAATAGCAAATAAGATATAAGGGCAATTAAAGAAAGAGTTATAATAATTATCAAAGATAAAAATAATAGACTCTGTATATGTATTTTCTTATGTATTTTTTTACAATTTGAACAGATTGAAGCCCCAATGTCAATTTTAGAGAACTTAACATTACGATAAACTATAATGTTTGTTTTTGAAATTTCTTTATAAAGGGTCTCATATGTTATATGTTCTGAGCGTCGCTTTCCGCAAAATACACAAACATCACCAACTGGTTCCAAACGTTTTGTCGTTTCATTAAAAATATGAGTTTCTTTCATATATGATAAATAATCGTAATATAAGTTTCTATTTAAAACCATTTCATGAGGCTGTGTTAAAAATGTATTTTTTTAGGCACAGCCTCATGTTATAGTCCTTTTAACTAATGATTATAATTTAAAAATAACCAACTAAAAAGAGAATTTATTAATCAATTTTTTCAGTTGATCCTTCAACTACAACTACTTTCTCTATTGAACAGTTGTTGTTCTCATCAAAATAAAATTTAATTATTTTATCAGTCTTGTCTGAATAGTTATCACTTGTAAACTTTTGTGTAAAGATTGCAGAATATTCACCGTTTTCTTTGTTAAAGATTACAGATCCCATTTCTTCTATTTGAAGTTTGTCAAGATTTACATTTTTAAAATATGTATCTCCTTTGCGATCTTTTATAACTTCTTTACCTTTTAAATATGATACTTGTACGGCTTCTTGTGATAAGTCTTTAAATAGTTGTTTTAATGCTTCAATATCTTTAGCCTCAATAGCTTTTTTGAAATTATTTATGGTTGTATTAGCATTAGTTTTTCTTTTAATGACATCTAATTTATTTTGAGGTTTGGTTATTTGTGTAGGTTTGCCACATGTTACTGAAACAACACCTTCTTTTACTTCAAATGATGGAGTTATACTATATTTTATAGATTGATTCTCAACATAATCCTCAGGATTAGTTAATTTAGAGTAGTCAAGAGGTTTGCTATAATAGATTACTTTTGTAGATGTTGATTTATATCCTTCATTTGCTCTTTCTACTGCAATATTGCCTTCTGCACTTTGGAATGTTCCTCCATCAAGTATATCTGTTGGAATATTTTTATACCAGTTTTCAATAGCATTTATTGCCTCTTGCTCTTTCTGTTTAAGCTCTGATTTAGTATCAGTTATTGGTTTTACTTTATCTACGATTATTTCATCAATATCATCTTTTTTAAAGATATATTTTAGAGATACTTCGTTCTTTGAAGTATATGAAGTACCCTCATCTTTACGACTATCTATTTTGTAATTTGAAGTGATATCAAAATTTACTGAATATTCGTTCTCGTTTAATTGAGAGATACCGTTAAAATCAATATTAAATTTAGACTCCTCTTTTTTGATTGTTTTTAAAACACTGCTATTGCTTTTTTCTGCATTTTTCTCATTCCCGTTTATAAGGAATTGGGGAGCTAATTTCTTATAGCCACTGTATAATCCTTGTTCTTCTTCAAGTGTTTTCTCAAAGTCTGAGAATGATGTTTTAACTACTTCAAGTTTAGAAATAGGTTCCTCTGCTTGTTCTTCACCTTTTGCAAATCCTGCAAAACTAATTGATGCCATTAAGGCAATTGCAAAAATTTTCTTCATCTTTTTTTAATTTTAGTTTATAAATAATTTATTTGTAATTTATGGGTTTAATACCAATCTTAATCCAACTTCATCGTTTTTAGATGTTTCTCTAAGTTTATCTCTTGAATATACAGTAATATACTCTTTTGACCCCGAGCAATATGAACCACCTCTTACAACTCTGTATTCAGAACGATTTTTGTTTAATGGATTATTTTTAGGGCTCGATTTATAATAACTTTTATCATAATAGTCTAAGCACCACTCTGCGACATTTCCGCTCATATTATATATTCCCAATGAATTTTTAGATGTGGGTAATTCAACAAAATATGGAGCAGCTCTATCAACGTAGAACGCATCACCGGGATTTCCACTTTCAATAGCATATACAGGATTCATTTGTCCGTTTCCTCCACCTCTCGCGGCATATTCCCATTGAGCCTCTGTAGGCAATGAAAAATTTTCACCTGTTTTTTGTCTCAATTTTTCCACAAATTTTTGTGCATCTTTAAATGATATATTTTCAACAGGTAGCAAATCTCTTTGTGCTTGAGTAAACTCTCCTCCATCATACGCTTCTGTTGGTTGTGATATAGCGGGACGGGTTCCCATTATTTCGTACCATAATCCTTGTGAAACCTCATATATACCTATATAAAATTCATTTACTTTGACTTTATGTAATGGATTATTTGTACCATTTTTAACTCCCATATTGAATTCTCCGAAATTAACTTTAACCATAGGATAAGGAGACAATCCATCTTTTGTGAAAAAATCTTTAGTTGTATCATTTAGTACCAAAGATTCACTATTACCACTACAATTCTTAAATATTAAAAACGTTACTATTCCTGTTACAATAAATGTTGCCCAAAATAAAATTTTATTAGTTTTATTTGAACCTAAATCATTCTCATACTCAGTAACGGCTTCTTGTTGATGTTCTAATGTCGGTTTATTTTGAGGTGCAGGTCCATTGTAACTTTGGTAAGGATTTCTATTGATTGTTGGGCTTGGACGTGTTGCTGTTCCCTCATCAGTATTAATACATGGTTTAACTTTTGTTGATTCATCATTAATTGGCATTTCTGGCTCATTGCTCTTTAATGCTGAAATAAAATCAGATGCTGTTGAATACCTATCTTTCTTCAACGGAGCCATAGCTTTCATTATGCATCGGATTGTTCTTGATGATACACCTTTGCTCATTAATTCCTCTTGTGGAAATCCATCATTTAAAAGAACTGATGCTTCCGGAGGGCGACGTCCTGTTAACATTTTATACATGGTCGCACCAAGAGCATAAATATCCATTTTTACGGGAAATTCTTTTTCGTTCCCAGTGTAATTAGCCTGCTCTATTGGTGCATATCCCGGCGTTCCGCCTCCAACACTTGTACTTGATTCGGGATTTCCATTCTGATCATACTGTTTTGATAATCCAAAATCAATAAGAACAACATTCCCTTTTGAGTTCAACATTACATTCCCCGGTTTTAAATCGAGATGTAACATCTTATTCTTATGCATAAATGTTAATGCTTCGGCAATTTGTTCTGCATATTTAATACTCTCCTCCTCACCTAACCCATTTTTTGAAGATATAAGAGTGTCTATAGAACCTCCATCACAATATTCCATTGTATAATAATATGTATTATTGGCTGAAAAAGATTCCAATACCTTTATGATATTATTGTGATTTAGTGTTGATAATGTTTGAGCCTCCTTTATAAATTTTTTCTTATATTTATCAAACATTCCTCCATTATCATTTCCTGAAGTAACAGAATTTTCGCGTCTTCCATTTATCTCCTCCATAAAGAACTCCTTTATGGCTACAGGTATAGTACTCTCAAAAGCTCCTAAAGGACCTTTTATACTTATTTTAGTTGTTGCTAAATATGTTATTCCAAAGGAACCACTTCCTAATACTCTCTCAATTTTATAAGTGTATGTAGTACCTTGTAAAATAGTTCCCGGTTCAAGTGTATTCTTAGACATACTGTATATTTTTACTTATCTGAGATAGCGTTTGCTACATTTTGAGAATTATTATTATTTATATTCTCTTTTGTTGAGGCAACAATCTCTTTTAATGTTTTTTTATCGGCTGAAGTTTCTTCTTGCTCAGAAGTTTGATTAATATTGGTTTCTTGTTGAATGTTATTATTTAAAGATTCTTCTTGTTTTAGATTTTCCTCTACTTTTGATGTTTTATCATCTTCTTTCTCAGTTGTTGGTGAAAGGTTTGTTTGTTTTACCTTTGTAGTTTGTTTTACCTTTTTTGTCTCAGTTTTAAACGGAAGTTCTGTTTTAACATCAGTTGTAGTATCTTCTTGTTTTGTCTCTTTTATTGAACTATTTGTATAAATATAGAATAAAATAATTCCAACAATAAAGAATGCTATTATTGTTAAGCACATATAAAACTTTTTAAGTTGTTTTTTATGTTGTATCTCTATGTGTTTTTCAATATTCTCTTCTTCGTTTACAGAAATATAGAGTGAAGCATCTGCTTCTTCACTTTCTAAATTCTCTTCATTGTTGAATATCCCTGCTTCTTCACTCTCTTCTACCTCTACTATCTTTATAATATATGCTGTATGGTTATCCTTATTCTCTTCGCTGTTTTTTTGTAATAATTTAACCCTATCTTTATCACTTATATCTAATGAAAATATGTATTCTATATTCTCATCTGTTGCCTCTTCTAACATTCCATCTGAACACAAATAAAAGTAGTCTCCAGGTTGAATATCAGAAGTGTGATATATATCAGCATTGTAACGTCGCTCTAAGCATGGTTGCATTGCTCGTGTTATTACATTCTTATTGGGGAAGTTTTTTGCCTCCTCTTCAGTGAGTTCCCCTGCTTTTAATAGGTCATTTACCAAAGAGTGGTCTGTTGTTACAAAAATAATTCCGACCTTAGGACGTATATGATATACACGACTATCTCCAATATGAGCAATAGTTGCACCTTCAGAGTGTAATTTTAGAAGCGTCATAGTTGTTCCCATTTTCTTTTCTGCTCCATTATCCAACTCATCAAGTTTATCGTATGCTACTGATATTGCGTTTTTTAATATATTTTCTGTAAAATCATTATCCTCACTATTCTCTATAATATATTTGCTGATAGATGCACATACAGCTTCGCTTGCTACTTCGCCAGAATCGTGTCCTCCCATACCATCGCACACTAAGAATAATCTATCTTCTGCGGTAGCTTCTCCATGTAGAGGAAACATTGAATCCTCTTGATTTTTTCTTTGCCCTAATTCATGTATTGAATAAGGAAGTATTTTAAATTTCATATCTATAATATTTATAATTCAAACTTAAACTTTGTATCTCCCATTTGTATAGAGTCTCCTCTTTCTAATACTATTTGATCTGATGCCGATAACATCTTATTATTTACGTAGGTTTCGACCTCTTCTTTACTATTATATGCAATATGTATGTATTCCTTGCCTCCGTTAAAAACTTCTATAGTTAAATGATTACGGCTCATATATCTGTCATTTGTTTCTATAGGTACGGAAACTGTTGAAGAGGTTGATTTCCTTCCCAATGTATTTTTCCCTTCTTGAAGTAGATACTTTTTAGAGGTTTGTAATTCAATAAGATACCCAATTGTTGCCTTCTCTTTAGGATAATTAATGTTTGAGTTCTGCCCTTTATCGGATACTATTACAGTTTTCTCACTTGTTGACTCATTTTGAGATGCGAAACCTGAACAAGAAGTGATTCTTGTTTTTTCGTTATCTTTAGATTTTTTAGGTCTCTCTTTTGTCTCTACTTGTTGAAATTCTGCAAATTTTAAAATCTGTTTACAACCTTGACACTCTATTTTTTTATCTTTCTCAATCGTTTTTTTATACATTATACGCATTGTTGTACCGCATAATGGACATTTAACACTTATTATACTCATACTCTTTTAATTACCATATTATTATAGGCATATTGTTATTAAAGTTTCCCCACATTGTCGGGTGTTGCTTACCTCCTGTTTTATTAGCAACATCCTTATTTACATAGTTAAAAAGTTCTATTGCTGTTATTTTCCTATCCTTATTTATATCAGCCTTTCCCATTAAGCCATATTTTAAAGCATTGGTAAAATATCCGTTTTTCATATTCAGACTTTCATATGAATACTCATAACTTCTTGATGACATAAAAAGAACAACAGATTCTCCTTTTTTAGAGAATTTATTTTGTATATTATTTATATTTATCTTTTGTCCTTCGTTTTTTTCCCTTATCATTCCTGAGAAACAAGCATCAGCAAATATTATTTTAGTTGTGCAATTAAATTTTGACATGGTTGATTTGATAGTATCAAAATCCAATATTCTATCATATGCACAAAACCCTTCTTCACAACCATGTCCGCTAAAAAATAGAGCTATTATATCATCAGTTGATGCCTTAGCATATAAATCTTTCATAGCAGCAATTATTGAAGCGACAGTTGCTCTTTTATTAACCAATAAGGATCTCTCGGTATTTCCTGTGTTTTTTCCGTTGTATTTAAATATTGCAGAGATTGTAATGGCGTCATTGTCAGGAAGATTTAAATCCATGTTGTTTCCCGGATAATCTGCTACACCAACAACAACCATATATAATTTATTCTTACACAATACGTTTGATGGTAACATAAAAAGTACCATCAAACATATTACAGATAATTTATTAGTTAGCTTCATAATATTTATGCAAAGTCACTAATATCAGCGTCATTCATATAATCAGGCATATCATCAAAGCCATTTGATCCCTCTTCTGCTAACAATTCATCTATCATTAGATCTTCTTGCATATCATCAACATTCATATCGGTATCAGGAAGATCTGTTAGTCCAAAATCATTCGCAGCTGCATCAAATTCACCATCACCATCTACATCAATCATATATACAGTTTCTCCATCTACATCAACTGTTGCAATTGCCTCGGCATATACTCCATCTTCTAAATCTACACCATAATCTACACCAAGGACCTCTATTTCGCTGTCTTCCACGGGTAATATTTCACTAGCAACCTCGTATTCATCATTCTCTTCTGTAACTAATATGTCAGAGTCATCATCGTATTCATCATTCTCTTCTGTAGCTAATATATCAGAGTCATCATCGTTCTCTTCATTCTCTTCTGTAGCTAATATATCAGAGTCATCATCGTTCTCATCAGTATCTTCTGTAACTAATATATCAGAGTCATCATCGTTCTCATCGGTATCTTCTGTGACTAATATATCAGAGTCATCATCGCCCTCATCGGTATCTTCTATAGAGTCTTCATTATCTGTATTTTCTGAGATTTCATTAATCTCTTCGTCTGATTGACTCTCTCTCATTGCATCAACAAAGTTGTCAGAGAATTCAGATCTTTCTTCTGGGGTCATATCTTTCCATTCGTCGGCTGTGTATGTGTTATACATATTTCCGTTCCATTCAAAGACTCCCCCGACACCTACTTCATCTCTTGCTGCCGCAAATGCTTCAGAAAAAGACATATCATCATTAACTGATTCAGCAATAGGAACATTATCGGGAATTACTATATTCTCATTATTGTTTTCTTCATTTGAAGAGTTTTCTTCCTCAAGGATATCTCCAAAATTATCATCATTAATAGATGCGTATGCTACTGATGCACCAAATCCCATGGCAACGGCGGCAACTCCGCCAACAACAACAGGTTTCCAAAAAGAAGTTTTATCCTCTTTGGGGGTTGATTGATTCCTATCTATATTCTTATTTATATTATCAGAAGAGTCTGCATTTGCTTGATTTCTTCTTATTGTTTTTTCTTGATCCATGATAATAAATTTAATGGTTGTATAATACTACTTGTATTCGCTAAAATTTTTTGACACCAGATATCATTTTTGATTTTGCTAATTTCCTATCTTTTATTAATACTGATTCAGATTTATCATTACCAATTTCTTTATAGTATCCCTCTTCTGAACATATCTTGGAATAAAGTTTTTTTGCTTTTGATGGAACTAAAATTTTAAAATCTTTATCCACATCTATTTCTAATACGAAAACAGGATTGTTGTTTATATCCAATGCTGTATTAATTACCTTTTCAGATCTAAAAGTTATGCTCTTAAGATTAATTAATCTGTATAGTTCTCTGAAATATAGAGTTTCTAATGTTGAAGGGAAATCAATCAGAGTCAATTCTTTGGCATTAACTAAAGAGCCTTTTCTTATTACTTTAACTCCTTCAGGAATTTTAAGCTCTCCTTTTTTACCGACAGGACATATTAATAATTCGGTGTTAGTTTTATTTAATAATAATCCATTTATTGAAGAATAATATGGGTTATTTGAATCGATATCAATCTTAGATAGTTTCTTTAAATCTTTTAAATTATTTATTATTTTTACTTTGGCTGGAATATATAGTTCTGTTAATTTTTTACTATCTGCAAAAATTTTCATATCAATTTTATTCCAATCTCCACCGATAGTTACATTCTCAATTGATACACATTCGCTAAACGCTTTTTCATCAACTCTTACTTGTTTTGCCGAAAAAGACACACCTGATAGGTTTGTACATTTGAAAAATGCATTTTTTGCAATACTGTCAATAGATGAAGGTAAATAAACTTTATTTAATGAATCGCAATCAGAAAAAGCATTTTCCGCTATTTCCTTTACGATATAATCTTTCCCTAAAAATTTAACACTTTCAGGAATTGTTAAAACTCCTGCATAATCTGCAGTTTTTGATTTATCATTTTTTACAATTGCTACTTGATGTTTTTTTTCATCAATAACTTTATAAAAAAATTTCTTCCCGGATTTATTGTCAATCGATGAGAAATTTTGTGCATTAATGCTTAATGAATTTAAAGCAATAAAAGCACTGCCTAATAAAAGAATTTTTAGTTTCATAGTTTAAATTATTAATTTATGTAAGCAAATGTAAAAGTTATGATTACAAACTATAAAATTTTTTAACGGTGTTTGTATGTAATGCAGGGATTATTGTATAAAATAATTATTCTTTAAAATGAGCGCCACAATATGGGCATTTCCCTCTCTGTTTTAATAAATCGTATGATATAGATAGAAAGACATTACATTTTGGACAAACATACTGTTTGTGATAGTCATGTTGTAACTTTTCGATTTTTAGATGTTTTTTATCAGGGAAAAATCTGATGATAGCTCCTATCGCTGCAATGATTGCAGAAATTGCTGTTATTTGAAAACGAATATCCTGATCAATAAATCCTCCAAGAGATAAAGTAATACCAATTGAACTTATTACACCACTGGTGCCAAATATAGCGGTCTTTCTCTTCTCTTTAGCATTTAAATTTCTTGTTGCTTCTTTATAGGCACTTTCAATATCGCTTAAATGTCTTATAGAATAAAATTGAGGGATTAGTTTTTGCTTTATTGATTTTATATCAACAAGGTATCTATCATCAGATAACTCTATTTTACTCTCTTCTGTAATAGGAATGCTCATAATCCTATGATTGTCAACGTATGTTACATTTAAAGGATTAAGGTTGCTAAGTCGCATTGTCCCATCTTCCAAAACTTCAATCTTGCAATGTTGGCGACTGACTCCCATTGATACACTGTTTGGAGATCCAAAATAAGAAGCTTTTCCATCAATTGTTACTTGTAATCTTCTGTTTCCCGACTCTCTTCCTACAATTAATTCCATAATATAAAAAAATAAAACGCAGACTATCTTCTCGCTTATTTTGTTGATTGGGTCCTGGAAAAACCTTGAAGTTAAAATAAGGAAAAGCAGTCTGCGTTCGTATGTACGAAGCAAACACACTCTTCGACTTATTATTCGGAACTTCAATTTAAATTTTCCAGATTTAATCAACCCAAATAACTTGTCTGCAAGTTGTTATAAAAAATATCTAAAATTTATGCTCTTTGTATCTCTCTATCGTTCTTGTTTTATGTTTTTATCCTATTTCTGTTGTTTTCAACTGCAAACTTAATATATTTTTGCAAATATTCATATATTAAATATGTTTTTTAATAATAGTAATATTGTTTATATCTGAGTTATACTAATGCATTGGTAATATAAATAACTCTCATCTCAATAATATCTTAAATAATTACATTTTATAATTAAAATAGGCATTTATGATATAAATAGTAATTTTAAGATATTTTTTTGCTATTTTATTTTGGATATATGAAGTTTATTTATATCTTTGCATTGCTTTATAGGAATAAGCGTTTTTTATTGAGGTTTTTTAATTTTAAAATTCATTGATTATGAATAATTTACACATTATATCTCTGATTATTCTGTCACTATTGCTTATAAAACGATAGGGAGTGAGATATTTTGTGTGTGGTAATATTAATTTCAAAGCCTTTCTCACTCTGTGGTGTGGAAGGTTTTTTTAGTTTAGAAGTAATAATATTTAATAACGATAAAATTATGTCAGACAGACTATTTATTTTTGATACTACTTTAAGAGATGGAGAACAGGTTCCTGGTTGTCAGTTGAATACTGTTGAAAAAATTCAAGTGGCTAAAGCTTTGGAGTCTTTGGGAGTTGATGTTATTGAGGCAGGTTTCCCGGTTTCAAGCCCCGGTGATTTTAAATCGGTGGTTGAAATTTCAAAGGCTGTTACTTGGCCTACCATTTGCGCTTTGACTCGCGCAGTTGAAAAGGATATTGATGCAGCTGCTGAGGCTTTAAAGTTTGCTAAACGTAAACGTATTCATACAGGTATTGGTACATCTGATTACCATATTAAATATAAATTTAACTCTACTCGCGAGGAGATTATTGAGCGTGCTATTGCTTGTGTTAAGTATGCTAAGAAGTATGTTGAAGACGTTCAATTTTATGCCGAAGATGCAGGTAGAACTGATAATGAGTATTTGGCTCGTGTTGTTGAGGCTGTTGTAAAAGCAGGTGCAACAGTTATTAATATTCCTGACACTACAGGTTATTGTTTGCCTGAGGATTTTGGTAAAAAAATTCTTTATCTAAAAGAGAATGTTAAGGGTATTGATAATGTTACTATTGCTACTCACTGCCACAACGACCTTGGTATGGCTACTGCTAATACAGTGTCGGGTATCTTAAATGGTGCGCGTCAAGCAGAGGTTACTATTAATGGTATTGGAGAGCGTGCCGGTAATACTTCGTTAGAAGAGGTTGTTATGACATTTAAGAGCCACAACAAAGGTATTGAAACTAATATTAATACTCAAAAAATATATTCTACAAGCCGTATGGTTTCAAGCATGATGAATATGCCTGTTCAACCTAATAAGGCTATTGTCGGTAGAAATGCTTTTGCTCACTCATCGGGTATTCACCAAGATGGTGTGCTTAAAAATAGAGAGAATTATGAGATTATTGACCCTAAAGATGTGGGTATTGATGAGAACTCTATTGTTTTGACTGCTCGTAGTGGTCGTGCAGCACTTAAACATCGTCTTCATGTTCTTGGTGTTGAGCTAAATCAAGAGGATTTGGATAAGGCTTATGCTGAGTTCTTGGCTTTGGCTGACCGTAAAAAGGATATTAATGATGATGATATTCTTATGTTGGTTGGTAAGAGTCGTGGAGAGAAAGCTCGTATCTCTATCGATTATCTTCAGGTTACTTCGGGTATTGATGTTCGCAATGTGGCAAGCATTGGTATTACTATTGCTGGCGAGAAGTTTGAGGCTGCTGCTTCGGGTAACGGACCGGTTGATGCAGCTATTAATGCCATTAAAACTATCATTCGCCGTAAAATGACTGTTGAAGAGTTCTTAATTCAGGCTATTACCAAAGGCAGCGACGATACAGGTAAGGTTCACATGACTGTTTCTTATAATGGCGAAAGCTATTATGGTTTTGGTGCTAATACCGATATTATTGCTGCTTCGGTTGAGGCATTTGTTGATGCTATTAATAAGTTCGTTATATAATTGAAGTTATTATTGAGAGAAGATGGAAAAGAAAACTTTATTTGACAAAATTTGGGATTCCCACGTGGTATCTAAAATTGAAGGCGGTCCTAATCAACTATATATAGACAGACACTACCTTCATGAGGTAACAAGTCCGCAGGCATTTGCAGGTATGAGAGAGAGAAATCTTTCTGTTTTTCGTCCGGAGAGAACAACTTGTTCTCCAGACCATAATATTCCTACTCTTAATCAGGACAAACCTATTTCTGACCCTGTTTCAAGAAATCAGGTTGATACTTTGATGAAAAATGCAAAGGATTTTGGGTTAACTGTTTATGGCTTGTTAAATCCCAAAAATGGTATTATTCATGTTATAGGTCCTGAAAATGGTTATACACAACCCGGTATGACTATTGTTTGTGGTGATAGCCACACCTCTACTCATGGAGCTATGGGTGCTGTTGCTTTTGGTATTGGTACCAGTGAGGTTGAGATGGTTTTGGCTTCGCAATGTGTATTGCAACCTAAGCCTATGAAGATGCGTATCAGTGTTGAGGGCGCTTTAAATAAAGGTGTTACTGCCAAAGATGTAGCTCTGTATATTATTTCAAAGATGACTACTGGTGGTGCTACGGGTTATTTCGTTGAGTTTGCAGGTAGTGCTATCCGCTCTTTGACAATGGAGGGTCGTATGACTCTTTGTAATATGAGTATTGAAATGGGTGCTCGCGGTGGTATGATTGCTCCCGATGAGGTTACTTTTGAATATTTGAAAGGTAGAGAGTTTGCTCCTCAGGGTGAGGCTTGGGATAAGGCTGTTGAGGAGTGGAAGAAACTCCCTACTGACGAGGGCGCAGTTTTTGATAAAGAGGTAGTGTTTGATGCTGCTGATATTGCTCCTATGATTACTTACGGTACCAACCCCGGTATGGGTATGGCTATTGATGGTAATATTCCTTCGTTGGAGGATATTGATGCTGCCGGTCAGATATCGTTTGAGAAATCGTTGGGCTATATGAATTTTACTCCGGGCGAAAAACTTATCGGCAAATCAATAGATTATGTTTTCTTGGGTAGTTGTACAAACGGACGTATTGAGGATTTCAGAGCATTTGCAAATTTTGTGAAAGGTCATAAGAAAGCCGATAATGTTACTGCTTGGTTGGTGCCCGGTTCATGGAATGTTGAAAAGGCTATTCGTGCAGAGGGTATTGATAAAATTCTTGAAGAGGCTGGTTTTGAGCTTCGTCAACCCGGTTGCTCGGCATGTTTGGCAATGAACGACGATAAAATTCCTGCAGGTAAGTATGCGGTTTCTACTTCAAATAGAAATTTTGAAGGTCGTCAAGGACCAGGGGCAAGAACTATGCTTGCAAGCCCACTTGTTGCTGCAGCTGCAGCTATTACAGGTAAAATAACCGATCCTCGTGATTTTATGTAATTTAACTCTGAATGGACTATGAGAGAAAAATTTGAAAAATTGACATCTGCTTGTGTCCCCCTCCCTATTGAGAATGTGGATACAGACCAAATAATCCCTGCTCGTTTCTTGAAAGCTACTACTCGCGAAGGTTTTGGCGATAATCTTTTCCGCGATTGGCGTTACGATAAAGAGGGTAATAAAATTGATAGTTTTGTTTTGAATAATCCTGCCTATTCAGGTAATATATTGGTTGCAGGTAAAAACTTTGGTAGCGGTTCAAGTCGTGAGCATGCAGCTTGGGCTGTTGCCGGTTATGGTTTTAGAGCTGTTGTTTCAAGTTTCTTTGCTGATATTTTCAAAAACAATGCTCTAAATAACTGTGTTTTGCCTGTTGTGGTTTCGGAGAAATTTCTTCAAGGTATTTTTGATGCCATAGAGGCTGATCATTCAAATACGGTTACTATTGATTTGCCTGAGCAGACTATAACCAATAATGCTACAGGTGAGAGTGAGAAATTCGATATCAATCCTTATAAGAAAAATTGTCTTATGAACGGCTTTGATGATATTGATTATCTTCTTAGTAAAAGAAGTGATATTGAGGCTTGGGAGAAAAACAGATAGTTAGATGAGATATAGACTCGAAATAATGGACACCACGTTACGCGACGGAGAACAGACCTCCGGTGTATCGTTTGGTGCTTTTGAGAAGTTGAGTATTGCTCGCCTTTTGCTTAAAGAGATAAAGGTTAACAGACTTGAAATTGCTTCGGCAAGAGTCTCTGCCGGTGAAATGGAGGCGGTTAAACAGGTGTGTGCTTGGGCTGCCAAACATAAAAAAATTAAGTCTATTGAGGTTTTGGGGTTTATTGATAATGGAGTTTCAATTAATTGGATTAAAGAGGCTGGTGCTGAGGTTGTAAACCTTTTGTGCAAAGGCTCTTTACGACATTGTCAATATCAGTTAAAAAAATCCCTTGATGAACATATAGCAGATATTAAACGCGAAATTAATATTGCCGAAGAGGCAGGTATCGCTGTTAATGTATATTTGGAGGATTGGTCAAACGGTATGAAGGATTCTCCCGATTATGTTTATAAGATGATTGATGCTTTGAGTGGTTGCAATATCATGAGATTTATGTTGCCCGATACTTTGGGCGTGTTAAATCCCGATAGTACTTATAATTATTGTAAAGATATTGTTGACCGCTACCCTACTCTGCATTTTGATTTTCATGCGCATAATGATTATGATTTAGCTGTTGCCAATACTTATGCAGCTACAAAAGCTGGAGTTAAGGGCGTGCATTGTACTATTAATGGTTTGGGAGAGAGAGCAGGTAATGCTGCGTTGTCAAGTGTACTTGCCGTTTGTCACGACCAATTGAGTATTAAAACATCAATTAATGAGGCTAAGATTAATCATGTAAGTAGGGTTGTTGAATCTTATTCAGGTATCAGAATTCCTGCAAATAAACCTGTTATTGGCGATAATGTTTTTACTCAATGTGCCGGGGTTCATGCTGATGGCGATAGCAAAAATAATCTTTATTATAACGATCTTTTACCTGAACGCTTTGGTAGAATGCGCGAATATGCTCTTGGTAAAACTTCAGGTAAGGCAAACATAAGAAAAAATCTTGAGGCTATGGGCATTGAGCTTGATGAAGAGTCGATGCGCAAGGTAACTGATAGAATTATTGAACTTGGCGATAAAAAAGAGATTATTTCTCAAGAGGATTTGCCTTATATCATCTCTGATACCCTTAAACAGGATAACCAAAAACAGAAAATTGTTTTGTTAAATTATACTCTTGCTGTTGCTAATGGTTTAAGGCCCGGTGCTGTTCTTAAATTGGATATTAATGGTGAGGTCTACGAAGCAGGTGCTACAGGCGATGGTCAGTTTGATGCTTTTGTTAAAGGTATTCAATGGATTTATAAAACTAAACTACAACGCCAGTTCCCTCACCTTGTTGATTATGCTGTTAATATTCCTCCGGGTGGTAGAACTGATGCATTGGTTCAAACCTCAATTACATGGGAGCATAAGGGTAAAACATTTAAAACTCATGGTTTGGATCTTGACCAGATGGCAGCAGCTATTCAGGCTACTATGAAGATGTTAAACCATATTGAAGATATTTAATTAGTTAATTTTTAATTTACCATAGATATGAAAATAAATATTGCCGTATTGCCCGGCGATGGAATTGGTCCTGAAATTGTTGCGACCGCATTAGAGGCAACTAAAGCTGTTTGTGAGAAGTTTGGTCATGAGTTGTCGTATAAACATGCTCTTGTTGGTGCTTGTGCTATTGATGCGACAGGTAATCCTTATCCTGAGGAGACTCATAAAATTTGTATGGAGTCAGATGCTGTTTTGTTCGGAGCTATTGGTGACCCTAAATATGATAATAATCCTGCTGCAAAGGTACGCCCCGAGCAAGGTTTATTAGGTATGCGTAAACAATTGGGCTTGTATGCTAATATTCGCCCTGTTGCCACTATGCCTCAATTAATACACAAATCTCCTCTCCGTCAAGAGGTTGTTGAGGGTACTGACTTGATGTGCATAAGAGAGTTGACAGGTGGTATATATTTTGGACGTCCTCAAGGTAGAAGCGAAGATGGGAATGTTGCATACGATACTTGTGTATATTCTCGTGAAGAGATTGAAAGGATTGTCCGTTTGGCTTATACTTATGCGATGCAACGCCGTAAAAAGGTAACTGTTGTTGATAAGGCTAATGTTTTGTGTACTTCTCGTATGTGGCGTGAGGTGGCTCAAGAGATTGCAAAAGAGTATCCAGAGGTTGAAACAGAATATATGTTTGTTGATAACGCTGCTATGCAGTTGGTTCAATGGCCATCACGTTTTGATGTTATGGTTACAGAAAATATGTTTGGTGACATTCTAACTGATGAGGCTTCAGTTCTTACAGGTTCTCTTGGTATGTTGCCTTCGGCATCTGTTGGTGTTCATACTTCTGTTTTTGAACCAATACACGGCTCTTACCCACAAGCTGCGGGTAAAGATATTGCTAATCCATTGGCTACAATATTATCGGCTGCATTGATGTTTGAATATGCTTTTGGTCTTATGGAAGAGGGTAAACTTATCAGAGAGGCAGTATCGGCTTCTATTGATGCTGGTGTAGTTACTGTTGATATTGCTCAAGGCGAGAAATCTTATAAGACATCTGAAGTTGGTAAATGGATTGTTGATTATATCAAAAATAAATAATAATCCATAATAATTATTCGCACATAAATTAGGGGAGCCAATCAGATTTGACTCCCCTGCTATTTTTTATTGCTTCTTCTTAAAATAGAGGTGAAGGATATTCTCCTGCATCAACTAATGATTGTATTTTTGCCACTACATCGGGACGGTCTTGTGCGTATGTTACACCAAACCATTTTGATGGAGTGTCAAGCACTGTTACGCTTGCGCGTTTGCTTTGGATTAGCTCGTTTACTATTAGAGGTATGAAGAACTCTGATTTTAGGTTTGACATATTCTCTTTTAAGAAATCAACAAATATCTCATCAGAGTATTTGAAGTAGTCAGGTGTGAATCCCCACATATTCATTGATACGGGAACATTGGGATCTAACATAGTCCACTCTTCTCCTTCGTTAAACGCAATACCTCCATTGTAGTAACCTATTTTGGTTCTTTCAACAACTGATGTTAATTCAGCATTTTCATTTGTTTCGCATATACCGCGTGATACTGTTCCACTTTCAGACATTGTATTGCCTACACGATAACCTACCATGCAATATTTATTTTCACCCTCTTGTTTTGATAACCAATCTGCGATTATTGCAAAACTTTCACGACCATAGAAATCATCAGCATTAATAACTGCAAATGGCTCTTTAATAGCCTCTTTACCCATCATTACTGCGTGGTTTGTTCCCCAAGGTTTTTCTCGTCCTTCAGGTACTGTAAATCCTTCGGGTAGATAATCCAACTCTTGGTATACAACTTCAGTTGGTATTACTTTCTCATATTTTTTTACCACTTTCTCAATGAATTCGTCTGCAAAAGAGTGTCTGATTACAAAGACAACTTTTCCAAATCCACCACGAATTGCATCAAAAATTGAGTAATCCATAATAGTCTCACCATTAGGACCAAGACCATCTAACTGTTTTAGTGAACCATAACGGCTTCCCATTCCTGCCGCCAACACAAATAATGTAGGTTTCATAATAATTAATATTTAGTTGTTTAAATTTATATGCTTACCGTTTTATGATACTTTGCCGTTTTACGTTTGGTTTTAGTCAAAATTACAAACCTTTTTGCAAAGTTATAAAATTTATTTAGATTTTGTTTTTATATTTTATCATATAATTGAATGTTGTTAAGATTATAGCTCATTATTTATGATAATAAATTTACTCTAATCTATTTTATTGTATTTTAAATGTTAAAAATTGTTTTATTGGTTCATTTTTTCGCCTAAAAGATTTGCTAATATGATATAAATAGCTTTTCTTTGCGGAGTTAAACTTAAAAAAGCACGCCTATTGAATAGACCTTTACTCTTGAAACTATAAAGAGGGAAAAAGATGAAAAATCTTAATTTGCTTACCGATGAGGAGTTGGTAGCATTGTATTCAGAGGGTGATAATAGTGCTTTTGATGTTCTTCTACTAAGACACAAAAATCGCATTTATTCTTACGTATTTTACATTGTTAAAGATAGGGAGTTGGCTGAGGACATCTTCCAAGAGACCTTTGTGAAAGTTATTACTACTATTAAACAAGGTCGATATGTTGAGTCGGGTAAATTCTCATCATGGATTACTCGTATTGCTCATAACCTTATTATTGACCACTATCGTCAGGAGAAGACAGAAAATCATATTCCTAACAACGATATGAATCCTGATGTATTCAATCGCAAGGAGTTGAGCGAGGGAACTGTTGAGGATTCAATGATTTCATCTCAAATAAGAGTTGATATTCGTCGTCTTGTAGCTGCTCTACCCGATAACCAAAAAGAGGTATTGGTTATGCGCTATTACCAAAATATGAGCTTTAAAGAGATTGCAGATGCTACTAATGTTAGCATAAATACTGCTCTTGGACGTATGCGCTACGCAATACTGAATATGAGAAGAATGGCAGAAGAGAATAAAATAGAATTATTCTTTTAATTATAAAAGCATAGTTTATAAAAGAGGTTGTATCAACAGCCTCTTTTTTTGCAATATTTATTAGGATTATACGTTATATAAGTGTTACTTAATAAATGAATGCCTATGAAAAAAGATTCTACTCCTGTTAAGTCTGTTAGAAAGCAAAAAGAGATTTTGTCTCCAAAGGATTCTACTATTGCATTTTTAATGAATTTTACCCGCGTGTATAGTTGCGAGAATAAGGCTATCAATTCTACCGGTGGTTACCTTTTGAATTAATTAATCCTTTATATAATTTGGGATTTTTACATCAGTTTCAAACTTATTTTATTACCTTTGTTGAAAGTAATCAGACAAAGGTATTTTTTTGTCTCTTTTTACAATAAAAATTATTTAAATTATATTTTAGTATAAGTTATGGCAATAGTTGCTCCTTCGTTGTTATCGGCTGATTTCGGAAATCTTGCAGCCTCAATTGATATGGTTAATAAAAGTGATGCCGATTGGCTTCATATTGATGTTATGGACGGTGTTTTTGTTCCTAATATCTCTTTTGGCTTCCCGGTATTGGAGTATGTAAAAAAACTATCAACAAAACCTCTTGATGTGCATTTGATGATTGTTGACCCAATGAAATTTGTTAAAGAGGTTAAGGGAATTAACGGAAATATTATGAATATCCATTATGAGGTTTCAACTCACTTGCACCGTTCAATTCAGCAAATTAAAGAGGCAGGAATGAAAGCTGCTGTAACCCTTAATCCTCACACACCTGTAGCTTTATTGCAAGATATAATTACTGATTTGGATATGGTATTGCTAATGTCGGTTAATCCTGGATTTGGCGGACAAAAATTTATCCCAAATACAGTCAATAAAGTAGCGGAATTAAAAGAACTTATAATAAAAAGAGGCTCTAATGCTCTTATTGAAGTTGATGGCGGTATTAATTTAGAGACAGGAAAACTTGTTGTTGATGCAGGAGCAGATGCTCTTGTTGCAGGAAACTTTGTCTTTAAATCTGAAAATCCTATTGAAACTATTTCAGCTTTATCTCAATTATAATAAAGTCATAAAAATATGAATAGTAATGAGGGGTTTCTGAGAGTTTCTGAAGCCCCTTTTCTTAAATATTTACTATCGTTTGTATTTGGTATTCTGTTACAAATGGTATTTGGTGGTGGGTATTATTTATCCCTGCCTTTTATTGTTGTCTCTGCAATATCATTTATATACTATTATAAAGCCGTTTTGCCACGTACAAAATTTGTTAGACGAAACTTTTTTGGATATGCTATATTCTCGTTGTTTATTGCTTTGGGTATAATTGATGCTACCTATGTTAATCAACGCTACAATACTGACTTACCTATAAATAGAGGCTATGCCATTGCTCTTATTACAGATGATGTAGTTAAGAAAGAGTGTTCTGTTGAGTGTAAAACACGTATTATTGAATTTGAAAATAGAGCTAATACCACAGATGAAACATATATAAATTCTATATTATATCTTGAGCCAGATTCGTCCTCTGTATCTTTATCAAAAGGAGATGTAATTATCTTTGAACAACGGCTACAACCAATTAAATTTTCAAAAAATCCCGAATCGTTCAATTATACTCTAAAACTAAACAGAGATGGGTATATATACTCTCAATACGTTACTGCTAACAATTGGAAAAAGATTGACTATATTGAACCGTCAGGGGTAATCAATAAGGCTGAAAACGTTAAGAAGATATTAATTAAAAGAGTTGATATAATACCATTATCAGATAACTCTAAGAGTTTGATTAAAGCCATGTTGCTTGGAGAAAGTTCTGCTGTTGAAGATAATACTCGCGCATCGTTTTCGGCTTCAGGTCTTTCTCATATCCTTGCTGTAAGTGGTTTACATGTCGGTATAATAGTTTTTATAATATATCTCTTTTTGTTCCCATTTAAATACACTAAAATATCTTGTATAAGACCTCTTATTACTATTTTAATATTGTGGGCTTATATATTTGTTATTGGTTTCCCTTCGTCTGGAGTTAGAGCTGCCATTATGGTATCATTTGTTTTAATGGGAGAAGTATTTAATCGTAAAGGTACAATCATTAATTCACTTTTTGCTGCAGCTTTGTTTATGCTTATTTATAATCCAAACTATATTTATGATGTTGGTTTTCAATTAAGTTTCACGGCTGTATTTTCAATATTCTATCTATATCCTGTAATATTTGAAATATTGCCTCATTCAAATAGAGTCTCTTCATATATCTCCTCTATATGTTCTGTCACCATAGCAGCTCAAGTGGGTACATTGCCATTGACTATATACTATTTTCATCAACTCCCTCTGTTGGGCGTATTTACAAATTTTATAATAATACCACTATTGCCATATATCATTATTTTGTCAATTTTTGCTATTGCATTACCTCTCTCTTGGGTATGTATATCAGCTGATTATGCCCTTAAATTTGTAAATTACATATCGGATTTTGTTTCATCACTTCCCTACTCTTCTCTAAGTTTATATATAGATAGCTATGATATAATTTTATATTTTGTTATTATATACATGGGCTGTTGGGCTTTGCGTAGCAAAAGAAGCGAAATATTAATCTCATTATTGGTAATTATATTCCTATTTGTTTGTTATCATATTTATATTAATCTAAATACTGAAAATCATAAAGGAATTATTTATGACGACAACAAAATAACTGCAATAAATTTTATTGATAAAGATTACAACTATATTCTCACTATTGATACTTCTGACGTCAAAGATCACATTGGTAAAATTGCCAAAACTTTTTGGATAAAAGAGGCTTTGCCTAATGCAGAATATATAACTAATGATATTTCGGATAAAGAATTATACATTTCATTGCCATATATTGGTTATAAAGGAGATAAATATTTGATTTTAAATTCAGATTATTTTAAAAACAAATATATTGATTCGGGTAAAAGATTATTTATAAATAAGGCTATTGTATGTGCCGGATTTAAAGGTAGTATAGCGGATCTAAATAATATTTTTGTTTTTGAAGAGATTATTATGGCTTCAAACCTAAATTATTTCAAACGAAAATCTATAATTAAAGAGTGTAAAGCTTTGAATATTCCTATTTATGATATAAGAGAAAAAGGAGCATATATTATCTTTGAATAATACATTTTAGAATATTATTTCTCATTCAGTAATACATTTAAACAAATTCTTAAAACATTAATATATAAAAGCCTGATTATATGATGATTTAACATATCTGATAAAACTTTTTAAGTCAGATAATGTTTTAGGTATGAGAAATGCCAAATTGGCATAATATTTGCTCTATTAATACGTTTATTTAATAAATGTATCAAGAAATAGAGTATTTTTTTATTAACTATTTTTTATCTAAAATAATTTAGGTATATTTGCAAACTTAAATTCAAATTGTTGAAATGAGACAACTAAAGATTACTAAATCTATTACTAATCGTGAGAGTGCTTCGCTCGATAAGTATCTGCAAGAAATTGGACGAGAAGAACTTATTACTGTAGAGGAAGAAGTTGAATTGGCTGGTAGAATTAGAAAAGGCGACAGGGTTGCACTTGACAAGTTAACAAGAGCAAACTTAAGATTTGTGGTTTCTGTTGCTAAACAATACCAAAACCAAGGTCTCTCCCTACCCGACCTCATTAACGAGGGTAATCTCGGCTTGATAAAAGCGGCAGAGAAATTTGACGAAACACGTGGATTTAAGTTTATTTCTTATGCGGTTTGGTGGATTCGCCAATCTATTCTGCAAGCATTAGCAGAACAATCAAGAATTGTTAGATTGCCTCTTAACCAAGTTGGTTCGCTAAACAAAATCAGTAAAGCTTTTTCAAGTTTTGAACAAGCAAATGAGCGACGTCCATCAGTTGAGGAGTTAGCTGAACAACTTGATATGCCTGTTGATAAGGTTGCAGATACAATGAAGGTTTCAGGACGCCACATTTCTGTAGATGCTCCTTTTGTTGAAGGAGAGGATAATAGTTTGCTTGATGTTCTTGTAAATGATGATTCTCCAAATGCTGATCGTCCTCTAATCAATGAGTCTTTATCAAAAGAGATTGACAGAGCTTTAGGAACTCTTACTCCTCGTGAAAGCGAAATTGTTAAGATGTTCTTTGGTATTGGTTGTCAGGAGATGACTCTTGAGGAGATTGGAGATAAATTTGGTTTAACTCGTGAACGTGTACGTCAGATTAAAGAGAAAGCTATTCGCCGACTAAGACAAAATTCAAGAAGTAAACAATTAAAAACCTATCTCGGTTAATTTTTTGTTGGTATTAATAAAAATGGGATTTGTAGATATTACAAGTCCCATTTTCGTTTATAGATTATATATTTATTTGAATTCATATCTTTGAAAACTTCACTGATGCCCATTCTCCGTCAGAAACTTCAGCAACTTTTATCAATCCAAACTGTGATGCGCATATTGAAAGGTCTTCAATATCAGATACAAAAAATCCACTAACATAGATTGAACCTCCTGAGTTTAGAGCCGAAGAATATATACTCATATCTGATAGTAATATATTCTTGTTTATATTAGCTAAAATTATATCAAATTTACTATCACCAATAGCCTCAGCACCACCTAACCTTACTTCTATATCAGAACAACTATTTAAGACTATATTCTCTTTTGCATTGTTATATGCACGCTCATCAATATCAATAGCACACACATTTTCTGCACCACATTTATTTGCTACAATGGCAAGTATAGCAGTGCCACAGCCCATATCTAAGAGGCTTTTACCTTGAATATCTCTATCTTTTAAAAGCCATCTGACCATCATTGCGGTAGTTTGATGATGACCGCTACCGAAAGCCATTATCGGGTTTATAAGAATGTCATATTTTATATTCCTCTCAATCTGGTGTTTTGGAGAGTGTATAACACAATCATTATCTATTAAAATAGGAGTAAAACTCTCCTCTACCCATCTTTTATTCCAGTCTTCATCTTCAACTTCAATGCTATTATATGAAATTGAACAATTGAAAGGATTTTGATTTATAGCTTCTTCAACTATTGAGTTATCATAATTCTCTTTAAGGATATAACATTTTGTGCCATTTTCAATTGGTATAAATGTTTCGTAACCAGCATCGGCAAGTAGAGCCGCCATAATATCCGCGGCATCTTCAATATAAGGCGTAATTATAAGAGTTGTTTCAATATATAAACCTGTCATTCTACTTCATCTTTTTTAAAAGGTTAGGATAACGATAATCTCTAACATGTGGATAATTGGGATATAATTCTAATATCTTTTCGTATAAGATTTTTGCATTATTATAATTATCCAACTTTTCTTCAACCATTGCAGTTGTTACCATAAGTTGAAGATACATCCAATTGTTATCTCTAAGATTATCGTTTTTTTCAAATTCTGCTAATGCTTTTTTATATTGAGTTAATGCTTGTTTAGTATTGCCACCTAAGAAGTCAGGCATATAATAGAATATATTTGCAGATAAAATATTTACAATTGGATTGTTAGGAGCAAGAGTAATTGAAGCCTTTGCATTCTTCATCATTCCTCGGGCAAGAATGGTTGCTCTTAAAGGAGATAATGCTATTCTGAAACCAATGATATTTGCAGTGTATCCCTTTAATAAGGCATTGTTGGGGTATTTTTCAATTAATTTTTCAGCAAGTGGCAATGCTTTCTTTATATAAGTTTCAGCCCTATCTTCATCTTTTATATCAATTAGGTGTCCTATATAACCATAGTAATAGCCAAGTAACTCTATTTGAGAAATATCATCTTTCTTTGCAGGATCTTTTTCAAATTTACTTATATAAGCACTCCATTTACTAACATTGCCACTAACAAATAGCTTATATGTGTATTCTTTATAATTTAGTGTTTGAGCATTAACTGATGAAATGATAAAACAAAATAGAGTGAATACAAATAGATAAATATATTTTTTCATTTAAAATATCTTTGATTTAGCAATAATTCGCCTGCAAAATTAGTAAAAACGAACGATACCTTATACAAATTAAAGATAATTTAGATGAATACAATATTAAATTAATAAATATAGATATCAATTTTTAGAGATAATATTCTTGATTGTATTAAATAGAACAGAACCATATCTTATACCTTCTGTAAATAAAAAAATATATGATACTTTTTCAGAGAACCTCCCTATTGGATCTTTAATATTTTGCGGACAAATATTTCTTATTTTATCCATCATTTTAATCTTATGCTTTTTTATCTCATTAAAGAGTAATTTCTCTTGTTCTTCAAGTATTTTTATATAGTTCATACCTTTATTATTGAATTTACAAACTTGGCAATCGGATTTATTATAATGATATTACGTAGCAGATAAACAATAAACCAAAAACAGATATATAAAATTCCACCAAAAAAGAATGCTAATATTTCCCCTACATATGGTTTAATTAATAGGACTGCAGATATAATAAAAAATGTAGCCATACTCATTAATGCAACAATACCCGTAATTAACAATATTGCTTGAGTTATTACTTTAGTAACCTTTATTGTTGCAACTATCTCTAAATGCTCTTTACGAAGACGGAGGTACTCTTTAACCTCCGTCATAAATTCCTCTGTAATGTTATTCATAACATTAGCTTTGAGATTGTTCAGTTTTACAACCGTGGGCAATACATTGTTTCAACTCTTCAATTTGCTCTTTTGAGAGTTTAATGCCATGGCGTTGCATAAAATCACAAACAGCAGCACGAGTATCAGAACCCTTGGCCGGAGCAAATAACATTCCTGCTGCTGCACCTGCAACAGCGCCACCAATAAAGGCAGTAAGCAAACATAATCCTTTCATATTAATATAAATTTAAGTACAAAATAATAACACCAATTATTATTTCATTGTTTGTTGAATAATTAAATTTTCAAAGGACAATTCTACGACATCTGCGATGAGCTTGCGGGCATATATCCAAAGGACTTTAAATTTGTGGGTTGGCACCCGTTTTGCCGATGCTTTGCAATACCCAAACTCGCAGATATGGACGAGTTCCTAAAATACCAAGATAAACTCGTTGCAGGAGAAGATATAAGCGGTTACAAATTCTCTGGCGAGGTTACACAAATGCCAAAGCAATTCAATGAGTGGGTAAAGAATAATACAAGCAGATTAGAAAATGCCCAAAGCATTCCATACTTCCTAAAGGATAACCCAAAATATTCGGGAATAACTCCTCGTTTAGGCAGTACTCCTACATATGCAGGTACAAAACTTGGCAGAACTGCAACAAAACAAGCATATCAAGAATATAAAGATGCTACCCCTCCAATATTAACCAAAGAGCAACAAGATAATATCAATGACATAGCAAATGAGTTAGGGGTAAAGGTTAAGCCTATGAACTTTTGGGAAGCAAACGAGGGAAGGAGTAATATCTATTACAATAGAGGTGGAGTATTCAAAGATAATTGCCAATGCTGTGTTGTTGTTCACGAAATGCGATTAAGAGGTATTGATGCTACATCTGTCGGGTATGATTATGGTAAAGAAAGCATACCGTTCCGTTTAGGAGAAAGATTTCAAGATATATGGATAAACCCAAAGACAGGCAAAATCCCTCAACCAACAACATTGAGGGATAAAACAGATGATGCGTTATATATAAAACTTGATAAAGCAACAGAAGTAAGAGGTCGATACCATATAGGTATAAATAGAAAAGATAATACAGGACATATTATTACTGCCGAGAGATTAGAATCAGGTAAACTAATCTTTTACGATGCGCAAAGTGGTAGTTTTGTAAATATTAAGGAATTTATAGATATTGATTATATTGAAACTTTAAAAGTAGATAAATTGCTTTTAAATATGAATATGGCAAGTAAAATATTAGAGATTATTCAATAAAACTTCCTGATGAGAAGCCCACATTATCTCCGTAAAATTATCAACGGATACAATTCTGCCAAGAGCGTCTATTTTTAATATATGAGGCAACCCTAATTTATGTCCTAATGTTGCTAAATTGTAGTAGTGGTAGTATCTGTATCCGTTTTTCTCTCCTGCCGGTCTAATAGTATCATAACCTCTCTTTTTAGCATATTCAAGAGCTACCTTATCAAAATCTATTGCCATAACTTTAAATTTAAGTTGTTAATCTATTTATTAAAATGCAGAGTGAGAGAAAAACCGAAGTAAATGATAAAAATAATGTTGCAAGTTTATTTAAGCGAACATTATTAGTAATGGCAGTGTAGCATAAACACCCAACTGCTATCAGTTGAAACGCTATCGCCAATATTAAAAATATATCTTCTACTGTTCTCATCGCAAATATACTTATTTATTTTGTTTTTTACGATACACAATGCGTTTATAAATCTTGCACTTGGGAGTAATGAAAGGCTCGCCCCCAGCTTGCAGATGTGCATTGTCGTGCAACTGATATAGTTTACACCCTATCTCTTCATCGGTGTACATTTCGTAAATGGCAGAGAGAGAACCGAAATATTCTCTCTTGCCATTGTTAAATCTAACTTCTATTATGTTTGATATTGTTAGCATAATTATCGCTATTTTTGCAAAAAAATACTACAAAATTGATTTAAGATGTTGAGTGAGAAAGAAAAAATGCTAAAGGGCGTTTTATACGATGCTAATTACGATAAAACTCTGATTGAGGAGAGAAACAGATGTAAAATATTATGTTGCAAGTATAATAAAATGCCTTATGAGAATATAGATGAAAGATATGCTATATTAAAATCAATATTAGGTTCGTATAAAGGTTCTTTTGTTATTGAACCCTCATTTTGGTGCGATTATGGCTATAATATTCATCTTGGGAACAATTTTTATGCAAACCATAATTTAGTTATTCTTGATGCTGCAGAAGTAATAATTGGCGATAATGTTTTTATAGCCCCTAATTGTGGATTATATACTGCCGGACACCCGTTGAACGTTGAAGACCGAAATAAAGGTTTAGAATATGCAAAACCTATAAAAATTGGTAATAATGTATGGATTGGTGCGAATGTTGCAATACTTCCCGGCGTAACAATTGGCGATAACGTAACAATTGGTGCAGGTAGTATTGTAAACCGAGATATACCTTCAAATACACTTGCTGCAGGTAATCCATGTAAAGTAATACGTAATCTTTAATTTCTTTTGTTTATGATTGAAAAACACCCTCTTAAACCATTCTTGCCTGAGAATGCTAAAATATTAATGTTAGGAAGTTTCCCTCCTCCAATGATAAGATGGTCAATGAATTTCTTTTATCCTAACTGGATAAATGATATGTGGCGAATAATGGGTATTGTTTTTTACAACGATAAACACTATTTTGAAGTTAAAGGAGAAAAAAGTTTTAATAAAATATTAATTGAGCAATTTTGTAGTGAACAAGGAATTGCACTGTTTGACACAGCTTGTGAAGTGCGAAGATTAAATAATAATGCCTCTGATAAATTTTTAGAGATTATTACTAATACAGATATAAATTCTCTTTTAGATAGATTACCTCGTTGTAATTCAATTGTTACTACGGGAGAGAAAGCTTCTGTGATAATTGCAAATAATTTTTGCTGCGAAATTCCTAAAATTGGAGAGTATAGAGAGGTAATGTTCAATAACCGTAATCTTAAATTTTGGCGTATGCCATCGTCGTCAAGAGCATATCCGCTTAAATTAGAGAAGAAGGCTGATTTATATAGAGTAATATTTGATAAATAAAAAAAATAGAGGCTGATTTTTTTATGTTCAACCTCTATTTCCCTGCTATATAAAATATTTATTTACCAATTATTGTTACTGAACCTTTCTTTAATCCTTTACTTGTTGCTTCAAGGGTTATTGTTCCTGACTTACCGTTTGATGCTACAATTGCTGTCATCATTCCATTAAAGACTTTCATTTGAGGCTCTTGGAAAGATTCCAACGATGTTGGATCTCCATTTGCGCCTGCGCGGTAATAACCATTGCCTTTAACCTTGAATTTAATTTGATTTGCGGCTACAGGACATAAATTACCCTCTTTGTCAACAACTTTAACTGTTACAAACGATAGGTCTTTACCGTCAGCTGTAATCTCTTTTCTGTCGGGTATCAACTCGATATGATGTGGTTTGCCTGCTGTCTTAATCTCTTTTTCTGCAACTGCATTTCCGTCATTGTCATATGCAACAACTTTAACGGTTCCCGGTTCGTATTTAGTGTCAAACCACATTAAGCGATAGCGGGTAAGACGTTTAAGATCTGCTGCTGATGCTGAGTCGGCACTGTTATATACGTTTACTGATAAATCTTTTGTTCGTTTGCCTTGGCTTTTGCCATTAATGAATAGCTCTGCCGATGGATAATTTGTATATACAAAGATAGGTGTTACCTCTCCTTCTCTACCCTCCCAATTCCAGTGAGGAAGAATGTGAAGTGTCTCTGCCTCTTTGTTCCAATGACTGCGGTATAGATAATATCTGTCTTTTGGTAATCCAGCAAGGTCAATTATTCCAAATAGTGATGAGTGGCTTGGCCAATCTGAGTAGTACGGAGTTGGCTCACCAAGATAATCAAAGCCTGTCCAAACAAACTCTCCTATACAATAACTTAAATCATCATGTTGAATCCAATCGTCCTCCGGCAAGTTTGACCAACCGCAATGTTCAACATCGTATGATGAAGCTTGATGGTCTTCGTATTTGTGCATTGAACGACGAACAACAGGGAATTTATATACGCCTCGAGAACTTAATGTTGATGCTGTTTCGCTACCAAGAATTATTTGTTGTGGAAGTTTTTTATAATTCTCAATATATTTGTGAGGACGATAGTTAAATCCTGCAACGTCCATAACAGCTGCCATATTGTTGTTAACAACGGCATCGGGAGCGTCCATACCTTGTGTTACAGGGCGTGTTGGATCTTCTCTATGACAAATGTCTTGTAACATTCTTGAGAGTTTGGGACCTTTAAATTGATGCCATTGGTCTGGCACTTCGTTTCCTATACACCACATAACAACACTTGGATTGTTGCGATATTGATGAATTAGATTAACGAGATCTTTCTCCATCCATTTATGGAACATTGTATTATAACCGTTTTTAACTTTGGGAGTTACCCACTCGTCAAACGATTCAACCATAAGCATCATACCCATCTCATCGCATGCTTTTACGAGTTCGGGAGCAGGCATATTATGAGATGTGCGTATTGCGTTACACCCCATATCTTTAAGAATACGAACTTGACGTCGTATACCTGCTTCGTTTGCAATACCTCCAAGAGGTCCTAAATCGTGATGATTACATACTCCTTTAAATTGTGTACGCTCTCCATTTAAGAAAAATCCTTTATTGGGAATAATCTCTATTGTACGGAAACCAAATGTTGTTGAGTACTCATCTTTAAGAATATCTCCTTCATATATTTTTGATTCGGCAGAATATAAAACAGGGTCGTTTAATGTCCATAGTTTAGGTGATTCTACAACAAAATTTTGTTCAAATAATCCTCCATCAAAACGTCTTCCTTTACTATTATTTGAAGCAACAATGTTACCATCTTTATCTTTAATGGTAGTTTTAATTGTGTAATCTTCAATTGTCTTCCCTTCCGGAACTATCAATTTTGTCTTTAGATTTACTTTGGCAAAATCATCTTCAATAACAGGGGTTGTTAGTTGTGTACCATATACAGGAACATATGCATCGTCTGTTACAACTACATGGACATTACGATATAGACCTGCTCCGGGATACCAGCGAGAACTCTCGATAAGGTTCTCCAATCTTACAGCCAACGTAACTTTTTCTCCCTCTTTAATAAATGGAGTTGCATCGACATTAAAAGAGGTGTATCCATACGGACGAGATGTTGCTTTCTCTCCATTTATATATACATCAGCATGGCTCATTGCTCCATCAAAAATAATAGTACAATTTTTACCGGCTTTAAACTCAGGAATGTCAAATGTCATTCTATACCAACCCGGACCAACAAATGGTAAACCTCCTGTACGACCGGCATGCTCCATTGCATCTTTTTGTCCGTCTTGAGTAATAGCAACATTTTGTTTGTCATTTTCTACACTAAAAGGTCCATAAATTGCCCAATCGTGGGGAACTGTTACGTTTTGCCACTCCTTGTCGTTAAAACCTACGGTGGAAAATACCGAACTATCTTGACGTGTGAAACGCCAACCTTTTTCTAATAAGGTTTCTGTTCGAGGTTGTGTCCAAACTGCAAGCGGAGACAGCATTAGCATTAAAACCGCACCTCTGATTTTGTTGTACTTCATATCAATTATTTTGTTTTAGGTTATTATAATCTTTGATTATCTTTGACGAAGATAGTAAAAAATAAGTAAATAAAAAACAAGAGACCTATGAAACATAGACCTCTTGTTGATAATATTAATGTCTTATTGATTTTTTATCTTATTCTCTCTGCAGAACGCACTAAACGTTCGTCGGCATTTATGGACCTAATTGCCATTATATCAAGAATAAATGCAACTATTGGAAATATCAAGATTGCATTTAAAGATGTTTCGGTAGCCAATACTGCATCTTTTGAATACCACCAATATATTAATGCTATCGGATAAAACAATAGAGTGAACATACTTGATAGTATTGTTATTTTTACTTGTCTTTTGCGATTTTTATAACCAAATATCGCTATAAATGATAGTATAGCCGCCAATGCTATAATTACGGCTATCGGTAAAGTATCAATAGAAACGGAGGTGTCTCCAGATATTGATTTTATTCCATATGAATAAAAATCCCATATGCCTTCATCATTGGTTAATTGAGCTAAAGGTATAGCATGAATTGTTGCCATTATAGCTGTTGCCAATAATAGATATATTGTCTGTATTCTTTGTATCATAGTATATTAACAAATATAGTTTATTAATGTTTTAGCATTTTATATTAAGGTTATCAAGAACTACTCTCATTTTTTCGTATGTGGTAATTCTTGTAGGAACAAGAGGTAAACGAAGTTTATTTTCAATATATCCCATTGCGTTAAGCATCGCTTTTACTCCTGCAGGATTACCATCGACAAACAGTAATGAGAATAACTCTGTAAATTCATGGTGAATTCTTAATGCACTATCATAATCGCCATTTAAAGCCAAACGAACCATTCGTCCAAACTCTTTAGGAAATGCATTACCAATAACCGATATTACTCCAACTGCTCCCAATGTAATTAAAGGGAATGTAATACCGTCATCACCGGATATTACCATAAAATCGGCAGGTTTGTTCTTAATAATATCGTCCATCTGAACAATATTACCTGATGCCTCTTTGATTGCAACAACATTATCAAACTCTCTTGCAATGCGCAATGTTGTTTCTGCCGTCATATTTACACCGGTTCTTCCCGGCACATTATATAAAATTATTGGAAGTTCTGTTGCTTTTGCAATTGCTTTATAATGCTGATATATTCCTTCTTGTGAGGGTTTGTTGTAATATGGAACGACACTTAATATTGCGTCTATTCCCTCATAATCTCCATTTTTTAATTGAGAAACAACGCTGTTTGTGCAATTACCGCCTACTCCAAGTACAATAGGAACACGTCCATTTACTCTATCTCTTACAAAGGATACAACCTCTTTCTTTTCTGAGTCGCTTAACGTTGGAGTCTCTGCTGTTGTTCCAAGAACAACAAGGTAATCTATGCTGTTTTGTATTAAATGTTCAATAAGTTTTCCGAGAGCCGTGAAATCAATGGTTTCATCTTCATTAAAAGGCGTTATAAGAGCAACACCTAAACCTCTCAAATTAATTCTCTCCATAAAAGGTATTTCGAATATTTCAAGTTGCGAAGATAATAAAATATTTCAACTTATAGCATAACAAATTGATATTATTAATCTCTTTTTTATTTAAATATGTTTAAATTATTATCTATTATATTCCTTATTTATTACGAAACTATTTCTAAAATTTCTTTATAGCTTCATAAGATAGTATTCCGTATTAAAAAACACTCATTTTGTTATTGTTTCTCAACCATACTGAGAAAATCATTCTCATTAATAATTTTCACGCCAAGTTTTTGTGCCTTTTCTAATTTGGCAGGGCCCATATTATCTCCTGCTAATATATAGTCTGTTTTTGCTGATACTGACGATGTGTTTTTTCCTCCATGTTGTTCAATCATCGCTTTATACTCGTCGCGAGAATGTTTCTCAAAAGTTCCACTAATTACAATTGACAATCCTTTTAATGTATCTGAGAATTGAGAAATTCTCTCTTCTGAAAGTTGCATCTGTACTCCAACATCTCTTAACTTTTCTATTAACTCAATATTGCGTGGCTCAGAAAAATATGATATCACACTTTCTGCTATTCTCTCTCCTATCTCATCAACAGCAATTAGTTCCTCCTTAGTGGCAGATATTAGATTATCAATATTTTTAAAAGCAAATGCAAGTTTCTTTGCAACAGTTTCTCCAACAAATCTGATACCTATTGCATATACTACTCTTTCAAAAGGCACGTTTAATGATGCTTTTATACCGTCAATTATATTTTGAGCAGATTTCTCTCCCATTCTCTCTATTGGTGAAATATCTTCACTTTTTAAAGAATAGAGGTCAGCTATATTTTTTACTAAACCAAGTTTGTAGAATGTATGAACTGTCTCTTCGCCTAAACCATCTATGTTCATAGCCTTTCGGCTGATATAGTGTTCTATTCGTCCTTTAATTTGAGGTGGGCAACCTGTGTCATTCGGACAATAGTGAGCTGCTTCTCCCTCATATCTTATAAGAGGGGTTCCACATTCGGGGCAACTTCTTATAAATTTTACTTTTTCTCCTATTAATAGCATTCGGGCATCAGTATCAACACCTGTAATTTTGGGAATGATTTCGCCTCCTTTCTCTACATAAACCATATCTCCAATATGTAAATCAAGCGATTCAATTATATCGGCGTTATGAAGAGATGCTCTTTTGACAATTGTTCCTGAAAGTTGTACTGGATCAAGATTTGCTACCGGAGTGACAGCTCCTGTACGCCCTATCTGAAATGATACATAATTTAATCTTGTACATGCTTGCTCTGCTTGAAATTTATAAGCAATAGCCCATCGTGGTGATTTAGCTGTATACCCTAAAGTCTTTTGTTGCTTTAATGAAGCGACTTTGAATACAATACCATCAGTCGCTACAGGTAGATTTTTTCGCTCAATATCCCAATAGTTTATATAATCAATCATATCTTGCAGTGAATGACATATCTTTGTGTCAGGAGATATTTTAAAGCCCCAACTTGCTGCAATTGCTAAATTCTGATAGTGGTTATCTGATGGCAGATCTTCTCCGAGCATATAATATAAGTATGCATCTAATCCTCGCTTTGCTACAAGTGATGAATTTTGAAGTTTAAGTGTTCCTGATGCAGCATTACGGGGATTTGCAAATAGCGATTCTTCTTGTTGTTCTCTTTCATAATTCAACTTTTCAAAAACACTCCAAGGCATAAGAATTTCGCCACGAATTTCAAATGATGATGGATAACCTTCTCCTCTTAATTGTAATGGTATTGAACGAATGGTTTTAACATTGGCTGTAACATCATCACCTTTTGTTCCATCTCCTCTTGTTACGGCTCTTAATAGTTTGCCATCTTCGTATGTCAGTGATATTGAAGTTCCGTCATATTTAAGTTCTGCTACAATCTCAAAACTTTCATTTAATCCTTGAGCTACACGGTTATAAAAGGCTTCTACTTCACTAATAGTATATGTATTTCCAAGAGATAACATTGGATAACGATGTTCAACTTGAGTAAATCCTGCTGATATATCACTTCCAACTCTTTGTGTGGGAGATTCAGAAGAAAAATATTGAGGATTTTCATTCTCTAATTTTTGCAGTAGAGCTAATTTCTCATCAAATTCTCTATCACTAATAGTGGGGTTATTACAAACGTAATAGTTATAATTATGTTCATCTATCTCTCGTCGTAGATTTTCAATAGTACCTTTTATATTTTCCATATTATATATAGTTGTTATGGTTTTGTAAAGATACAACAATTTGAGATTATATTAAGGATCTGTTTAGAATTCTTTTTCATTAAATAGTAAAAAACAATGTAAATATTTTTGTTTAGGCTTACCGTATAAGTTATCTTTGTAGTTATGAAAAAAATAAAGATTACCGTAAAACGAGTTGCTTGTTATAATGATTTGATGCATGAGTTTGAAAACCCCATTGAACATGCATGCAGTATGAAGGTGGGTAATGAATTTATTGTTGAGAATTGTTGTAAACCTGACAATATGTGTGATAGCGCTTGGGAGACTATGTTGCCTTTTGTAAAAGAGTTATCGGAAGGTGGTGGTAATTTTTATGATGGTTGGATGAAAAATCCATACTCGGCAATGATATCATGTAATGATGGCTTCAGACCTGTAAGTTTTTATATTGAGGTTGTTGAATAAATTTAATCGAGATTATGAATAGCAATAAAGGCGAAGAGAATATATTTATTAAAGGTGCAAGGGTAAATAACTTAAAGAATATTGATGTTGAAATACCTCGTGATAAGTTTATTGTTGTTACAGGAGTCTCTGGAAGCGGCAAAACATCTTTGGCATTTGATACTTTATATGCCGAAGGACAAAGAAGATATGTTGAAAGTCTATCATCATACGCACGTCAATTCTTAGGGAGGATAAGTAAACCCGAATGTGATTATATTGTTGGTATACCACCAGCTATTGCAATTGAACAGAAGGTTAGTACGCGTAATGCTCGCTCAACTGTTGGAACATCAACAGAGATATACGACTATTTGAGAATGTTGTTTGGTCGTATAGGTCATACATATTCACCAATATCAGGAGATGAAGTAAAAAAACACGATTCAGAGGATATAGTCAAATGTATGCTCTCCTACCCCGTTGGTACTAGGTTTATGCTAATGACCTCGCTTAAAGCTTTACAAGGCGAAGAGGCAAAAGGCTATTTGATAAAGTTAATGCAAGAGGGTTATTCAAGACTTGTTATTGATAATAATATAACAAAAATTGATGATGTATTAAATTATGAAGTGATTGATTTAAACTCATCATATTTAGTAATTGACCGCATGAGCGTAAATGGGGCCAAAGACGTTATAAGCAGATTGGTTGATTCTTCTGAAATAGCTTTTTTTGAGAGTGAAGGAGAGTGTATATTACGTTTTTATACAAGCGATGGAGAGATTGATCATAAATTTTCAAAGCATTTTGAGGCAGATGGAATAAAATTCCAAGAACCTAACGACATAATGTTTAACTTTAATTCACCTATAGGTGCCTGCCCAACGTGCGAAGGATATGGTATGGTGGTGGGAATTGATGAAAATCTTGTTATCCCCAACAAAGCATTATCGATATATGAAGATGCTGTTATGTGTTGGCGAGGAGAAAAAATGAGTGAATGGAAACGCGATTTTATTTTAAAAGCCGATAAATACAATTTTCCCATACATAAACCATATTATGAATTGACTGACGAACAAAAATCTTTACTATGGCATGGGAATGATGAAATTTGGGGAATAGATGCATTCTTTAAAATGGTAGAATCTAATCTTTACAAAGTCCAATATAGAGTTATGTTGGCACGATATAGAGGTAAAACTTTATGCCCAGATTGTAAAGGTGCGCGATTAAAGCCCGAGGCCCTTTATGTTCGTATAGGCGGTAAAAATATTGCAGAACTTACAGTAATGCCAATAATTGAATTGCAAAAGTTTTTTGACAAATTACAACTATCAGAATATGATAATGATGTTGCTAAACGTCTATTGGTAGAGATAAAAACCCGATTGCAATTTTTGATTGATGTAGGCTTGGGATACCTTACTCTTAATCGCTTATCGTCAACGTTATCCGGAGGAGAGAGCCAAAGAATAAATCTTGCCACATCTTTGGGAAGTAGCCTTGTCGGCTCTCTATATATTTTGGACGAGCCATCGATAGGATTACATTCGCGCGATACAAATAGGTTAATAAAAGTACTTCGTCAACTGCAAAGTTTAGGAAATACTGTTGTTGTGGTTGAACATGATGAAGAGATAATACGCGAAGCAGATTACATTATTGATATTGGACCTGATGCAGGTCGTTTAGGAGGAGAAATTGTATATCAAGGCGAAATGAATGGTTTGCAAAATAATGAAAAAAGTTATACAGTAAAATATCTTACAGGCGTTGAGAAAATTGATGTTCCGACAATGCGTCGCAAATGGAATAACTTTATTCGAGTAAAAGGTGCAGCTCACAATAACTTAAAAGGTATTGATGTTGATTTTCCATTAAATATATTTACGGTAGTTACAGGAGTATCCGGAAGTGGGAAATCAACTCTCGTGCGAGATACTTTTTATAGAGCGATGTGCCGCCATTATAATATGGAGAGTGATGCTCCAGGAGCTATGTTACAACTATTGGGCGATTTAAATTTAATGAAAGGCATTGAATTTGTTGATCAAAACCCAATTGGTAAATCAACTCGTTCAAATCCTGCAACATATTTAAAGGCTTTTGATGAAATTCGCCGATTATATGCCGATCAGCAAGCGGCAAAACAGATGGGTTTTAGTGCAGGATACTTCTCGTTTAATAGCGAAGGTGGTCGTTGTGAAGAGTGCAAAGGCGAAGGAGTTATTACTGTAGAGATGCAGTTTATGGCAGATATTACTCTTGTATGTGAATGTTGTAATGGTAAAAGATATAAAAGTGATGTATTAGAGGTTGAATATCGCGGTAAAAATATTAGCGATATTTTGGATATGACTATTAACCAGGCCATTGAGTTTTTCTCTGATATAAATGGCTCATACGAAAAAAAGATTGTCAAAAAACTAATACCTCTACAAACTGTAGGTTTGGGTTATTTGAAAATGGGACAATCATCATCAACTCTATCGGGAGGAGAGAGTCAAAGAATAAAACTTGCCGCATTTCTATCAAACGAAGCTCTTGCTCCAACAATATTCATTTTTGACGAACCTACCACAGGCTTACATATGCACGATGTAAAACGTCTGATTAAAGTATTTGACACTTTAGTAGAAAAGGGACATACAGTCATAGTCATTGAACATAATATGGACGTAATAAAGTGTGCAGACCATATAATTGATTTAGGGCCGGAAGGAGGAGATAACGGAGGAACGTTAGTCTGTGCCGGCACTCCTGAAGAAATTGCTCAATGCCCTAATTCATATACAGGGAAATATCTAAAAGAAAAACTTAATTAGAAACAGTTTCTTAATTACGAATTTTTAAAATTGTGGCATTGTTCTAAACCATTTAATATAACATTTGTCATATTTGTGTATTGCATTTCTGAAAAAATGTCATACACAATTTTTTTGTTAATACTTTTAACGAAACAACTGTTAAATATCAATTGATTTTGATTAAAATAGATTAATGGAATAATTTTAAAACAATATGGTTCGTTTATTGCATTGTAATGGTAAAGAATAAATTCATCGTATTATTAATTTTTAAATTTTAAATGGATATGAGTAATTATGGTAAAAAACTTTTAAGTTTGACAGCAGTGGCGCTTATCAGTTCGTCAGTATCTATAGGCGCATACTCCATTCTTAAAAATAAGGAAGAGGATAAGGTTGCAACGTTTGTATCAAACGGAATGGATATAAATGGAAGGTTTATAAATGTATCAAACGTATCAAACCAAGCAATTGATTTTACAGGAGTTGCAGATATGAGTGTTAATGCAGTTGTTAGTATTCGCTCAACAACAACTCCAAAACAGAGCCGTCAAATACCACAAATGCAGGATCCTTTCTTCCAATTCTTTTTTGGTCAAGGTTATAATACCCCTGCCCCACGTCCACAAGTAAGTTCAGGTTCGGGTGTAATTATAAGTAATGATGGTTATATTATTACGAATAACCATGTAATTGAAGGTGCTGACAAAGTAGAGGTAACTCTAAACGATAAACGTATGTTTAATGCAAAGATTGTTGGAGGTGATCCTTCAACTGATTTGGCTCTCTTGAAGATTGAAGGTGAAGATTTTCCAATGCTACAATTTGGTAATTCTGATATATTGAGAGTTGGAGAATGGGTATTGGCTGTTGGTAATCCTATGGGTCTGACTTCAACAGTAACAGCAGGTATTGTAAGTGCAAAAGGTCGTTCAATAGGAACAGGAAAATCAATGTCAATAGAGTCGTATATCCAAACCGACGCAGCAGTTAATCCAGGCAATAGTGGTGGGGCATTGGTTAACACAAATGGGGAACTCGTTGGTATTAATACTATGATTTTATCTCAGACAGGTAACTATATAGGATATTCGTTTGCAGTCCCATCAAATATTGCAATAAAAATTGTAAACGACCTTAAAGAGTATGGCATCGTACAACGTGCGTTACTTGGCGTATCTATTATTGAGATGAATGCCGATTTTGCTAAAGAGAAAGATATAGACTTTGTTAAGGGTATCTATATTGAGAATATAAATGACAGAAGTTCTGCGATGGAGGCAGGTCTTAAAAAAGGCGATATTATAATTGCAGTTGATGGAATAGAGACATATACAACATCAAAACTTCAAGAACAAATAAGTTTACATCACCCGGGTGATAAAGTTATAATTACTATAATAAGAGATGGTAAAGAAAAGAAAATTGAAGTAATCCTAAAAAATCAACAAGGAGATACTTCTATAACAAAACCTTCTGATTATGGTGCTCTTGGTGCAGGATTTGCAGAATTAACAGATAAACAAAAATCATCATACGGAATATCATCAGGTGTTGAAGTTTCTGGAATAAAAGATGGTAAATTCCAAAGAGCTGGTATAAGGAAAGGATTTATTATCTTAAATATTAATGGTGAGGTTGTAAGTTCTTCTGATGACATAGAACGCATCTATAATACAATACAAAACTCTTCGGCAAGAGATAAAGTTATGTTTATAACCGGAATATATCCCAATGGCCGTAGTGCATACTATGCTGTGGATATTGCAAATAGTGAAGAATAAATAATCAATAATAAAGTTTAATGTAAATACCCCTGAAAGATTTACTCTCTCAGGGGTATTTAATATATGGTGTAATTTATTTTTAAAAATCAACAGATAGACGAACGTTGAATTGGCGTCGGGTTAGGTAATTCGGCACTGCGTTTTGATGATTATATATATCAGTTACCCAATAGTAAGAGTTTACATTGGTTATATCAAGAAGATTTAATACATCAATACCCAACCAAATACTATTTAATTCTTTAAAGAAACGACGTTTCATAACTCTATCATTACCGCCTGCCAACATACATGAAGCCCCTATATCCAATCGTTTGTATGCCGGTGTTCTGAACCAACCCTCTTCTCTTCCTTTACGTGGTGCAGATTGTGGCAATCCATCGGCTATTATAGCTCTTAGGTTTACTTTAAAACGCGGGAAACGTGGTATATAATCTTGGAAATAAAGAGTAAATGCATATCTCTGATCGGTTGGTCGAGGTACTTTTACTCCGTTAATATACTCTTGCGTACTCATAAGGGAGAAACCTATCCATGAATCTACTCCTGGAACAAATTCACCAAATAGTTTTAAATCTAATCCTGTTGCATAACCATGAGCGCTATTTCCATCGCGATACCATATACTTAAATTATCAACCTCATATGGGATAAGATTATTAAGTATCTTATAATATGCTTCAGCTGTAAATTTAAATGGTCTGTTGCCTAATTTAAATGTAAAATCGCTACCTAATATAAAATGTATTGATCTTTGCGATTTTATATCTTTATTTAGTTTTACGACTATATTATTGCGATTATCTCGTATAGTGTCGCGCAACTCTTTATAAAATGGTGCTTGATAATATATTCCCGATGCAAAACGGAATGTTAGGCGTTCTTGGAATGATGGGACATACCCGACTGAGACACGAGGACTGACTATAAACTCATTATTGAAGGTCCAATATGAGGCTCTAACTCCTCCTGTAAATGTAAAACTACCTATTTTGCTTCTTAAACGATATGTATCTTGTATATATGCCGATATTCGGCTTGATTTCATGTCTTGACGTGACGATATACTTGATATAAGATCTATTCCATTACCTGTATGAGGTAGTGTATAACCTGCAGAATCTCGGGTTTCCCATTCCCTTACACGATCTTTTATTCTTTCATATTGATATGTTACGCCATAGTTTAATTCATTATTATGTTTTAATTTTGTTACACCTTTCAATGTTGCAGAATATACAGCTGCATTAAGCTTGTTATTTGCATGTTCTCGATATGCTCCATAACCCAATGTCCCTGATGTAACTTGTGCTCCCCCATTTACAGCAGCATCTAACTCGCTAAGCCAATACTCCCCACTAATATCATACCTTATTATTTCATTAGTTGCGAAAGCAGAAGACATTAATGATAATTTTGTATGATTTACGGGTGTAAAATCTATGGTAAAAGCGCCAAAATATGATTGAAACTTGTCTTTTTCTTTTCCATCAAAATAGACTTTAAATTCAGTCATAGATGCATATGTCCCATAACTTGTCGTTCTCTCTTGAGGTGTAAAATTATATTTATTTTGAGCTATATTACCCAATAAAGATACTGACCATTTATTATTGAATTTATATGTTAAATATGTTTGATAATCAATAAATGCGGGGTCATACTCACCTTTAGTATCTAAAGAGTTTAATAAAATGGAGTTTCTCTTAAATCTAAAACCATGCAGTTGTGTGAAGTTTTTTATCTTACTTCCAATTGAAACACTTGTTCCCATTAAACTACCCGATATTGAACCGTCAACAGCTTTTTGAGGTTTACGATATGTTATATCAAGTACTGATGACATTTTATCTCCATATTCCGATGCAAATCCTCCTGATGAAAATCCTACAGCACTAACAAGGTCAGGGTTTATAATACTTAATCCCTCTTGCTGACCTGCTCGTATTGTCAAAGGGCGATAAACCTCAATTCCATTAATATATACAAGGTTTTCATCATAGTTTCCACCTCGCACAGAGTATTGAGTACTAAGTTCGTTGTTAGAATGAACGCCAGGCATGGTTGTAAGAAGAGCTTCAATACTACCTCCTGTTGCATCAGGCATCAGACGTAGTTCATCAGCATCAATATATTCAAGAGTGGAGGTTTGTTTGCGAAATTCACTTACTGAGACTTCGTCAAGAGTTTTATCTTTTGAGTACAGACGGACGTTCATCTTTATCTCACCCTCAGGCTCAATAAGACGTCTTTTTATTGTCTCATATCCAATAAATGAAATTATAACCTCAACAGTATCTTTGGTTTGGGATTCAATTCTGAACAATCCTTTTTCATTGGTCAGTCCGCCAATCATAGTGCCGGCTATGCGCACTGAAACAAACTCCATAGGAGAGTTACTTTCATCAACAACTTTACCCGATACTGTAAATTTTTTGGCATAGGCAAAGGTTGAAAAAAGTAATAAAATCAGTAATATGTAGTGTTTTAGATTATTCATTTAATTTTAATAACGTAAATTATTAGTAAAAATTATGTAATGGCATGAATAAATTATATTAATAGACTCTATAATTTTTGGAATAATTATTATATCTTCGTATCACTAATTTATAAATATATTATTATGAAAGATTTTCATCAACTTCTTCTTAATAGAAGAAGCATTAGAAAATATACTAATCAAGAGTTAAATGCTGATGATGTAAAACTAATTCTTGAAGCGGCATTAGTATCCCCTTCTTCAAAATCAACAATGGGCTGGGAGTTTATTGTTGTAGAAGAGAAAGATGATTTGGAACGATTATCTTATTGTAAAGAGCATGGGGCAAGACCTATTGCCGGTTGCAAACTTGCTGTTGTTGTTGCTGCTGATACAACTAAAAGTGATGTTTGGGTTGAAGATGCATCAATAGCTTCGGTAATTATGCAGTTACAAGCATCTGATTTGGGTATAGGAAGTTGCTGGATACAACTTAGAGAGCGATTTACTCAAGACGGTATTTCAAGTGAAGAATATGTTCGAGAAATGTTTGGGATTCCGGAACATTTCGGAATATTATCGGTAATCACCTTTGGATATAAAGATGAGGAAAGAAAACCCTACGATCCTGAAAAAACTCAATGGGAAAAGGTTCATATTGGTAAGTGGTAATGATAAAGAGTGCGTCAATAATTGGTTCAGGCAATGTAGCTACACATCTTGCCAAGGCTCTTTTTAATGTTGGAGTTGAGATAAAAAGCATATACTCTCCTACTATCATAAATTGCAAAGCACTTGCAGATAAAGTTTTGGCTAAGCCTGTTGAAAAGATTACTGATATTGATTCATCGGCAGATATTATTATTATATCTGTTAAAGATGATGCCATTCGTAAAGTAATTGAGGAACTTAATAACGACAAAACGATATTAGTTCATACTTCAGGCGGTGTTAATATTGAAGTTTTTGAAGGATATTCAAGTAGATGTGGAGTATTATATCCCCTTCAAACATTTTCAAAGGATAGAGAAATTGATTTCAGTAGAATACCTTTGTTTGTTGAGTCTCACAATACCGATGTTTATGCAAAAATTGAAGATTTAGCAAAACGTTTATCAAATTATGTGGTTGAAGCTGACTCAGAAAAAAGAAAAACACTTCATGTTGCTGCTGTATTTGCTTGTAACTTTGTAAACCATTGTTACGATATATCAGAACAAATATTAAAAGAAAATGGATTGTCATTTTCTGCGCTTTTACCATTGATTGAGGAGACAACCAATAAGATTTATGAGATATCGCCATTTGAGGCACAAACAGGTCCCGCTCGCAGAAACGATATAACAGTTATGAATAATCATCTAAAAAAAATCAACAACCAAACTTTTAAGGATATATACACTTTGCTAAGTAAAAGTATAACAGAGAGATATAAATAATATGAGCAAGATTAATTATGATTTAACTAAAATAAAAGCATTCGCTTTTGATGTAGATGGAGTCTTATCGCCTGAGACCATAACTCTTCACCCATCTGGTGAACCTATGAGAATGGTTAATATTAAAGATGGTTATGCTATACAACTTGCTGTAAAATTAGGATATAAAATTGCTATTATTACGGGCGGACATACCAGAGCTATTTATGAAAGATTTAAAGGATTGGGTGTCAAATTCATATATATGTCAATCAGTAACAAATTGGCAACCTACAAAGAGTGGCGTGATCAATTTAATTTGAAAGATGAAGAGATATTATACATGGGTGACGATATTCCGGATTATGAAGTTATGAGTATTGTTGGATTACCTTGTGCTCCGGCTGATGCTGTTGCTGAGATAAGAGAACGTGCTGTATACGTATCTTCTCGTAAAGGAGGTTATGGCTGTGGCAGAGAGGTTATTGAAGAAGTACTTAAAGCTCAGGGTAAATGGATGAAAGATGGTGCATTTGGCTGGTAAATAATAAAAATATTGATGTTTGCTAAATGTAAAATTTAATAAGCAAATTTATTATTATGCTTGACAACTTAAATGGATACGATATCATTCTTGCAAGTAACTCTCCTCGTCGCAGAGAGCTTTTAAATGGTTTAGGCATTAAATATAGAGCTATATCTCTACCCGACATAGATGAGAGTTTTCCTCAAGATTTAAAAGGAGGAGAGATTCCTGCCTATATATCAAAACAAAAATCATTATCATATAAAGATTTTTTAGGAGATAACACATTGCTTATTACAGCAGATACAATCGTATGGCTTAATGAAAAACAATTTGGGAAACCGTCTGATAAAGATGAGGCTAAGTGTATGTTGAAACAACTCTCAGGGAATAGTCATTATGTATATACAGGTGTTACTATTATGAGTAAGACAAAAGAGAAAACTTTTATAGTTGAATCGGAGGTCAAATTTGCAAATCTTAGTGATGAAGAGATTAATTATTACATTGATGAATTTACGCCATTTGATAAAGCCGGAGCATACGGAATTCAAGAATGGATAGGGTATATAGGTGTTGAATCTATTAAAGGCTCATATTTTAATGTTATGGGATTACCTATTCAACGATTATACAGAGAACTCAAAGATTTTTGATTTTTATCAATTATAATATATGCCATATACTGAGTTCTTTCAGTAACGGGCGACAATGAAAGATATCCGCTCTCAATCTTACCGTTATTCAAGATTAGCGGATATTTTTTTGTATTAATATTATGCTCCTCTAATGCTTTTCCCTGCTGCTTAAAATAATCTACTTTATAAATCCCGGTTTTATTTTCACAAACATATTTATCATATAGGATACGAGAGGCAGCTCCCATATTCATTCTTAAATTAAGTTCTACACAAGGATTTAATTTATATATGTTATTCTCATCTAAGTATATCATCATATCAATACCTAAGTAGCCTGTGTATTTAAAATCACAAAACAAATTTTCAAGTGTTGAAATCAATATCTCTTTTAAATCAACAAACTCGGTTTTTGGTATATATTCCGATAAAAAATTCTCTATAACATTGTCAGAAGCCAAAATATTACCAGAATATACTCCTTTTACTGAATTAAAAAGAGAGTATCCTTTAAAAAATATCTTACCATCTGTAAAATAAAACTCCATTGCAAAGTCAACAATTTTATTCAAAAACTTTTCACATATAATACCTCCTTGCTTGCGTATTATACCTTTTGCAAAATGTTCTACGGGTATCTCTTTTCGACCCAATCCCCATGCTATTCCTTTGCCGCTACCTGACCAAGGCGCTTTTATTACAGATAGAGGCATACTGCACACATACTCCCCTACCTTATCAAGTTTGGTTATATATTGAGGTAATTGCGGAATATCTACTCCTTCTTTGCCAAGTATCTGAAGAATTTTAATAGAGGTTTTTCTGTTTGATAATTGGCGTAGTTCTTCTATAGTAGTATCACTCATTAGTTGAGACTCCTCAAATCCCATTGTTTTGAGTTTTTTCTTTATTTGAGCACTCCAACCCCATGGAACACACTTTGCGATATCGTTTACGTTTGAATTAAATACTTTAGGTATATTTATAATATTTGAATAAGTATTATAGTACTCTATATGAATATTATCTGGTAATAAGACTGAATCATCACTATCTGCAAACCATAGAGGTAACGATGCTAAATCGTATGCAATTTTGGAAGCCGATGGCGGTGCACAATAATTTGCATTTCCATCGGCTAAAGCTAAATCGTTTTGAGGATTAAACAGGTGAAGTTTCATTATTATAAACCACTTATTCAAAATATCATTTTAATCATAAAACTTTGTTTGCCTTCAACCTTCCCCTGAATATAGTATGTTAGAGCTTCATCACTCTCTTTTCGTATCCTATATAATTCAACCTCTTGACCGGCAAGAACTTCTGCATCAAAGTTTATAAATAACTCTTTTAAAGGTTTGGTTTCAGCATCTGTATAATCAACAATATCCAATCCCCATACCACATATTTTACATTATTAACATGTCCGTTGGTATCAATATCTGACCATACGGCTTTATGTTTACCTACAAATTCAAACTCTTCATCTAAAGGAATTGTAATTTTGTCAGCCGGTTGAGCAATGGCATCTTCTTTCAAACAAGTCTCTTCATTATCAGCTAATGCCGCATATCTTGCCAAACGTCGTGTGTTTAAATCAATTATCAACCAAGATGTTGTTGCTTCAATAAGATTATTGTTATTCTTATCAACCAATACAAAATCACGCAGATAAAATAGTTTAAAAAGACCTTTGTGCCATGTTTTTATTGATACTTCGTCTCTCCATTTTGGATAATTGTTGAAACGAATATGTAAACGAGATAATACCCATGCCGTTTTTGAAGTTATCATTTCGTCATAACCAAAACCTAAATTTGAAGCATCTCTTCCTGCTACTTCTTGCATCAAATCCAACATTGCCGTAGGACGTAAAAGATGATTAGTATCAGCTTCATAACAATTTACAATGTGTTTTTGTACATATTTATCTGCCATAATCTAATATATTTTATGCAAAGATAGAGCAAACCGAGAGCAGAACTAAACTTGTTTGAGTTATGCCGAGGTGCCACCTATTTTCGCAGAAATTTCTTCTGCAAAAATAAGAAACTTATCATAATTATAAAAAATGAATTCGTTATTTGCCACTATGTCGGAAGTATTGAATATAATAATATGATGATGATAATCATTCGTTACAATTTGACTATTTCAAGTCTCGGTTATTTTTTGTATTTTTGCGAATTAAAGTGCAATAATATTTTGTGTAAATGAAGAGACAGATTGCAATATTAGGTTCTACCGGTTCAATTGGCAGACAAGCTCTTGAAGTAATTGAGGCTTATCCTAAAATGTTCGAAGCTCATACTCTTACTGCTAATAATAATGCTGAATTATTAATTGAGCAGGCTCGTAAGTTTATACCGGATACAGTAGTAATTGCCAATGAAGAACTATATACTAAAGTAAGTACTGCATTAGAAGACTTACCTATAAAGGTTTATGCAGGAAGCGAAGCAATCGCTGAATGCGTTGAAGCTGAACCTATAGATATTGTTCTCACAGCAATGATGGGATATTCTGGTCTTTACCCAACGATAAAAGCAATAAAGGCAAAGAAAAAAATTGCATTGGCAAACAAAGAGACTCTTGTTGTTGCAGGAGAATTGATAAATAAACTTGTATTGGAAAACAGAGTTGAAATTATACCTGTAGATTCGGAACACTCTGCAATATTTCAATGTTTAACAGGAGAAGAGTTCAATAAGATTGATAAAATTTTGTTAACTGCTTCAGGAGGCCCATTTTTACGTTGCACTCCCGAACAACTTGCTACAGTCACAAAGGCAGATGCCCTTAAACACCCTAATTGGGTTATGGGTGCTAAAATAACTATTGATTCAGCATCAATGATGAATAAAGGTTTTGAAATGATTGAAGCCAAATGGTTATTCGGAGTTGAACCAAACCAAGTGGAAGTAGTGGTACACCCACAATCAATAATTCACTCAATGGTACAATTTGAAGATGGAGCAGTTAAAGCGCAATTAGGAGTTCCCGATATGAAATTACCTATAGCATATGCATTTACATATCCTAAGCGTCTTGATTTTGGTGGTAAAAAACTTACGCTTAAGGATTATTCATCAATGAGTTTTGAAGCTCCTGATTCCAATAAGTTTAAAATGTTACAATTTGCATACGATGCAATTGAGCAAGGAGGAAATATGCCGTGTGTCTTAAATGCTGCAAATGAAATTGCTGTTGCAGCATTTTTGGAAGAAAGAATAAAATTTACAGATATTCCTCTACTCGCTTATAAAGCGATGGAGAGTGCCGATTACATAAAAAATCCTTCATACGAAGATTATGTGGCAACTGATAGCGCTATAAGAAAATTTACATTGGAAAAAATTAAATCGTTATAATAATATATGGAAACATTTTTAATTAAAGCCCTACAACTGATAATGAGTTTATCGTTACTCGTTATTGTACATGAGTTTGGACACTTTTTATTTGCAAGAATATTTAAAGTTAGAGTTGAAAAATTTTATCTGTTTTTTAATCCTTGGTTCTCACTTTTTAAGTTTAAACCCAAAAACAGCGATACTGAATATGGCATAGGTTGGTTACCATTGGGCGGTTATGTTAAAATAGCCGGTATGATAGACGAATCAATGGATAAAGAACAAATGAAACAACCCGAACAACCTTGGGAATTCCGTTCAAAACCGGCATGGCAAAGACTTTTAATAATGGTTGGAGGGGTTATGTTTAACTTTATTCTTGCTCTAATTATATATATAATGATAACATTTACATGGGGTAAAACATATATTCCCATGCAAAATGTTACAAATGGTTTGTCTTATAGCAATGTTGCTTGGGAGGCAGGATTTCAAGAAGGAGATATACCTTTAAGTGCTGATGGTGTTGAACTAAAAGTCCTTGATGGTAAAACAGTAAGAGCAATTTGTGAAGCAAAAGAGGTTAAAGTTTTAAGAGAAAAAGATACCGTTTCTATTGCTATACCCGAAAATTTTATGCTTAAAATAGTTGCATCACAAGAGGGCTTTGCATCTTATCGCATAAAACCTATAGTTGCAGAGTTAGTAAAAGGAGGTGGTGCTGAAGCTGCAGGCATAAAACCCGGGACTGAGATTTTATCAATTAATTACAAGCTAACAAGTGATGTATCTAAAATTTCCAAAGTTCTTGACAGATACGAAGCCGGAGATAGTGTTAATGTCTGCATCAAAGGCCCAAATGGAATAGAATTTGTGAAAGTAAAAATAGATGAGAATAAGAAATTGGGAGTTATGCTTAAACCCATAACTGAGGTATATTCTCCTGTTGTTGAGAAATATTCGTTCTTTGAATCAATACCTGTAGGTATAAAACAAGGTTTTGAGACACTTTCGGGTTATGTAAGCGACTTCAAATATATATTCACAAAAGAGGGTGCTGCAAGTTTAGGTGGTTTTGGAACAATTGGAAGCATATTCCCTGCAACATGGAATTGGGAAGCATTTTGGAATATGACAGCATTCCTATCAATAATTCTGGCATTTATGAATATTCTTCCTATACCTGCATTAGATGGTGGACACGTTTTATTTTTACTATATGAGGTTATAACTCGTCGCAAACCAAGCGAAAAATTTATGGAGTACGCTCAAACAGCAGGAATGATATTTTTATTACTGCTTTTGATTGTTGCTAACGGAAATGATATTATAAGACTCTTTAAATAGTTTTTATGAGCAAATCAAAAATTATATTAAAACCTAAAAAAGAGGATTCACTATTAAGAATGCACCCTTGGATATTTTCAGGTGCAATATTAAAAATTGAGGGTGAACCAGAAGAGGGTGATGTTGTTGATGTATATTTTAACAACGGGAAGTTTGCGGCTACAGGACACTACCAAATTGGGAGCATAGCAATAAGAGTTCTATCATTTAAAGAGGTTGAGATTGATTATAATTTTTATAAACAGAGATTGGCAAGCGCATACGATTTACGTTTAGCTTATGGTATTGCGGGCACAGAAAAGAGTAACTGTTTCAGATTAATTCATGGCGAAGGTGACTTTTTACCAGGATTAATTATTGATATATATGGTTCAACAGCTGTAATGCAGGCGCACTCCCCAGGAATGCACTTTGCTCGTGAAATCATAGCTGATGCATTAATGGATATTATGCAAGGGGTTATAACAGAGGTTTATTATAAATCAGATACTACTCTACCTTACAAAGCTCAATTAGATCCTCAAAACGAATATATCAGAGGTGAATATAAAGGTAATATTGCAATAGAGAATGGTCTAAAATTTTACGTTGACTGGTTAAGAGGACAAAAAACAGGATTCTTCGTTGACCAGCGTGATAACAGAGCGTTACTTGAGAAATATGCAAAAAATCGTAAAGTATTGAATATGTTTTGTTATACAGGTGGATTCTCTTTCTATGCTATGAGAGGTGGAGCTGAATTGGTTCACTCGGTTGATAGCTCGGCAAAGGCCATTGATTTGACAAAGAAAAATGTTGAGATGAATTTTCCCAATGATAACAGGCATGAAGCTTACGTTAAAGATGCATTTAAATATCTTGACGAAATGGGAGAAAACTACGATTTGATTATTCTTGACCCTCCTGCTTTTGCAAAACATAGAGATGCTCTTCATAATGCGTTACAAGGGTATAAAAGATTAAATGCAAAGGCTTTTGAGAAGATTAAACCGGGAGGTATTCTATTTACATTCTCATGTTCTCAAGTTGTAACAAAAGAGCAATTCAGGCTTGCAATATTCAGTGCTGCAGCAATGTCGGGAAGAAATGTAAGAATATTACACCAACTCACTCAACCTGCCGACCACCCTATAAATATATATCACCCTGAAGGTGAATATCTGAAAGGGTTGGTGCTTTATGTTGAATAATAACAACAAATAAATAAAATAGGAGATGAAAAAACTAATTTTTATTACAACAACAGCTCTTCTGCTTGGCGTAGGCTCAACAAGTTGTACAAAATCAGAAGATGCAGAAAAATTTAATTACACCGTGGATAAATTTGCTGATTTACAAATTCTTCGTTATCAAGTTCCGGGATTTGAGGATTTAACCTTAAATCAAAAACTTTATGTATATTATCTTACTGAAGCAGCCCAAGAGGGCCGTGATATTCTATTTGACCAAAATGGTAAATACAATCTTGCCATACGTCGTACTTTAGAGGCTATTTACACAAACTTTAATGGAGATAAAGAGAGTAATGATTATAAAGAGTTTGTGGTATATTTAAAAAGAGTTTGGTTTGCAAATGGCATACACCATCACTATGCAACTGACAAATTTATTCCTGGTTTTTCACAAGAGTTCTTTAAAGAACAAGTAAAGGCTATTGACCCATCATTACTGCCAATACGTGATGGAAAAACTGTAGATGATCTTATTGCTGAGTTAACTCCTGTTATTTTTGATAAAAATGTTATGCCCAAAAGAGTTAACCTTGCTGCAGGAGATGATTTAGTATTAACATCGGCTGGAAACTACTATGAAGGCGTTACTCAAAAAGAGGCTGAAGATTTCTATGCTAAAATGCGTAAACCTAACGACAATCAACCAATATCATATGGACTAAACAGTCGTCTTGTTAAAAAAGATGGCAAGATATATGAAGAGGTTTACAAAATAGGCGGCAGATATACAAAAGCTCTTGAACGCATTGTATATTGGTTGGAGTTGGCAAAAGGCGTTGCTGAGAACGATGACCAACGAAAAGTTATAGACTTATTGATTGAATTTAATAAAACTGGAGATCTAAAAACTTTTGATGAATATGCTGTCGCTTGGGTACAAGAGCTTACAGGTATGGTCGATTTTATTTGTGGATTTACTGAGGTATATGGAGACCCTCTTGGCTTAAAGGCAAGTTGGGAAGCTTCAATTAACTTCAAAAACGTAAAAGCTTCTGCTCGTACTGAAACAATCAGTGCAAATGCTCAATGGTTTGAAGATAACTCGCCAGTTGATCCAAGATTCAAGAAAGAGACAGTAAAAGGTGTTACAGCAAAAGTTATTACTGTTGCCATGTTGGGTGGCGATTGTTATCCAAGTACACCTATCGGAATAAATCTTCCTAATGCTGATTGGATTCGTCGCGATTATGGCTCAAAATCGGTAACAATTGAGAATATAACATACGCTTATGATCAAGCATCTTTGGGCAACGGATTTAAAGAGGAGTTTGTAATTAATGAAGAGACTCGCCTACTAATGGATAAATATGGATTTGATAGTGATAATCTTCACACAGACCTTCATGAATGTTTAGGACATGGTTCTGGTAAGCTATTGCCCGGTGTTGATTCTGATGCTCTTAAATCGTACGCTTCAACTCTTGAAGAGACTCGTGCCGATTTATTTGCAATGTACTATATGGCAGATCCCAAAATTTTGGAATTAGGTCTTCTCCCTCATAAAGATGCTTATAAAGCAAATTACTATTCATATATAATGAATGGTTTGATGACTCAATTAACTCGCATTGAACTCGGTAATAATATTGAGGAGTCACATATGCGTAACCGTCAACTAATAGCTAAATGGTGTTTGGAGAACGGAGCAGAAGAAAATGTTATCTCATTTGAGAAAATTGAAGGCAAGAGTTATATAAAAATCAACGACTACGATAAGTTACGTCAATTATTCGGTAAATTGCTTGCAGAAATTCAGCGTATAAAATCTGAGGGTGATTACGAAGCAGGAAAAGAGATGGTTGAAACTTATGCAGTTAAAGTTGATCCAGAATTACACAAAGAAGTTTTAGCTCGTTATAAAAGTTTGAACCTAGCGCCATACAAAGGCTTTGTAAATCCTCAATATAGTTTAGTTGAAGATGAAGCAGGTAATGTTGTTGATGTTACAGTTTCGTATAATGAGGACTATACAGAGCAGATGATGCGCTACTCAAAAGATTACTCATCATTGGATAGTTACAACGACTAATTATTTTTAATATGAGCAACGAGGATATTATAAAGAGTATTAAGAAAGATTTCAGACTTGGAATGAATGGAATTGTATCAACAAGTATGAGAGAGAAAGGCATGAATTATAAAATTAATTTTGGTTTGTCGCTACCTCAAATACGTAATATTGCCCAAAAATATCCTCAAAATTCAGAAGTTGCAGAGATGCTATGGAAGGAGAATATCAGAGAATCTAAGTTGCTCGCTACAATGCTATATCCTTTAAAAGAGATGACTTTAGATAAAGCAGAAAAGTGGATTAACGATATAGAGTATAATGAGGTTTCTGATATAGCATCAATGTATCTATTTGCAAAAGTTCCGTTTGCTATAGAATTAGTTTTGAATAATATTAAAACCGACAATGACAACAAAATATATTTCGGTCTGAGATTGCTTACAAGATTATTAATTAATAAAACCGAGATAAGCAACTTGTCATTAAGTGAAATAGCTAATATTACAAGAAATTGTACCTCAAGCAATAATATTACTGTTGCATCAGTTGCAAACGATGTTATTCAAAGATTAGGTATTGAATAATTATTCATTTAAAATATTTTATAATCGCTCTTACTCATTTTTTGAATAAGGGCGATTATTTTATATTCATTATTAGAAACCTAAAACAGACTCAAACAAACCCAAACATGTTTTGTGATGATAAAAATATATTTTTAGATAAAATTTAAATAGTTTCTTATATATTAGAATAAAAAAAGTTTGTAAATTTGTAAGGTGTATGTTTGTTCTTAAAATAGTTAGAAAAGCTGTTTAAAATTTATTATTGATGTCTGACGAAAAAAGCAAAGACTCATTAAGAGTAAAATTAAATCAATATCTTGAAGAGAATAAACATCGAAAAACGCCTGAAAGATACTTTGTAGTTGATGTCGTAACAGAAACCACAAAAAGGTTTGATGCCGAATACATACAAAAAGAAGTAGCTAAAAATGGTATTAGAATCAGCCGAGGAACAGTGTATAACACATTGTCATTAATGGTTGATGCACAAATCTTGAGAGAGCATGAAATAGAAGGTAAAAAATTCTTTGAGCGTGCCCCACTCTCACAAACATATGTACGTTTAATATGTACGCAATGTGGCAAGGTAAAAGATAGTAAGGATAGCGATTTGATTACCTTAGTAAATAGCCGTAAATTTGGACGTTTTTCAACATCATATAGTACAGTTGTAATTTATGGGTTATGCAGTTCATGTGTGAATGCAAAACGCAAAGCAACATTAAAGGCAAAACTGATTGCCAAAGAGAATAAATTAGAGAGTAAAAAGAAATTATTATCAAATAACAAAAAAAATAAATGAGCACAACCATGAAAGTAGATGTGTTATTAGGTCTTCAATGGGGCGACGAAGGTAAAGGTAAAGTTGTTGACGTTCTTACTCCCGAATATAATGTAATTACTCGTTTTCAAGGTGGACCAAATGCAGGACATACCCTTGTTTTTAATGGAGAGAAATATGTTCTTCGTTCAATTCCTTCAGGAATTTTCCAAGGAGGTAAAATAAATATTATTGGTAACGGTGTTGTTTTAGACCCAATACTATTCAAACAAGAAGCTGTTGCTTTGGCAGAGAGCGGACACGATTTAAAATCACGCTTATACATATCTAAAAAGGCTCATTTAATTTTGCCTACTCACCGTATGTTAGATGCAGCATATGAAGCAGCTAAAGGTGATGCAAAAATTGGAACAACAGGAAAAGGTATTGGTCCTACATACACCGATAAAGTCAGCCGTAACGGACTAAGAGTTGGAGACATATTGGAAAACTTTGACGAGAAGTATGCTAAAGCAAAAGCAAAACACGACCAAATACTAAAATCGTTAAACTTTGAGTATAATATTGATGCTTTGGAGAAAGAGTTTTTTGAAGCATTGGAATATATCAAAGAGTTTAATCTAATAGATAGCGAGCACGTAATAAACAACCTGCTTAAAGAGGGTAAAAGCGTGTTGGCAGAGGGTGCTCAAGGAACACTATTAGATGTTGATTTTGGTTCATATCCTTTTGTTACATCGTCAAACACTGTATGTGCCGGAGCTTGTACAGGAATGGGAATTGCTCCAACAAAAATTGGTAAAGTATATGGTATATTCAAAGCATATTGTACCCGTGTAGGTAGCGGTCCATTCCCAACAGAGTTGTTTGATGAAGTTGGCGAAACAATCTGCAAAAACGGAAATGAATTTGGAGCAGTAACAGGTCGTAAACGCCGTTGCGGCTGGATTGATCTTGTTGCATTGAAATATGCAATTATGATTGATGGAGTTACTGATTTGATTATGATGAAAAGTGATGTTCTTGATTCATTCAAAACCATTAAGGCTTGTGTGGCATACAAAATCAATGGTGAAACAGTAACTGAGTTTCCCTTCTCTATCAGCGAAGATATTGAACCTATTTACAAAGAGCTCCCGGGTTGGAACTGCGATATGACAAAAATGCAATCGGAAGATGAATTCCCGGCTGAATTTAAAGCATATATCAAATTCTTGGAAGAAGAGTTGGAAGTACCTATCAAGATTGTATCAGTAGGTCCAGACAGAGCACAAACTATTGTAAGATAATATAATTATTAAAAATAATCTTTACGGAAGAGTTCGACACATGCCGAACTCTTCCTTTGTTTAAAAGGTTATTGTTACAAAAGAGAGTAGCAAAAATAAAATATTAGAAATTTATATTATTTTTGTGGTAAATTTAATTAATGACAAGATAAATAGAAATATAGATAGATTAAAGGGATAAGACTCCCCAAAGTTTATAATTTTTTTAGAGCTTTTGCTCTTATTCTCTACCTTGAAAACCGCCAATTTGAAAGCACAAGGGAATAAGTGTTAATGGTTCATTCCTATGCGTAGGCGTGGACTGTTCGTACTTATTTGTGTGCAGGGTGCTTGGCGGTACCTCAAGGTTAGATTTAAGTATCGAATGGTTCCGCCTTTTTATTATGGTACACATAGGAAAAATAATTGAAGAAGAGTTCTACCGACAAGGTCGTTCTGTATCATGGTTTGCAAAAATGCTCTGCTGTGAACGTACTAATGTATATAAAATCTTCAAACGCGAAAGCATTGACTCTGCCCTACTCTTTAAAATCTCCCAAATTTTAAATCATAATTTCTTCTCATACTATACCAATAGATTGAGATAATTATTCTACAATACGTAGAATAATACAACACTTCTTACTCGTAAATTTAACTTTTTTAAATATTGATTTTGTTTAGTGATTTTTTAATAGACAAAGACTGAAAGCAACAGGATATTAAGCTATTAGATTCTACTAAGATTAGAGACAATTCTGATCTAATATTTTAAAATGACAGTATATAAAAGAGGTTCGTCATTTAAGACAGACCTCTTTAACTTTAATGTTCTTCAAAATAAAATAAGCTATTAAGTAAGTATATCTTAATAGCCTATTCTCGTTTAAAATATTAGATTAAAGTTTATTATTTCTTAGGACAAGGCATTGGTTTGCATCCTTTGTGTCCTTTTTTACAATTTACTTGCATCTTTATCCATTTTTCGTATTGAGCAGCTGTTAATACATCTTTTATCTTCGTGTTATAAGCTCTGCTAATACTATCCATAGGAGATTTAGGAACTTTTTTCATACAAGGTTTTATTTGTTTGCAACTATCCTTTCCCATGGGACAATTTGCTTTCATATTGCATTTGCCAGCATTCATTTTAGGACAATTTGCTTTCATTTTATCAGGACATGGATTTTTACAATCTCCTTTCATTTGAGGTTTGCCATTGGGACAAACATTCATACAATCTTTTTTAGGTTTCTCGCACTCAACAGCACATGGTTTCTCGGGATTTGGTTGGCAAACTCCTCCTTTAAAGTGTTTTCCTCCTTTTGGTAGTGTTGGACGTTGTGACATTCCAGCTTTTTTTGCTTCAATATATTCAAGGTTTATATCATATACCTTTTTATATTGTTTTTTGGTTAAATCCAACTTCTCTTTCATCATTTCTGTTTTCTTCTTTGCAATATCTTTGCTTGATAGTTGCTGTTTTTCTTGCGCAAATGAAACACTTGATACACTCATCATAATTCCTAATGAAAGTGCAATTGCATTTAATTTTGTAAGTTTCATAATATTCAATTTTTAAGTTTGTAATTTATTTGTTTGTTTTATTCGCTTTCTGTTTTTATGACTATCTATTTTTATAAAGGTTTAAATTATGAAGTAAAATTTTTGTTGAAAAGTTTATATATATAAGTAATGTAATAGATAATTTATTTATGTAACTTCGCATTGTTATAAACAAATAGCAATAAAGAGTATGCTTCAACCTTTAGCTGAGAGATTACGTCCTAAAAATCTTGATGGATATATTGGTCAAAAACACCTTGTTGGGAAAGGTGCTATACTTCGTAATATGATTGAGAGTGGAAGAATCTCTTCATTTATATTATGGGGACCTCCGGGTGTAGGAAAAACATCTCTTGCAAAAATTATTTCTACCATTTTAGAAGTTCCGTTTTACACTCTTAGTGCCATAAATTCTGGAGTTAAAGATGTTAGAGATGTTATTGACAAGTGCAAAAGTGAGAGAATGTTTCAGACAGTCTCTCGTCCTATACTTTTTATTGACGAAATTCATAGATTTAGCAAATCGCAACAAGACTCTCTCTTAGGGGCTGTTGAAAACGGTACGGTAACTCTTATTGGAGCAACAACCGAAAATCCTTCGTTCGAGGTTATTCGTCCCCTACTCTCGCGTTGTCAGGTTTATACCCTTAAACCTTTATATGAAGAAGATTTAAACGAATTGCTCAATAAGGCTATAAATGAAGATATTTATTTGAGTAAACTTTCGTTTAAAGTTGAAGAGAAAGATGCTCTTTTCAGATATTCCGGTGGAGATGCCCGCAAATTATTGAATATAATCGATCTAATAACTCAAAGTACACCACCCGGAGAAAGCGTTATTATAAATAATGAAGTAGTAACTGAACGATTACAACAAAATCCTGCAGCTTACGACAAAGGTGGCGAGATGCATTACGATATTATATCGGCATTTATAAAATCGATAAGAGGTAGCGACCCCGATGCTGCTATATATTGGTTAGCTCGAATGGTAGCCGGAGGCGAAGACCCTAAATTTATAGCTCGCCGACTTGTTATTTCTGCAGCTGAGGATATCGGCTTGGCAAACCCTAATGCTTTGTTGATAGCCAATACTTGTTTTGATGCATTGGAAAAGATTGGTTGGCCCGAAGGTAGAATTATATTAGCAGAAGCAACTGTTTATCTTGCAACAAGCGCAAAAAGCAACTCAGCATATATGGCAATTAATAATGCTATTGCAGAAGTTGAAAATAGCGGAGATATTCCAGTTCCTTTACATTTACGCAACGCTCCTACCAAACTGATGAGTGAATCAGGTTATGGCAAAGGATATAAATATGCTCACGATTATCCCGGTAATTTTGTTAAACAACAATATATGCCTGAAAAATTAAATAATCACTCGTTTTGGCAACCACAACTTAATGCTGCAGAAGAGAAAATGCGTGAACGTATGGAATATTTATGGGGTGAAAAATTCTCAAAAAAATAGTAATTCAGCGCTACCTTGTAGCGAATTAACATATTATTATAAAATATTTAGCAAAGAGACAGAATAAATAGTATAATCATTTGCATTTTGTTTGCATTTTATTTGGAATACAAAAATATTGTATTAATTTTGTCGGGTCTAAAAAACAAAAAGTCTGACAAATCGCCTTTTTGACTGACAAATGATTAAAAATAATTTATAAACATATAAAAAACTTTAACAATGAAAAAGCACAACTTTTATGCAGGTCCCTCAATTTTGAGCCCTTACACAATCAAAAACACAGCAGATGCTGTAATGGATTTTGCAGGTACAGGTCTTTCATTATTGGAGGTATCTCACCGCAGTAAAGAGTTCGTTGCCGTTATGGACGAAACTCAAGCTTTAATTAAAGAACTTCTTGATGTTCCAGCAGGATACGAGGTAGTATTGGTAGGCGGTGGAGCAAGCATGCAATTCTGTATGGTTCCTTTTAACATCTTGAAAACCAAAGCTGCTTATTTAGAGACAGGTACTTGGGCTGTTAATGCTATTAAAGAGGCTAAACTATTTGGTGAGGTTGAAGTTGTTGCTTCATCAAAAGATGCAAATTTCAACTACATTCCCAAAAATTATGTAATTCCTGAAGATGTTGATTATTTCCACTTCACATCAAACAATACTATTTTTGGTACTGAAATCAGAAAAGATCCCGATGTAAATGTTCGCTTGGTTGCAGATATGTCATCTGATATCTTCTCTCGTCCTATTGATGTTTCAAAATATGATATCATCTATGCAGGTGCTCAAAAGAACTTAGCTCCCGCTGGTGTAACATTGGCAATTGTTAAAGAGGACGCTCTTGGTAAAGTTGATAGAGCTATTCCTACAATGTTGGATTACAGAACTCACATTAAAAAAGGTTCAATGTTCAACACTCCTCCTTGTTTGCCTATTTATGCTGCATTGCAAACTCTTAAATATTACAAATCATTAGGTGGTGTTGCTGCTCTTGAGAAAATAAACGTTGAAAAAGCTTCTATGCTATACGACGAGATTGACAGAAACCGCCTATTCAAAGGTACTGCTGCTGAAGAGGACCGTTCAATAATGAACGTATGTTTTGTTATGAACGAAGAGTATAAAGATCTTGAGGCTGATTTTGTTGATTTTGCAAAATCAAAAGGTATGATTGGAATTAAAGGTCACCGCTCAGTTGGTGGTTTCAGAGCTTCAATTTACAATGCAATGCCAAAAGAGAGTGTTGCTGAATTAATTGATGTTATGAAAGAGTACGAGAAAAATCATTAATTAAAATAATACAATATTGAAACTCACTTTGAAGCATTAATATTCTCTTCAAGTGAGTTTCTTTAACTTTAAAATACTTATGAAAATTTTAGTTGCAACAGATAAACCTTTTGCTGCAGTTGCAGTTGAAGGCATAAAAAAAGAGGTTGAGGCTGCAGGTATTGAACTTGTTCTTTTAGAGAAATACGGAGAGAAAGTCAATCTATTGAATGCCGTTAAAGATATTGACGGTATTATTGTTCGTAGCGACATTATAGACGCTGAAGTTATTGAGGCTGCTCAAAATCTTAAAATAGTAGTAAGAGCCGGAGCCGGTTATGATAATATTGACCTTGAGGCTGCTACAGCCAAAGGTGTATGTGTAATGAACACTCCCGGACAAAATTCAAATGCTGTTGCCGAATTGGTATTCGGTATGACAGTCATGATGGTTCGTAATATGTTCAACGGTACATCAGGTAGCGAATTGATGGGTAAAAAATTAGGTATTCACGCATTTGGTCAAGTAGGACGTAACGTAGCTCGTATTGCAAAAGGTTTTGGCATGGAAGTTATGGCTTTTGACCCCTATTGCCCTGATGAAGTAATGATTGAAGCAGGTGTAACACCTGTAAAAGATGTAAATACTCTATATACCGAGTGTCAATTTATATCTCTTCATATACCGGCTACAAACGAAACTAAAAAATCAATTAACTATGACCTTTTGAAACAGATGCCCAAAGGTGCGGTTTTAATTAATACTGCTCGTAAAGAGGTTATCAACGAAGAGGAACTTGTTAAATTGATGGAAGATAGAGCAGATTTCCGTTATGTATCTGATATAGCTCCTGTTATTGCAGATGAGTTCAAAGCTAAGTTTGAGAACCGATGTTTCTTCACTCCTAAAAAAATGGGAGCTCAAACAGCTGAGGCTAACATTAATGCAGGTATTGCAGCAGCAAAACAATCTGTTGGATATTTAAAAGATGGTATCGATAGATTCCGCGTTAATAAATAATATTCAATTTATATAATATATAAAGAGGGAGCCCGATTATTCGGGTTACCTCTTTGACATTTAACGAAACAATTAAAATTGCGATATAAATTATGGCTAAAATAAAACCTTTTAAAGGAATTAGACCTCCGCAAACAATGGTTGAAGAGGTTGCTTCTCGTCCATACGATGTTTTGAATTCAGAAGAGGCTCGCAAAGAGGCAGAGGGTAATGAGAAATCTCTTTATCATATCATAAAACCTGAAATTGATTTTGCACCCGGTACCGACGAACATGCTCCTGAAGTTTACGACAAAGCTGTTGAAAATTTCAATAAATGGCAACAAAATGGTTGGCTTGTACAAGATAACAAAGAGTGCTACTATGTTTATGCACAAACTATGGAAGGACGCACTCAATATGGATTGGTTGTATGTGCAAATGTTGAGGACTATTTAAGTGGGGTTATTAAAAAACATGAGCTTACCCGTAGAGATAAAGAAGAAGACAGAATGAAACATGTCCGCATAAACAATGCTAATGTTGAACCTGTATTTTTTGCATATCCCGATGAGGCTGAACTTGATGCGATTGTTGCAAAAACAGTTAGCGGTAAGGCTGAGTATGATTTTGTTGCTCCTGATGGTTTTGGTCACCATTTCTGGTTGATAGATGACGAAAAAGATATTGCACGCATAACTGAAATATTTGCATCTATTCCCTATCTATATATTGCTGACGGACATCATAGAACAGCAGCTGCAGCTCTTGTTGGTGCTGAAAAAGCCAAGCAAAATCCTAACCACAAAGGAGATGAAGAGTATAATTATTTCCTTGCTGTTTGTTTCCCCGCGTCTCAACTTAAAATCATTGACTACAATCGTGTAGTTAAAGATTTGAATGGATTAACTGACGAAGAGTTTTTAGCTAAATTAAATGAGAATTTTGTTATTGAGGAGAAAGGTAGTGATATATACTCTCCTTCCTCTCTTCATAATTTCTCACTATACTTAAGTGGCAAATGGTATTCATTAACAGCAAAAGAGGGCACTTATAACGATGAAGATCCTATTGGTGTTCTTGATGTTACAATATCATCTGATCTTATTCTAAGGGATATATTAGGTATTACAGACCTTCGTTCAGATAAACGTATTGATTTTGTTGGAGGAATTCGCGGTTTAGGAGAACTTAAACGCAGAGTTGATAATGGAGAAATGAAAGTTGCTCTTGCTCTATATCCAGTATCAATGAAACAACTTATGGATATAGCTGATACAGGTAATATCATGCCACCCAAAACAACATGGTTTGAGCCTAAATTACGCTCTGGATTAGTTATTCATAAATTAGTTTAATTATAATATCCTACTAAAGAGACAAGCAAAAACTTAAATATGCTTGTCTCTTTCTCTTTTATGGTTTAATAATTTGTTGTAATTTTGGGAAAAATAAATCAATAACAATTATGAATAGATACATATCAACTTCGCATCTACTAATTTTTTCAATCATACTACTTTTTACATCGTGTATAGGAGATCAAGGGAATGTTGTAGAATCATACGATATAGGCTCAGTTATTGAGTATAAAGGTCAACCTGTCATAAAAACAGATAATATAGGTATATATATTACCGGTGCAGGAATTACAATGCCAGCAGATAAAACAATCAAACGATGCCTTTCTACATTTATTATTGATTGGGACGCTCAATCTGAAGAGGCATATGCAAATAGAATATATTCTGCGAATATAGCTACACAAGAGAGTTGGACAGCTTCAAATTATGAAGAAATTGCAAATAAACCTTTTGCAGGAAGTGACTCTTTAAATAGTATATCAAAACCATACTTGACAGTATTGGGAGATACCACTATGATAACATTTGAAACCTCTTTTGATAAAGGCGAAAATTCAACAACACAATTTGTTGTAGAAAGCATTGACAAAGTTGCTAAAGTGTTAATAATTGACTATATATATTACACAGGAGATGCTCCTACTGTAACAACAACAGAAAGAAAATGGCAATCATACATATTGCCGAAGATAGACGATACATACTCATTGGTTTTACGTTTTAAAAATAGATCAACACTTTCATTTGATGCAGAAACTTATGAATCGCCTGATGGAGATAAAAACAAAAATTGCTATTTATATACACTTACTTATAAAAGCACTGGAACCGATAAATAATTTTTCAAAAGATACATAGGAAACTTTTTAACATTAAAATTAAGGTATTAATATATTAATTTTATTTTTTACAAAACAATATCTAATAATACTTATAATTACCAATTACACTTAATAAACAGATTTTAATTAAAAATTTTGTAGTTATGTAATATTGAATTATATTTGCATGAGTGTTTATATATCTTAATATAGTTCATAAACTATTATTTTGTCTGAATTATAAGCTAATAGTGTAGTAATTTATTAACATTAAAATATTATTTATATGAAAAAGATTTTATTAATTTTTGCTTTGGCCTTGTTTGTAGGATCAATTTCTCAAGCAAAAGCAGATGATTTTTACAAAGGTGCAAGTTACAAATTGTACGTGGGAATGAATGGATCTTCATTCCTAAAAATAAATGATTTCTATATGGAACCTAATGAAGATAAGGATATTAAATTAGGTTTTAATGCTGGTTTTAGATTTGATTACCAATTCAATAGATATACATCTATCCAAACAGGTATTGATTATGCAATGAAAGGATACCTAAGTAAAACTCCTATACATGAGAATAGCATTAAGACAGTAAAAGAGAGACAAGCATTAAGTACTCACTATTTGTCAATTCCTATTCTATATGGTTTCCGTTATGATTTTGACACTAAAACACCTGTTCAATTACAAATTAATACAGGACCATACATTGCTGTTGGTGTTGCAGGAAAATGTAATATTACTAATGTAGATAAATCTGATTACACATATATTGAAGGCGTAGAGAAATACAAAGTATTTGAAAACCACGACAAAGAAGATATCCACTATACAGGAGAGAATGGATATGATTTGTGGAGATTTGATATGGGTTGGAAATTTGAATTAGGTTTCAATATTAATTCTATATATTTAGGAGTTGCATACGATTTAGGTTGTGTTGACATCCAAAACAGATACTGGAGAGACTACTACAAAGATAAATTTGGAGACAATTATAATGACTATAAAATAAAGAACCATAGTCTTTCTCTAAACGTAGGATATATCTTTTAATTATAAATAAGCAACAAAAAAAGCGGCGATTGCCGCTTTTTTTGTTAATAATAGTTTAGATTATATATTCTTACCCATATCATATGCTTGTTGCATTGATATATGATTTTGAATTTCTCCTATTTCATAAACCCCTTTGCCGTATATAACTCCCTTCTCTATTGAGCCTTCTAAACACTCGGCAAACCCATGCATACATTCAAGAGTACAATTCATAACAGTATCTGTATCTTCTGCAGAAGTCATTATATAATAAAACTCTTTATTCTTAAATTCTAACCACCGTGCAACTGTACGGTCAATTACGGCTTTTAATTGAGCAGATATTGAATAAAAATACACAGGAGAAGATAGAACTAAAACATCGGCTTTTAGCATCTTATCAAGAATATCTTTCATATCATCTTTTATAGCACACTCACCATTATGTTTACTGCAATAATAACATGCCATACATGGTGCAATATTTTTTGATGCAACGAATATTTTCTCAACTTTATTTCCTGCCTCTTCTGCTCCTCTTTTAAATTGCTCGCATAATGTATCAGAGTTGCCTCCTTTACGTGGACTACCTGATAGTATTAATACATTCTTTCTCATAATATTTTACTCTGTTATTTCTAATATATTCAATTTATTCCACCCATCACTAATTTTATATGTATCAACACTCTCTTTGGGGACATATATAGTAGGAGCTGTTTTCCCAAGAGAACCAGCCAAAGTTGGAGGTGTAGAACTCTTTATTGTTATTGATTTAAGTGATTTACAATTATCAAATGCATTTTCTCCAATAAAAGTAAGTTTATCTCCAAATGATATTGATTCAAGAGAATAGCAATTCATGAATGCAATCATTCCTATCTTTTCTATATTATTAAACGATGCTACTATTTTCAAATTTTCGCAACCCATAAATGCAGCATCATCAATATATTTAATATTTGCAGGTAAATGCAATTCGGTTAATTTATCAGAGTGAGCAAAAGCGTTTTCCCATACTGATGTTACTGCATATGACCACCCATCTTTTACTACCTTTTCAGGAATTGTAATGACTCCTGAATAACTATTAAAATCATAACTACCAAAAGTAATGGCAACTTCAAGAGGAAACTCATCAACTGTTACATTATAATATATTGTAGTTCCTGTTTCTTCGTCAGAAAAATCATAATCTGTTTCTTGTGCAAAAGAATTAAATGTTATCGCTGATAATGAAATTGATAGAAAGAATTTTGTAATAATGTTCTTTAATGTTTTCATAGTATTTATAGTTATACGTTGCGAAATTAATAATTATTTAATATAAAACAGAGTATAATTTTAAAATAAATTTATACCTTTGTTGCGACAATTTGACAAAGATGGGGTGCTTAAGTTTATCCTACAAGTGATAAATTTTTGCTGAGATTATACCCGATGAACCTGTACGGATAATGCCGACGTAGGGATTTTGTTTTGATACTCTATAGTTTTGGCAATATCTATAAAATTTAAATTTATAGTTATTGCTTATTTTTTAGCCTAAGGTCAAATCGACACTCTATAATCAACCTCATTTTAGTTATTGTCATACAAACTTTATTATTTTTTTGTATGAACAAATATGTAACATGCTTAACCATTGCAGGTTCAGATAGTAGTGGAGGTGCAGGTATTCAAGCAGATCTAAAGACAATGTCTGCGATAGGAGTATATGGTATGAGTGCTATTACAGCAATTACATCACAAAACACCACTACTGTAAATGATATTTTTGCCATATCACCACAAATAGTTGAGTCGCAAATTTCAACAGTGTTAGATGATATTGAATGTAATGCTGTAAAGATAGGAATGATATATCTTCCTGAAAATGCACAAATTATAGCTAATACACTTTTAAAATATAAAATTACGAATATTATTCTTGACCCTGTACTAATTTCAACAACACAATTTAAGCTAAGCAAAGATAAGGTTGTTGATACTATTAAAGAGGCACTTCTTCCAATATGCTCATTAGTTACTCCTAATATCGATGAAGCTTCTGAATTTACCGGTATTAAAATTAAGAACAAAAATGATATATGTTCAGCAGCAAGAGAGTTTATCGAAATGGGAGCAAAAGCAGTACTTATTAAAGGCGGGCATAATATTAAATCAACATATGCATATGATTACCTTTTGACAAATAGAGGATATGAACAATGGTACAGAGGCAAAGCTATTGAAACAAATAATCTACACGGAACAGGTTGCTCTCTATCATCAGCAATTGCATCGTATATAGCACAAGGGTTCCCTCTTCAGCAAGCAATTGCTAAAGCCAAATTATACATTAGTAAAGCTATAAATTATGGTTCAGATACAATTATAGGTAAAGGAACCGGTCCTATAAATCACTTTTTCTTACCCCAAAAACTTATAAAAATAAAATTATGAAGATAATATTAAACAAAGAGAATTTTGAATTAGAAGAAAATACATCTCTGTCGGAACTTTTGAATAGTGCTAATATTAATGTATTTAACGGTATTGCTATTGCTGTAAATAACTCAGTAGTAAGAAGAGATAATTGGAATAACACAATACTTAAAGATGGTGATAAAGTAACTATTATTAAAGCTGTTTGTGGCGGATAAGAATGTGTATGAAAACTATTATTATAACCGAAGAAAGACCTCTTAAAAATGAATTTGAATATATTGAAGCAATACTTAATGAAGGTATTGATAATATACAAATACGCAAACCATTATTATCTGATAATTATATTAGAGTAATACTTGATAATATAAAAGAGGAATATCATAGTAAACTAATTCTTAACGGAAAGTTTTCATTAGTCGATACATACAAAAATATAGGTGGTATTCACACAAACAGCCACAACAAAATTATACCTCAAAATTTCAAAGGGATTAAGGGCTACTCGTGCCACACATTAAAGGAGATTGAGAGTAAAAAAGAGATATTTGACTATTTATTTTTAAGTCCAATATATGACAGCATTTCAAAAGAGGGCTACAAAGCTAAATTCTCTTTTACAGAACTTAAAAATGCTACTGAAAAAGGTATTGTTTCAGAGAAAGTGTATGCCCTTGGAGGAATTACACCCGATAAAATTACTCAAATTAAGGAATTAGGATTTGGTGGAGTTGTTTTTATGGGATATATATGGAATTCAAAGGATATTAACGAAATAATAAAAAAAATCAAACTCATTAAATCATATGTATAATGTTACAATTCATAACTAATAAAACAGATAGATATAACCATATAGAAGGGGCAAAACTTGCTCTTGAAGGCGGCTGTAAATGGATTCAGTTGAGAATGAAGAATTACCCAAAGAGTGACATAATTGAGATTGCCAATGAGATAAATAAATTATGCAAACAATACAATGCCATTCTTATAATTGATGACTACCCTGATATTGCAATGGAAGTAAAGGCCGACGGAGTACATCTCGGGAAAAAAGATATGAATCCTATTGAAGCAAGGAATCTTATGGGCGAGGAATATATTATTGGAGGTACAGCAAATAGTTTTGATGATATTCGTCTGCTTGTAGCTGAAAACGTTGATTATATAGGATTGGGGCCATACCGCTTTACAAAAACAAAAGAGAATCTATCCCCTATCTTAGGCATTAAAGGTTATGAAGATATAATTAACAAGTGTAAAGAATATAATTATAAAACTCCAATAGTAGCAATCGGTGGCATAGAAATAGAGGATATACCATCACTTGTTAAAATGGGAGTAAACGGAGTGGCAATATCCGGCTACATTTTAAATAATGAAAATCCTACTCTAATAACTGAAAAAATAATAGATACATTATATGAGAAGAGAGATTAACAACAAATTAGTAATTGGCGGAAAAGAGTTTAACTCGCGCCTATTTTTAGGGACAGGCAAATTTGCATCAAACGAAATTATGAAGCAATCAATAATAAGTTCAGCAACAGAGATGGTTACAGTTGCTATGAAACGTATTGATATGACAAATAACGACGATGATATGTTACAACATATAAACGGTGATAATATTCAATTATTACCTAACACATCGGGAGCAAGAGATGCCAAAGAGGCCATTTTTGCAGCAGAACTTGCAAGAGAGGCTTTTGGTACAAATTTTCTTAAATTAGAAATTCACCCCGATCCTCGTCATCTCCTACCCGACCCCATTGAAACACTTAAAGCAACAGAAGAGTTGGCAAAAAAAGGATTTATAATATTACCATATATTCAGGCTGACCCTCTATTATGTAAACGTTTAGAGGATGTTGGTGCATCAGCCGTAATGCCCCTTGCAGCCCCGATAGGCACAAATAAAGGGCTTTTGACTCGCGATATGATAGAGATAATTATTGAACAAAGTTCTCTACCTGTTATTGTTGATGCAGGTATTGGTGCACCTTCACATGCTGCAGAAGCAATGGAGATGGGAGCTGATGCTGTTTTGGTTAATACAGCCATAGCAGTTGCCGGGAATCCAATTGAAATGGCATATGCTTTTAAACTTGCTGTAGAGAGTGGTAGAATTGCATATTTATCAGGATTGGGAACAAAAACAAAATTTTCAGTTGCAAGTAGTCCTTTAACTTCATTTTTAGAAGAGATATGAAAAATATAAATAATAAGAGTTGCGCTACATCAGAGAAGATATATCTTAAGGGTAAACTTTATGATTTTGCAGTTGGTATGAGAAAAATAAATCTTACTGATAGCGTTACTATCAATAGTAAAGGCGAAAAGATTTATGAAAAGAACTCTCCTGTTATTGTTTATGATACAGGCGGTGTGCACTCTGATGAAAATATCCATGTCAATATAAACGATGGAATACCTCGATTAAGAGAGGATTGGATAAAACAAAGAGAAGATATTATTGAATTAAAACATCTCTCTTCAGAATATGGAAGAAACAGAGCAGAAGATAGTTCAATCGAGAATATTCGTTTTAAAAAGAGATATATGCCTTTAAAAGCAGAAGAGGGTAAAGAGATAACACAAATGTATTATGCTCGACAAGGTATTATCACTGCTGAAATGGAGTATGTGGCTATACGCGAGAATATGTTAAATGATGAACTTGGGATTGATAGCTATATAACTCCTGAATTTGTTAGAGACGAAATTGCTGCAGGAAGAGCAATTATTCCGGCAAATATTAATCACCCTGAAACAGAACCAATGATAATTGGTAGTGCCTTTTCTGTAAAAATAAATACCAACATTGGTAATTCAGCCCTATCTTCGGGAATTGACGAAGAGGTTGAAAAGGCAATTTGGAGTTGTAAATGGGGTGGCGATACATTAATGGATTTATCAACAGGAAAGAATATTCATGAAACTCGTGAATGGATAATAAGAAATTCTCCTGTCCCTATTGGTACAGTTCCTATATATCAGGCTCTTGAAAAAGTGAATGGAGATATTAAGCTACTAACCTGGGAGATATACCGAGATACTCTTATCGAACAATGCGAACAGGGTGTTGATTATTTTACAATTCATGCAGGCGTAACAAAAAATCATATTGAATTGACCAAAAACAGATTAACCGGTGTTGTATCACGAGGAGGTTCAATAATGATGCAATGGTGTGCAATTAATAACAGTGAGAGCTTTTTATATACACATTTTGATGAGATATGCGATATAGTAAAACAATACGATGTTGCTCTTTCTCTTGGTGATGGTATGCGACCGGGGTCAATTAGCGATGCTAATGACAAAGCCCAATTCTCGGAACTTGAAATTTTAGGAGAACTTACACAAAAGGCTTGGAGCAAGAATGTGCAAGTAATTATTGAAGGACCCGGACACATTCCAATGCATAAAATTAAGGAGAATATGAATAAACAGATTGAATACTGCAATGGTGCTCCTTTTTATACATTAGGTCCTTTAACCACCGATATAGCACCGGGGTATGACCATATTACTTCTGCAATAGGTGCCGCGATGATTGCATGGTATGGAACAGCAATGATCTGTTATGTTACCCCAAAAGAGCACTTGGGATTACCAAATAAAGAAGACGTCAGAAATGGAATAATTGCATATAAAATTGCAGCCCATGCAGCTGATATTGCAAAAGGATTACCTGGAGCAACAATAAGAGATAACGCTCTTAGCAAAGCTCGTTTTGAGTTCAGATGGCGCGATCAATTTAATTTGGCTTTAGACCCTGAAAGAGCTTTAGAATATTATAAAGAGAATAACAGAACTGATGGCGATTTCTGCACAATGTGTGGACCAAATTTCTGTGCAATGAGAATAACAAAAGAGATACATAAGGGTAATGTTAGTTGTTAGTTGTTAGTTGTTAGTTGTTGGTTGTTAGTTGTTGGTTGTTAGATTTTAGTTTATGATTATGTTTAGTGAAGAGATAGATAAATATAGTTGGGAATCAATAAGTTCAAAGATATATTCAAAAACCAATTATGACGTTGAGCGAGCTTTATCAAAAGATAAGATTGATATTGAAGATTTTATGGCTTTAGTGTCGCCTGCCGCCGAAAAGTATATTGAACCTATGGCGCAACGGAGCCAACACTATACTCAAGAGCGATTTGGCAAAACTATTCAAATGTATATACCTCTATATTTAACAAACTCATGCACAAATCATTGTGTATATTGTGGGTTTCAGCATAACAACCCTATTAAGAGAGTAATTTTAAACATAGAGGAGATTGAAGAGGAGTGTAAAGCAATTAAGGCATTAGCCCCATTTGATAATATACTGCTTGTTACCGGAGAAAACCCAAGAGATGCAGGAGTTGAGTACCTTAATGAAGCTATTAAAATAGCAAGAAAATACTTTACAAATATATCAATAGAAGTAATGCCTATGAAAAGCGAAGAGTATTCTCTTTTAGCAAAAAACGGCCTAAACGGAGTTGTATGTTTTCAAGAGACTTACAATCGTAACAGATATAAAATATATCACCCAAAAGGTATGAAATCGAACTTTGAGTGGCGTCTTAATGGCTTTGACAGAATGGGTGAAGCAAAACTTCATAAAATAGGGTTAGGAGTTCTTATAGGGCTGGAAGATTGGAGAACAGATGTAACAATGATGGCTATACACCTAACTTATTTGAAAAAACATTACTGGCAAACAAAATATAGTGTTAATTTTCCGAGGATACGACCCTCTAAGGGTGGATTTCAGCCAAATGTTGTAATGAGTAACAAACAACTTGCACAACTTATTTTTGCATACAGAATTTTTGATAAAGATTTAGATATATCTATTTCAACTCGCGAAGAGGTTAAATTCAGAGACAACATTCTTAAGTTGGGAGCAACATCATTTAGTGCAGGCTCAAAAACAGAACCCGGCGGATATAAAACCCACCCTCAAGCATTAGAGCAGTTTGAGGTGAGCGACCAACGCACTCCGTCAGAAGTTGAAATGAGTATAAGAGCAAGAGGTTATGAAGTAGTCTGGAAAGATTGGGACAGAGCATTTGATACAATATGAACAGATATAGCCGACAAATAATGTTACCCGAAATTGGTAACGATGGGCAGAAGAAAATTTCAGAAGCATCAGTTTTAATTATTGGTGTAGGCGGATTAGGTTCTCCTATATCAATATATTTGGCTGCTGCAGGAGTAGGAAAAATTGGGTTAGTTGATAATGATACCGTATCAGAAAGTAATCTACAACGACAAATACTTTATAACAATTCGCATATAGGAAAGAAAAAAGTATATGTTGCAAAAGAACAACTTAAAGCAATATCTCCTGATATAGATATTGAAATATACGATACCCTTTTTTCAACTGAAAACGGTTATGATATTGCAAAAGAGTACGATATAATTATTGACGGTTGCGACAACAACGAAACACGCTATTTAATTGATAGCGTATCAAAAGAGTTGAATATCCCATACATTTATGGAGCAATATCAGAATTTAAAGGACAAGTATCAGTTTTTAACTATAATGGCGGTGTATCTTACTCCGATATTTATCCAAAATCAGAAAATATAAATAGCAATACAGACATTGGAGTTATTGGTGCATTACCAGGTATTGTGGGAAGTATTCAAGCAATGGAAGCAATTAAAATTATTACTTCAACGGGTGAAGTATTACAAAATAAACTGCTCACTATTGATGCTCTCACAATGGATTTTACTATCTTTGAGGTAAACCTCTAAAATTTTTTGCACTCGCATTGATAAATATTCAAGCAAGTTTGATATTTCTCGCTCGTTTGTTACTATCTTTGAGTTATAATTAAACATTGGTAATATGAAAAGAGGATTTATATTATTTCTTACACTTTTTGTTGTAACAGCACTGTACGCATCAAAAGTAGACACTATTGCAGTATATAGCAACGTAATGGCGAGAGATTTAAAATGCGTAGTTATAACTCCTGATGATTGTAGTAAAAATTACCCAACAATATATCTGCTCCATGGACATGGAGGATATTATGGTTCGTGGCCAATAATCAAACCTGAACTTAAAGAGATATCGGACCTATACGGAATGATATTTGTATGCCCCGATGGAGAGAAAAGTTGGTATTGGGATAGCCCTGTTTGCGATACAATACAATTTGAAACATATATAACAAAAGAGCTTGTACCTTACATTGACAATAACTACCCCACTCTAAAAAGCAGAGAATCGAGAGCAATTACCGGGTTAAGTATGGGCGGACAAGGAGCAATGTATCTTGCAATACGTCATCTTGATATATTTGGTGTTGCAGGCTCAACAAGCGGTGGCGTAGATATAAGAGATTTCCCTGAAAGTTGGAATATGAACGAACTATTAGGAGAGAAACGCAAAAACAAAAAAAGATGGAACGAGTTTGCTATTTATAACCAAATAGAGAAGTTAAACGACGGAGATTTAAAAATAATCATTGATTGCGGAACAGAAGATTTCTTCTTTAAAGTAAATAATAATCTTCATAAAAAATTATTAAAGAGAGGCATAAAACACGACTATATCATTCGTCCCGGTGCTCACAACCTTGAATATTGGAATAACTCAATTGAGTATCAACTTCTGTTTTTTAAAAACAATCTGCTATATCACGAATTAGTTCATTAATTGAAAAGGATAATTACCATATTAACAGCTCTCTTTGCCATATTCTCAACGAGTATTGCACAAGATAAACTATCTTTAAATATAGGAGCAGGATTTGTAAGCAAATATATTATCCGAGGAGTTGAATATGGTAAAGGTTCATTTCAACCTGATATTACATTTTCTTATAAAGGAGCTTTTTTAAATGGTTGGGCATATATCCCTTTTGACAACAACAACTTTAAAGAGTTGGATTTAACATTGGGATACTATAACAAAGGCTTTACAGTCTCGGTAGTAGATTATATATCATTCTATCCCGAGAATATGGTTGAAGATAATAGTTTTACAAACTTTAACGATAATCATCAAATTGAGATTCATGCAGGATATAGTCGCAAATTCTTTGCGTTTAAGTGGTTTACAACTGTAGCCGGATATGACGGAGTAAACAGTAAAGGAGAGAGAGCATACACTTCATATATGAGTGTGGGAGTACCAATAAACCTACCCAAGTTTGATATAGCGTTTGAGATTGGAGCAACCCCCTACTCTACATCATCTTTTCAAACCAATAAATTTGCTGTTGTCGATTTAAATATGAAACTCTCAAAAGATATATTTATAAACAAATATATATCAATACCTATATTTGCACAATTAGGAGTTAACCCCCACTATAAAGATCCTTACTTAGTTCTTGGTGTAAGATTATCTTGCAACCCCTTGAGTAAATAATGTATAAGCCTATTAAGGTCTAAGAGACTGAAAGGCATATATACATAATAGAGAAGATAAATAATGTATTTTTTTGTAAATAACTAATTTATACAAATCTTTTTGTATAAAAGAGAAAAAACTACAATAATAGTTTAAGTTAGGCGGAATTATTTAGGAATATTCAACATAAATAATTAATTTCGCAATGTCCCACGCTGAAAGGCTCTTTTTACAAGAGAGGTTGGGTGGGACAAGACATATTAAAAAGTATATTTATAACTCCTTGACAGATTTAAAGAATCTTAGTCGAATTATAGCAATCATTAAAGAATCCCTTGTTTTTATAAATTATGGATAAAAATGAGTGTAGAATATATTATACTACAACTAATAATAAGATTATCAATTTTGAACATGCTGAAATTGATGCTAAGATTATTTCACACATATATAAAGATAAAGGAGTAATTACCTTTGATAAACCAATTACTAAGATTCCTCATAGTGCTTTCTCTAGGTGTTCTACATTTACTAGTATTGAAATTCCTAATAGTGTAACTAGCATTGAAAATTCTGCATTTGAGTATTGCTCTGAACTTACAAGCGTTGAGATACCTGATGGTGTAAAAAGTATTGGTTGGTGGGCGTTCTTTAAATGTTCTAAACTTACAAATGTTGAGATTCCTAATAGTGTAACTAGCATTGGCAATGCTGCTTTTTTGTGTTGCTCTGGACTTACAAATGTTGAGATTCCTCAGGGTGTGAAAAGTATTGGCAAACGTGCCTTTGCAAAATGCTCTAAACTTAAAAGTATTATTATTTCTAAAAGTGTAGAGGAAATTGGAAATTATGTTCTTTCAGAGTGTACTGAACTTGAAAATATAATTATAAACACAGAAAATAAGAAATATGATTCCCGAGGGGATTGTAATGCCATAATAGATACAACGAATAATATTCTTATTGCAGGATGTAAAAATACAATTATTCCTGATAATATTACGGAAATAGGAGAGCATGCATTTGAATTCTGTAAATTAAAAACAATAGTAATTCCAAAAGGTGTTACAAAAATAGGGGATGGAGCATTTTTTTGTTGTGAATCTCTTAAAACTTTAGAGTTACCTCTTGGTATAAATGAAATAGGATTGAGTGCTTTTGAAAATTGTTCAGCTCTTGAAAGAATTATCATTCCTAATAGTGTGACTAAAATAGGAGATAGAGCATTTGCATTTTGTAAATCTTTAACTCAATTTGATGGTAATCTTGCTCTTGGAGACAAAAGATGTTTAGTTATAGACGGGACTTTAGTTGCATTTGCAGCTGCAGGAGTTTCTGATTATATTTTTCCAAAAGAAATTTCTTCTTATAATCGAACTGTTTTTTATAATAATAAACTTAAGACCTTAAGAAAAACATTAGATGTTTCGATTGGAAAAGGAAATGATTCGCACCAACAAACAAAAGTCAAAGGTTCCAATAATATACACACCAAAACATGTATTCCAATATGTAACAATAACTCAATTATAGATGATTATTTTCAGCAAATTTCATCTATTGCAAAAGAGGAAGAAAAATGCAAATGGATTAAATCAGGAACAAATGTAACAATTCAAGGATTAACTTTATCACGAGGTAATTTTTACCTAGGTAATTATTATAAAGTTAATGAATGTCCTAATGGAATCAAATACTCATCGAAAGATAAAATTATCTTATGGGCAACTATAAATCCTGAGCTTTCAATTTTAAAAGGAACTTTCCGAAAAGAAGAATATTTCCTTTCTTATTATGATTTATCTCCAGAAGGTCGTTTTATATATTTGTCTTGGTTAGCTAATTTAATTCTAACAAAAGATGTACCTCATGATATTTTACTATTGCATATTTGTGGAATACAACTACGCTTGTTTTTAGATATTGAATCCTCTATAGAAGAAAAAGAAGATTTAATAAATTATTTAATTAACTTGAAATCAGAATTATCTGAAAAGTCTAGAATAGCATATTACATTGATGAAGTAATAGATATATCATTAGCTAAATTCTTTTTGGGTCAAGCAAATAGGTTTTCTATTGAAAGTTTTAATTTCTTTAAAACTCATAAATATATTGATACTACAATCTTTTCTAAAGATAGTAATGATTGTTTTAATTCTGATGTAATTTTTGATATATATGCTGATTTGTACTCTAATAGTCCTTTAGCTAAATGTAAAAATTGGTTTACTTTATTTTTTGAAAAAAATAAAAAATATTATAAGTCATTAGATTCAAGGTGCAAATATAAAGAAGTAGTTCAAATACCTAATGTTTTACCTTCTAATTCATATTTGTATATTCAAAAAGATTATAACTTTTGTCTCTTTGAAACAATTAATTACTCACAATATGTTATTGAATTAATAGAGAAATATTTTAAGAAATATAATGGAGATTTTTTGTCATTTAAACAAATATATCCATATACTATAAACCAAAATTCTCCGTTGGTTTATTTTTCACTTCCTAAATATATAACAGAGAATGAATCTCAAATTTTATCAAATTTTAAAGATAGTCTTGAATCTATTGTAAATTGCAAAGCTAATGTAGTTAATTACGATACTATAGCAGAATTGTTTGGAATTAAATGTAATGAGGATTTTTTAACAAGACCTGTTATAGAATGTATTATATCCGGTTTGAGAAATTTAGGATATGGTATAGTTCCTAATATTAAAGTTTCTTGTGAAGACTTAATTAAAACTAAAGAATCATGTGTCATATATAAATACCCTAAGTCTTTGAAACTTAGCATAGACCAAGAATTTAAATATGCAGAAATTCTATGTAAATTATTAGCAATAATAATGCAAGGTACTGATGTAAATAATCAAGAATTGGACGCAGTTTATGAGAATTTCACAAAATTAACTAATAATAAACATAATATTATATATTTATATTCTTATTTTCTATGGCTTTCACAAAGAAAGAATGTTTTAAATAAGAGTATAAAACAAGAATTGTCAACACTTGCAAGGTTTTATAAAAAAATTTTTATACAAGTTATATTAAATGTCATAACTACTTCTGATTTTGTTAATGAAAAAAGAATTTTAGCACTAAATAAACTAATTCCATTCTTAGATGAAAATATAGAATCAGTACATTCTTTAATACATAAGTCTCTAGTTGGTGATTTTGATTCTGTTGTAACTGATAAATCCGATAATAAATCAGTTAGTATAAGTCAAGATATTGAACTTGATAGTAATAAGTTAAATACATTTAGAGAACAAACAAACGAAAGTCATTTACTGCTGTCTAAAATATTTGCCATAGATAACGAAGAAGAGTATTCGGAAAGTCAAAATTCTAGTATAAACATAACGAAGGAGATTCTTATAAAGATGTTAGAAAAGGATGTGTGGAATTATAACGATTTTTCACAATTATGTCATAACTACGAAGTTTTACCCGGTTCAATACTTGAGCAAATTAATGATTATGCATATGAAATTGTTGATGATGTCATTGCAGAAGAAATAGATGATAAAATATATATTAATACAGAGTATAAAGATAAACTTATATGAATAAACCAATTAAACCAAAAGAACGAGAAACAATAATACAATCATTGAGAAGTGGTGTCGTTCCAAGAATGGGATTACAACATATTCAAGTAGGACGTAGTAATGAGTTAAAATCATTTATTAAAGATATCGATATAATATCAGAGGGTGGTTCTTCTTTTCGATTTGTAATTGGAGAGTATGGTTCAGGTAAAACATTCTTCCTGTCTTTAGTTAGGAGTATTGCTTTAGAAAAAGGACTAGTAACAATACATGCGGATTTATCCCCAACAAAACGATTCTATGGTTCGGATGGTAAATCTAGACTGTTATTGTCAGATATGATTGGTAATTTATCTACTCGGACAAAACAAGACGGAAATGCTCTTCGAAATATTCTTGAGAAATTTATATCTATTGCTAAAGAAGAGGCAATTTCAAAAAATAAAACTGTATCATCCATAATTTCTAATAAACTTAGCGAACTTAACGAATATACAGGTGGATATAATTTTATCTCTGTTATAAAAAAATTCTATGAAGCTTTAGAATCAGGAAATGATGAGTTAAAAGATTGTGCTATAAATTGGCTTAAGGCTGGATATACAACTAAGTCAGAAGCATATAAAGATTTAGGGGTTAAAAGTTTTATTGATGATAGTTCATTTTTTGATACCCTTATTTTGTATTCTGTTTTAGTAAAAAAAGCAGGATATAAAGGATTACTTATTTGTATTGATGAAATGGTAAATTTGTACAAAATTACTAATACGGTTTCTCGCAAGGCAAATTATGAGATAATATTAACAATGTTAAACAATACTCTACAATGTTCTTTGTCAAATATTGGTTTTGTAATGTGTGGAACACCAGAATTTATGACTGATACAAATAGAGGTCTATATAGTTATGAGGCTTTAAGATCTAGACTTGCAGAGAATAGCTTTTCAAGAAAACTAGGAGTTGTTGATTTTAATTCGATTGTGTTAAGATTGGCAAGTCTTACTAAAGAAGAAATATATATTTTGCTATGTAACCTTAGACATGTTTTTGCAAGTGGGGTAGAAGAAAAATATTTAGTTCCTGATAATGCTTTAATAGCATTTTTAAATCATTGTTCTAATAAAATCGGAGATAGCTATTTTAGGACACCTAGAACAACAATTAAAGGATTTATAGATTTGTTATCTATTTTAGAACAATATCCAGAGTATGAATGGAATGATATTATTGATTCTGTAGAAGTTACAAAAGATATAGAACCTTCAATGATTGAATTAAATACTACTGATGAATCTATGTCAAATTCAATAGATGACGAGTTTGCTAGTTTTAAGATATAAATAAATCACAATGAATCACAAATCTTCATCATTTGAATTACTTAATAGTAAAGTCCAGAAATGGATATGGAATCAAGGTTGGACCTCCTTAAAAGAAATTCAAGAAAACTCCATACCAGTAATTTTAAAAGGGGATAGTGATGTTATTATTAGTGCTGAAACTGCTGGAGGTAAAACAGAAGCTGTATTTTTACCAATATTGTCAAAAATAGAAGAATTTAACGAACATAATTGTAATGTTATATATATAAGTCCATTAAAAGCTTTAATTAATGATCAGTATAGACGTCTTTTAGATATGACGAATGATTTGAGTGTTAAAGTAACACCATGGCATGGCGATGTTAATCAAAGTACAAAAAGTAAATGGATTAAAGAACCAACAGGTATTTTGATAATAACACCTGAATCATTAGAATCATTTCTTATAAATAAACATTCAAAGATAAAAGTGTTGTTCTCTAAAGTAATGTATATTGTGGTTGATGAATTCCATTCATTTATTGGGAATGAAAGAGGGAAACAACTACAATCATTATTATCTAGAATTGAATCTATAACGAATAGAATTATACCAAGAGTTGCTATGAGTGCAACTTTTTCAAATTATGAATCAGTTAAGGATTTTCTTAGACCAGATAAAAAGTTGATGTGTGTAATACCATCACGAGGAGAGAGTAAGCAAAATGTTCGTTTGGTAATAAAAGCATATTCAAATTCATATAATGAAGATAGTGATAATGTTGTACATAATGATATTAGTGAAGATATTTCTAATGAAATTTTTACCAAATTAAGAGGAAGCAATAATTTGGTATTTACCAATAGTAGATCTGAAGCAGAATTTTATTCATTTTTATTGAGAAAGAAATGTGAAGACTTAGGTGTTCCTAATGAATTCCGAGTACATCATGGAAGTCTTTCTAAAGTAGAAAGGGAAAGTATTGAAAAGGAACTTCAAATAGGAAGTGTCCCGATAACTGCTTTTTGTACATCTACACTTGAATTAGGAGTTGATATAGGCAAAGTTAAATCTATTGCACAAATAGGAGTAGTTTCATCTGTCTCTGGATTAAAACAACGTTTAGGGCGCTCAGGTAGGCGTAATGAACCAGCAGAACTTCGTGTCTTTTCAATAGAAAAAGGCACTGGCGATATTTTATCTGATTTAAGAACAAATTTAGTTCAAAATATTGCTGTAATTGAATTACTTCTTGAACATAAATACGAAAGTTATAATATAAATAATTATCACTTATCGACTCTAATACAGCAAATACTTTCTGTTATTGCATCATATGGAAGTTTTTATCCAGAAGAAGGTTGGAAACTTTTATGTAAGAATGGTGCATTTAAAAACATAACACCAAAACTTTTTTTGAGTGTATTAAAGTCACTTGGACAAAAAAAAGTAGTTTCTCAACTCAATAATGGTCAGATAATTATAGGGAAAGAAGGAGAATATATATTGAGTGATTTAAATTTTTACACAGCATTTATTTCTTTTAAAAACTTTTCAGTTATAGATAATGCTAGTTCAAAAAAAATAGGGGAAATTGGTATTGTCCCAAATATTAATGATACATTGTTACTTGCTAGTAGGCAATGGGAAGTAATAAATATAGATAAAAAAAGAAAGATAATATATGTAGAGGCAACAAATTATTCGGGTAGTGTATATTTTAATGTGAATGATGGTATCGATGTTGATAGAATAATTACAAGGAAAATGAAAGAAATATATTCTACGAATAACACATATTTATATCTTGATAAAAAAACAAATGCTCAGCATGAATTAGATATAGCAAGAAGTGTTTATTGTAATAATGGTTTAGAAAATAATTCGATAATTAATTATAAAGATATTTCAGATGATGATTCAGACGAAATTTCAATAATTTTCACATGGGAAGGAACAAAAGTAAACAGAACAATATCATTACTTAATGAATATTTTTCAGGGAGAAAAACAAAGTATAATGAATTAGTAATAATAGGAATTAGCGAAGAGGATATACATAATATTCTAAGCAATAAAAAACCTTCAGGAGAGGAACTAGCATCTTTGTTAAGAAGGGAAGACAAGGAAAAACAAAAATATGATTATTTATTATCTAATCAACTCCTCAATATAGAATATGGTAATACATATATAGATATTGAGAATGCTTGGGATTATCTCAGCTCCATTGTATAATTAATGATTATTACACTTAATTAATACTATGGAATACTTATTTGGGCAGTCTGTCCATAAAGCTATAAACTTAGGAGAAAGAATAAATATAGAGAAATAATGTATCAAAATTAAATAAAAAGATTATACTGTATTTATTCGTAAATAAATGTAATGAAGTTTATTTTATAGTAAAAAAATATACTAATTACTAATATATATTATAATGATGTTGATAACTTAATAAGAATATTATATATAAATACAAGAATTTATTTTAATTTTGAGAAAAAGGAAAGGGAGTATGTCAAATATAGTATATTTATTAGGAGCAGGAGCTAGTTATGGAAACAAAAATAGAGTATATTATTATAATAATAGAGCAAATAATCAACCAGAAAGATGAATGAAAATACACTTATAATAGGAAATGGATTTGATTTAGATTTAGGTTTAAAAACAAATTATTTAGATTTTGCAGATTCAACATATTGGCCAAAGTTAGAAAGTATATATAAACCATACTTAAAATCAAAATTAGAAGAAAGGATATCAGATAATCCTTGTTGGTTTGACATAGAAGAAGAACTACTTAAATATGCAACTATTGATAAATCTAATAAGACACTAAAAGATTACGCTTCATATAATAATAAAATAGATCAAGATTTCTTTAATAAATTATTATCTGGCTTTTGCGAATATTTAGAAAATGAAGAAAAAAAAGATATAATAAAAGATTCATATGCAGCAAAAGTTTTAAGTAGTGTAGTATTAAATGGATATTTTGAGCATATATACTCATTTAATTATACTAATTTAAACACTTTCGCAAAACGCTTAAATATAACAAAAGATATAAATTATAATCATATTCATGGTAAGATAAAAGATAGGTCAATTATTCTTGGAGTAAATGAAAGTCAAAAACTTATATCCAACTATGAGTTTTTATACAAATCATCTAGCCCATATTATAAAAGCAATAATCTTGACAGTGATTTATTTAATTCCAAAGAAGTTGTAATATTTGGATTGTCATTTGGACATATTGATTTTCAATATTTTGACTATTTTTTCAAATCAATATTAGATGCTAAGATAATTCCCTCAGATAAAAAGAAACATATAACTATTTTTACCAAAGATGATAATTCAAGAATGGAAATTTTAAAAAAACTTAGAGATAAGCAAATTATAGTTACTGATTTATACCAGAAATCTTATTTTGAAATAATAAAAACTACAGACCCTAAAGATATAGATAAATTAGACTCATTTATTAAAAGACTAAATAATAATAGCATTGATAAATTTAATGAAAATTTATCTAAATTAGAGAGAATGATATACTAATAATTTTTTTTGATTATTAATTGGAAAGATTATTATTAATTCAAAATTTAAAAAGGGGATTAAACCCTGAAGGATATAAACTTTTATAACACAATAAAGCCCCAAGTTTGGGGCTTTATTCGTATTATTGTTTTTGTGATTTGGCAATTAATTTCTAATTACTCATTACTAATTCCTAATTGAAATTAATTATCCGCATTTTGAGTATCCGCAAGTTGGACAGCGCAAACAGCCTTCTTGGTAGATTAGTGTTTCGCCACATTTAGGACATGTTTGTCCGGTTGCTTTTGTTCCACTGGGAATATATTTCTTTAATGCGCGCTCTACACCATTTTTCCAAGTATTGATTGATTCGCTATCAAGTTGCAAACTTGATACCAACTTCATTACTTTGTCTATTGGCATTCCGTAGCGTAATACTCCTGATATTAGTTTTGCATAGTTCCAATACTCGGGATCAAACTTTTCTGATAGTCCTTCAACGGTTGTTTTATATCCACGTTTGTTACGGAATTGGAAGTCGTAGTGTTTGTTTCCGTCTGCATCGGTTACTTTGATGATTTTACCTCGCTCTACGCTCTTTGGTATCAACAAGCCCTCTTCATCATCGGCAAGTCCGGTAAAGATTTCGTATGGGCGTCCGTTTTGTAATCCGATGAATGCAATCCATTTTTCGCGATTGTTTTGGAAACGTACTACATCTGCATCTAACTCTGCAGGGCGTACTAAATCGTGGTGTACTACCTCTTGTTCGCATGGGCATGGAGTTTTTTTGTCGTCCATTGATATTAGAACTCCTGCTCGTGAGCCATCGCGATATACGGTACAGCCTTTACAGCCCGATTTCCATGCTTCTACGTATAGTTTGTTTACCAACTCTTCTGTTACATCTGATGGAAGGTTGATTGTTACGCTGATTGAGTGGTCAACCCACTTTTGTACGCGTCCTTGCATTTTTACTTTTTCCAACCAATCTACATCGTTTGATGCTGCTTTGTAGTAAGGCGATTTTGATACCAACTCTTCAATCTCCTCGGGTGTGTAACGCTCTTTTTTCTCGTAACCGTTTATCTCCATCCAAGTTAGGAATTTATGGTGGAATACGGTGTATTCTTCAAATGCGTCTCCGTTCTCATCGGTAAAGTCAACGTGAACATCAGTGTCGTTGGGGTTTACTTTGCGACGACGACGATATACGGGCATAAACACCGGCTCAATTCCTGATGTTGTTTGACTCATCATACTTGTTGTTCCTGTTGGCGCAATTGTCAAACATGCAATGTTACGACGACCGTATTTTACCATATCTGAATACAAATCTGCATCTGCCTCTTTTAGACGGTTGATGAATGGGTTGTTCTCTTCGCGTTTTGCATCGAATATCTCAAATGCTCCACGCTCTTGCGCCATCTCAACTGATGATTTGTATGCTGCTATTGCTAGTGCTTTGTGAACACTCTCTGAGAAGTCTGTAGCCTCGGGAGTTCCGTATTGCAAGCCCATGGCTGCTATCATATCGCCTTCGGCTGTTGTTCCTACTCCTGTACGACGTCCTTTTAATGTTTTAGTGCGTATTTTGTTCCACAAACATAACTCTGTATTTTTTACCTCGTCTGTTTCGGGGTCTGAGTTTATCTTCTCAATTATCTTTTCGATTTTCTCCATTTCAAGGTCGATGATATCGTCCATGATACGTTGTGCTACGCGTACGTGTGATTTAAATAGGTCAAAATCGAAATATGCTTCGGGGGTGAATGGGTTTATTACGTATGAATAAAGGTTAATTGCCAACAAACGACAGCTGTCGTATGGACATAGGGGTATCTCTCCACATGGGTTTGTTGAGATTGTACGGAAACCAAGGTCGGCATAACAATCGGGTACCGACTCACGTGAGATTGTATCCCAAAACAGTACTCCAGGCTCTGCTGATTTCCATGCGTTATGTACAATTTTTTCCCATATTGCTTTTGCATCTACCTCTTTTGTTACTGTTGGATTATCTGAGTCAACAGGGTATTTTTGCATAAATGGTTTGCCCTCTGTTGCTGCTTGCATAAATTCATCTGTTATGCGTACTGACACGTTAGCTCCTGTTACTTTGCCCTCGGTCATTTTTGCATCGATGAACGATTCTGAGTCAGGGTGATTAATTGATACACTTAACATTAAGGCTCCACGGCGTCCATCTTGTGCTACCTCGCGTGTTGAGTTTGAGTAACGCTCCATAAAGGGCACTAAGCCTGTTGATGTTAAAGCTGAGTTTTTTACGGGTGAACCTTTGGGACGTATGTGTGATAGGTCGTGTCCTACTCCTCCGCGACGTTTCATTAATTGTACTTGCTCCTCATCAATTTTCATAATGCCGCCGTATGAATCGGCATTGCCCTCCATTCCAATCACAAAACAGTTAGAGAGTGAGCCTACTTGATAATTATTTCCGATTCCACTCATAGGACTTCCTTGTGGTATTATATAACGGAAGTTACGGAAGAGATCCATTAATTGCTCTTCTGTCATGGGGTTCGCATATTTTTTCTCTATGCGTGCTACCTCTTTTGCCAAACGACGATGCATATCTTCAGGTGTCTTTTCGTAAATGTTTCCGAAAGAGTCCTTCAATGCATATTTGTTTACCCATACTCTGGCTGCCAATTCGTCGCCTCCAAAGTACTCAATTGTTGCCTTTACGGCTTCATCGAAAGAATAAATCTTCTGACTCATCTCTGTGTTTTGTTAAGTGTTTTAATTAATTGTTTTGTTACTCTCTGTTTTGTTTTGATTGTATAGTGATTTTAGTAGTGCAAGTTTAGATATAATATTTTAATTCACAAAATTATTAACTATAAAGTTTTGAACATTTTTAAAAGTTTTCCAAAACAAAATATTATACACTTAATTATCAATATATTATGATTTTTAAAAATTCAAAAAGTTTCCCAAAAAGAAATTTTGTTCAAAATTTTCAAAAATAAAAGTTTTCCAAACCGATATGTTAAAAAACATATATTACCAAAGACAATTAAACAAATATATTGCATATTTGATTTATATTATGTAATTTAGTATCACATTTAAACTATGTATATATGAGAAATTTTGATTTTTCAAATAGAAGGACTATCAGAACTTATTCTGACAAGAATATCTCTTCTGATTTACTTAATAATATGTTAGAGATAGCATCAAGAGCTTCTACAACCGGGAATATGCAACTTTATAGTGTTGTGATTACAAGAGAAAGCCAACGTAAAGAGCTACTTTCTCCCTTACACTTTAATCAGCCTATGATTAAAAATGCGCCTGTTGTGTTAACTTTTTGTGTTGATTATAACAGATTTTCAAAATGGTGTGAGTGTAGTAATGCCAAACCGGGATATAATAATTTTCACTCTTTTATCTCTGCGGCTCTTGATACCACAATTTATGCACAACAATTTTGTGCTATTGCCGAGAGTAAAGGTTTAGGTATATGCTATATAGGTACTACTACTTATAATGCAAAGGGGATTATTGATGTATTGAATTTACCTAAACTAACAGTACCATTGATTACTATTACATTGGGATATCCCGAAGTTATACCTGCTTTGACTGATAGATTACCTGTTAGTGGTATAGTTCATAATGAAGTTTATAACGATTACTCGCCTAAGATGATAAAGGATATTTACTCATATAAAGAGAGTCTTGACGAAAGCAAGAAATTTATTGAAGAGAATAACAAAGAGACTCTTGCTCAAATTTTCACTGATATAAGATATAAGGAGAGCGACAACATTCATTTTTCAGAGGAGTTTATGAATGTTCTTAAATTTCAAGGTTTTCTCTAATAAGTTTGACATAAATAGCATATAACAAAAAAAAGAGCCAATGGCTCTTTTTTTTATCTTCTTAATGTCTCTTCTATCTCTTGAACATTTGATTTGATTGTTTTGTCAATCTCAATGAGGTCAGATATTGTTTTGCATGCATGCAATACTGTTGCATGATCTTTTTTACCTAACTCGGATCCTATTCTTGTTAATGAGTTATCAGTATATTTTTTAGATAGATACATTGATATTTGGCGCGCTTGCACAATCTCTCTTTTACGGCATTTTGCTTGTAATAATTGTACATCCATATTATAATATGCGCAAACTTTCTCTTTTATCAAATCTATTGTTATCTGTTTCTTCTCTATATTTACGCTTGTTGATAGAACTTTAGCGGCAAGGTCAAGATTTATCTCTTTATTCATTGTTGTTGCTCGGAACATCAATGAGGCCAACACTCCTTCAAGGTCGCGAACATTCTCTGATACATTCTTTGCCACAAATTCTGCAACATCGTCAGTGATTGGCAAACCGTCTCTGATAATTTTATTTTTTAAGATATTAAATCTTAATTCATAATCAGGACGCTCTACTTCGGCAGATAATCCCCATTTGAAACGAGATATCAAACGTGGTAATATTCCACCTAACGATACCGGAGGACGATCTGAAGACAATATCAATTGTTTATTGTTTTGATGCAAATGATTAAAAATATGGAAGAAGGTGTTTTGTGTCTGTGTTTTATCAGCCATATCTTGTATATCGTCAATCATCAATACATCAAGACTTTGATAAAAATTTATAAAGTCAGGTACTGTATTGCTTCGTGTTGCATTAACAAATTGCAATTGAAATAAGTGTGATGATATATATAGTACACGCGCACGAGGATTTAACTCTTTTATCTTGTGCCCTATTGCCTGCATTAAGTGAGTTTTACCAACGCCTGACTCTCCGTGTATAAATAAAGGATTAAATGCTGTTTTTCCGGGAGATTGTGCTATTGATAATCCTGCTGTTCGTGCCAACAAGTTACTTTCACCTGCATAATAGTTCTCAAACTTATAATTTGAGTTTAATTGTGGATCTAAATCTTCATATACATTCTGCTTGAATATATTAGGAACATTTTTTGAAAATTTTACTCCACTTGTTTGTGTTACAGGAGCAACATCAACAGTTGCTGCAGGATTCTCCACCACTCCTGCCCGATACATTAATCTTACATCATTACCATATACTTTTGTAAGAGTTTTACTTATCAAATCAAGATAATGCTCCTCTAAGTATTCACAGAAAAACTGTGTTGGTACTCCAAGCGTAAGAATGTTATCTTCATATTTGAGCACACTTATCGGAGCAAACCAACTATTATATTGTTGTTCGCCAATATTGTCTTTTATAATTCCGAGACAATGTGCCCATTTATTTTCACACTCAATTGTCATTTTTGCTAAAATCCTTTATTTCTATACTTCAAAACGTTACAAAATTTGCATTTCTTTTTTCAAAAAAAAAATTATTTTTTTCTTGCTTTTTTAAATTGATTTATATCTACCTGATTTATACCTATTTACATCAACATTACAAAAATATGTTTAATAACATATTTTTTATATTAATGCTCCTATAATTCAGATATATACACATTTGTAATTTGTATAAATTAATAGTAAAAAATAAATTAATCCGCCTAAAATAGCGGATTAATTGGTTATATAAATTTATGTATAATTATTCTTGTTATTTATACGACGTTCAAATAATAAATTTATTTATCTTTACGTCCAATCAAAGAGAAATGAACATATCTTTTTGGATGTGCTTTTAAGTCAATCAATAATGAATCTGCACTACTTAAAACATCAATAATTCCATCATATATACCTCTTTCGTTAAATAACAAACCTATAGAGCTCTCTTTATCATTCATCTTATCAGTTAAAAGTTTTACATTTGTTAGTGTTGTATCAAGTGATGCTGCAATCTGTTTAATTTGAACATCATTTAATTTTACTGTTAAACCTTTGATGTTTTGTGATGCTGTATCTATATTTGATATCAAAGAAGGCACTGAACCTGTCATTAATTTTGATAATTCAGATGATGTTGTTTCAAGTTCAGCAGTAATTGCATCTATTCGCTCTAACGAATTATTCAAGGCCGAACCATTTACTATTTTATTTATTCCACCAAGAATACTATCAAGTTTGGGTAACAGATCTGTTATTTGAGGGACAAGCTCCTCTTCAATTGATGTCATCATTCCTTTTGCTGCTTGTGCCTCAAGTGTATCGCCTGGATTATAATATTCTTTTGACTCTTTATTTATATTTAATGTAATTATTGCTGTACCTAAAAGGTCTGATGATAATTCTGCTTTTGTTCCTTTGGTTAGTTTTATATTATCATCTACTCCAATCTCTACATTAATTTTACCTGTATTTACATCATATTTAATATCTCGTACTAACCCAACTTTAAATCCCTCAATATTTACTGGTGCCGATAATGCCAAACCTGATACATTACTATATGATATGTTATAATAATTCGCCGGTTTCATCAGGTTTATTCCTTTTAAGAAATTTATACCTACTACTAATAATGTAGCACATATTATTACTGTTATGGCTATTTTTACCTCTTTTGTAAAAAACTTTTTCATAGTTATATATTTAGTTTTTAATCTTTTTATCGTTTATAAAATGAACAACAAATGCACCTTTGAAAAGTTTCTTTATTGCTGGCAACTCTTTTGATGCCTCTGTTTTTGTTTTAAAACTTCCGTATGTATATTTATATAATCCGTTCTCCTTATAATATTTAATTTTTGATAGTCCCTTAAATATTGATGATGTTGTTTTATATTGTTTGTCTGATGCCATAATCTGAATTCTGTAATCTTCTTTTGAAACTATCACGTCAGTTTCCTGAGCATTAGACTGTGATTGATATTCATTTTTATTTATTGAATTTTCATTTATTGGGGTAGTTACTGCTCCTTGTTGCTTTCTACTCCAGTTTGATTTATATTCACTAAATGCATTATAAATTGATTCTGCTAATTTTAAACGAGATGATGATAGTGATAGATATTTTTCTTCGTCGTAATTTGATATATATCCAACTTCAACCAATATACTTGGCATACTTGTTGCCCGCAACACCCAAAATCCGGCTTGCCTCACTCCCCTATCACTACGTTTTGCATTACTTTTAAACTGTTCTTGTACTTTTGATGCAAGATTTATACTTTGTTCCAAATGAATTCCCTGCATAAAGTCAAACATTATATATGACTCGGTAGATGTAGGATCAAATCCTTCATACTTAGTTGTATAATCTTCTTCTAATAATATTACAGAGTTCTCTCTTTTTGCAACTTGCAAGTTCTCTTCTGATTTAGCAAGACCTAAAGCATAAGTCTCCGTTCCGCATGCCGATTTTGATTCTGCTGCATTTGTATGAACCGAAATGAATAAATCGGCATTATTTCTATTCGCAATTCTTGCTCGCTCTCCTAACTCTACAAAAACATCTTTATTGCGTGTATATATTACTTTTACGTCAACATGATTCTTTTTTATTAACTCACCCAACTTAAGTACTATTTCTAAATTTATATCCTTTTCTTTTACTTTTTTACCTATTGCACCCGGATCTTTTCCGCCATGGCCCGCATCAAGAACAACAACAAATTCCTTTGCCATAGCCTCTTGTGGTATTATAAAAAGGCAACAAATGCATAGTGTTATTGCGAAAAGAAAGAGTATTATGTTATCTATTTTATACATATAAAGATATTGCTTTGTATAATATAGCAAAGATAATAATATTTGTCTTTATTTTCTACATTTTGAGCTATTTTTATATGAATTATCTAATATTGAATATATTTTTATGGGTAATTTTATTTTTTTGAAAACATCTTGTTAACTTTACCGTAAATTTACGGGGATAAAATCATATGAGATTTTTTTTTATAAACATACCCTTATCTTTAATATTGTTTTTAATCAGTTGCTCAAACAATATAAATAAAGATATTAAATTCAAACGTTTTGATATTGATTTGTACAATACAATAAATAATATTGATACTTCATATCAAACTCGTTTGACAGAGGATTATCCTGCTCTTTTTGAACTATATTATTCCGGGATATTAGGAGGCACTGATAATAACACCAACTACTACGATAAACTGAATTATATAAAGGAAATAATATCTGTTGATAATTTTAATAATTTATATAATACTGTTTTAAGTGAATTTAGCGACTTAGATAAAGAAGAGACTATTCTTAGCAAATCAATTTTTAATTTTTATAAATTGTTCCCCAATTACTATTTCCCTGAAATTTATACTCATATATCTCCATTTGGATATTCTATTATTACATCAGATTCTTTAATCTCTGTATCATTGGATAATTATTTAGGCGAAAATTTTTCAGGATACAATGGATTTTACCATAAATATCAAATGCCTAAAAGAAATAGAGACAGAATTGTTACTGATATATTTAAAGGGTGGATTTATGCTAATTTCAACAACTCTTTTATTAAAAATATTGCTGATGGCATGATATACGAAGGAGCTGTTATATATGCAATTAAAGAGATTGTTCCTAATTGCAATGAAGGTCAAATAATTGGATATAATAAAGAACAAATTGAATGGCTTGAGAAGAATGAAGAATGGGTATGGAATTCTATTATAAATTCAAATCATTTATACTCAACAAACACTTTACTCTATTCAAAATATATGAACGAAGCTCCTTTTTGTGCTCTCTTAGGACAAGACGTACCGGCAGAGGTTGGCAAATGGATAGGATTCAAAATTATATCAAAATATATTAACAATACCGGCATTGATATTCTTGAAACTATATTAAAGGGTAATATCCCCACAGTGGAAATTCTTAAATATTATAATTGATAAAATGAACAAAAAAATATTTGGTCTAATTGGCTATCCTTTGGGACACTCTTTTTCAAGAGATTTCTTTTCCAAAAAATTTAGTAATGAAAATATAAATGCAGAATATTTAAATTTTGAAATTGATGATATTTCAAAATTTAAAGACATCATTAAAGAGAATCATAATATTTATGGACTAAATGTAACTATTCCGTATAAAAGCGCCATTATACCCTTTTTAGATGAGGTTGATGAAACTGCCCAAAATATAGGCGCAGTAAATGTTATTAAATTCATAAGATTTGGAAACTCTTTAAAATTAAAAGGATACAATAGTGATATTATAGGCTTTACTAATTCTATATCTCCTCTTTTAAAAGAGCATAACAATAAAGCTCTAATATTAGGAACAGGCGGAGTTTCTAAAGCAATTAAATATGCCTTAAATAAAATAGGTGTTGATACACTTTTTGTCTCGAGAGACAAAAAAGAAAACACTATTACATACACAGAGCTTAACAAAGATGTTATGAATGAATACTCTGTTATAGTTAATGCTTCGCCTGTAGGTATGTATCCAAATATTGATATTGCTCCCGATATACCGTACGAACTTATTACAAACAATCATGTTGTTTTTGATACGATATACAATCCTGAAGAAACTTTATTTATGAAAATGGCTTCAAAAAATGGAGCAATTGTAAAGAACGGATTAGAGATGCTTATCGGACAAGCAATAGCAGCATGGAAAATATGGAATTCTGAACATTAAAATTGAGTTTTGCGTTATGTATATAAACATTATATACATGACACGTGATATTATTAAATACATTGCAATAGCCATATCTGTTATATTGGTTATTTGGTGGTTGTTGGTCGCAAGTAATTTAAATGAAGACTCTTCCTTTATTGAAGAGACCGAAAATGAAAGTATCATTAATAATTAAGTTTTTTTATTCATATTAAGATATTCATCTAAACAATTTAATTTATTATGGTGTTTTGATAATAAAATACAACACCATGATAAATTATATTATTCCTGAACATGCATACAAGATTTGGGGAATATTAAGCGAATCTTATATTGAAAAAGCCACTAATATAAAGCAAAGATTAGGGCTTAAAGATTATGAACTTTTTGCAGCAATCGGTTGGCTTGCTCATGACAGAAATATTTATTTTATAAATTATAACGACGAACTCTACTTAAGCAACAAAGAGGTTAATATGTTTGTTAGAATGTAATAAGTCTTGACTATATTCTATAAATAAGGACAACGAGAACCCCAAAGTCTTATCCAAACTTTGGGGTTCTCTTAAAATATTATTCAACTGTATTCAATCAATATTATATCCACCTTCTCCAGAAAGGTTTTTTCTTGGTTACTGAATATTGCTCACCATAACCATAACCGTAGCCATAACCATAGCCATATTTATTCTTGTACCCATAACCGTAACCATAACCATAACGTTTATATCCGTAAACTTTTGATTTTATATCTACTGCATTTACCAGTATATATAAATTTCTCAAACGGTCTGTTTTTACCAAATCCTCAAGAGCATCAATATATTTCTTTGATGAATATTTTGCTCTCATAATGTAAAGATTTAAATCAACATATGGCGTTATCAAGAATGTATCCGAAACCATTCCGACAGGAGCTGTATCAACAATTATATATTCATATCTTTCACGTAAATAATCAAACACATCGCCTAATGATGAATTCATCAATAACTCATTTGGATTTGGTGGTGTCGGTCCTGCTGGTAACAAATCAAGATATTCAGACATACCAGAAGGAACAATTAATGAAGACAAATCACTCTCTTTACCTGACAGATATGTTACAATTCCTCTTGATGTTGATAATGAAAAATATTTTCTTACTTGTGGACGTCTAATATCTAATCCTACCAATATGGTTTTTTTCTTTGCCAAAGCAAAACTTAAAGCCAAGTTTGCAGAACAAAATGTTTTTCCTTCTTGAGTTGTTGTTGATGTAACATTAATTATTTTACGTTCCGGAACATCTAATATGGCTTGTAAATTATTACGAGTCAAACGGAATAACTCAACAATAGGAGCTGTAGATTTGGGCTTAACGACAAAATTATCTTTTGTTTCGTTTACTGAAATCTCTCCTAAAACCGGTATCTCTGTCAATCGTTCAACATCAATTCTATCTTTAAATGTTACGGTAAACAATCCTATAACAAATATTACTATAGCCGGAATTATTAAACCAACAGCCAATGCAGTCATTAACGATTTAGGGCGATTAGGCTCAACCGGACCCCCTGTTGGCTCAGGAGAATCTATTATTGTAGCTATTGGCACTGTCAATGCCTGACTCAATGCATTTTCTTCACGTTTCTTTAACAAGAACAAATATAATTCATTCTTGATAGCTTGTTGACGCATAACTTCTGCCATCTGTCTTTCAATTGCAGGAGCAGTAGACAATTTGCTATCTATATCATTATATTTATTTTGTAATTGTTGTTGTTCATGTTTAAGAATTAAACGTGTTGACTCAATAGAATTCTTTACACCCTCTCTTAAGGTTATTATATTCTGTTCAATACGTGAAATTGAGGGATTAATTCCTGAAGAGGTATATAATAATCTTGCACGAGCCATTAATTCTTGATTATACTTTTTAATAATAGAATTAAATGATGCATTTTCAATACCTAATTCAGGTATTATTGAAAATTCATTATCTTTATCATTAATAAATTTCTCAACATAATCAATCAGATTAAGTTGCATCTCGGCATTATATATCTCTTCCTTAATTTTTTGAGACTCTTGTAATGCTGTTGCGGCATTATCTTCAGGAGATATGAGTTTGTAATCTTTTTTGTATGCCTCTATCTCACGCTCAACATCTCCTAATTCTTGAGCTATAGCCAATATACGCTCATCTATAAATTTACCGGTATTTATTAATGCTTGATTTTTTTCATTTACACTTAATTCATTATAGTAATATACAACTTTCTCCAATATATCTTTTGCCTGCTGAATATTGTATGTTCTTAATGACATTGTAAGAATTGTTGAACCCTCTGTTAAAACCTCTGGGATTATTGAGTTTGACAGATATCGTGCTTTACCATAAGGTGATTCAACGGTTATTACAATATCATCTTTGGGCATATATACTCCATTCAAACGAATCATTCTCAATGTTATGCCTCCTATTTGAATATCTATAGGCTCATTCTTTAATATATGTGTCTGTGTTTTATTACCATATGATATTTGCAATGAATATGTACCGTTTTGTAATGAGGGTATTGCATCAACTCTTATAGGACCATGTAAATTCATTACATCTGCTGAATCAATTTCAAGTAATATTGGAGTTGAATCATATATATTAAAACTTCTAAGTCCTTTTTTCTGAAAATATGTTGTATGAATTTTTAAATCCATAACCACTTTCATCATTATTGCTCGAGAGCGCATAACTTCTGTCTCATTTTCCAAGTTACTGCGATTTGTTCTCAATCCTAATGTTTCAAGCATAATATTATCTGCAGCACCACTGTTTCTATCGTTCTTCATCAATATTGATGTAGATACTTTATAGACATCATTCTTTTGAGCTAAATCAAAAGCGGTATATCCTACCGATAAGACAGCGCACAAAACAAACCATTTCCAATAAACTAAATATGTGAATAAAATCTCTCTGAAATCAGCAAGTTTATTCTGGTCTTCTTCTTTTGAAAAGAATTTATTATTATCCATATTATCGTGTATAAGTTCTGACTAATGTTGCTATTGAGACTACTGTAGAAACCATACTTAATGAGAATGTTACTACAGATGGCAATGTAAACGCACTTCTTGTTTTTGATCTGTTCTGCTCAACATATATCATATCATTTTGTTTAAGATTGAAATATGGAGAGAATAGTAAATATTTATCATTAAGGTTATATCGGTATATCTCTCTTGAACCATTATCATTGGTTCTAATAAGCATAATATTATTTCTTTTTGCCGAGATATTTAAATCGCCTGCCATAGCCAATGCTTCAAGAATATTTATATTATCCTTTTCAATATCCAAGACTCCCGGCGATGCAACATCTCCGATAATTGTTATTTTAAAATTTGATATTTTAATTGTAACAACAGGCTCTTTTTTTACATATTGAGGATATATTAGAGAAGCAATAAGCTGTTCAGCCTGATATGTAGTAAGCCCCACAACTGAAACTTTGCCAATAATAGGCACTACTATATTACCATCATTGTCAACCCTATATGTATTATTTTCTAATGATTTATTACCTGTTGTTATTTCTCCTACTTCAGATGCTTGAATTGTTTGCTTGTTAAACAAGGCTACTGATTCTTGATCATCAGATTCAATTTTTAAAGACAACTCATCACCTACTGATATCTTAACGTTAGCAGGTTCTGATTTTTGTTGTAATAACTCAACCGGTAAAGTCTCTGCTTCTTTTAAATAAATAACCTGTTTGGCTTCTTTACACGATGAAACTAATAGTATTGTCAGTAAAATTAAAATAATATTACGCATAAATCTTGCTAAATTTAAAATATAGGCAAAAATAACCCATTTATAGCAAATATCAAAATTATACCATAAATAACTTATCATATAACATTTTATATATCATTACACTACTGCATGATTATTGTTTAATAAAAAATATTTATTTACAAATTCATCGTCATTTTTTCGCATAAAATAGAAATGTATTGTTTAAATTTAAAATAAAAGCCTTATATTTGCACAAAAATACAGAATTTGTGAATTTAAATAAGTTATTAAAGAAAAGTTATGTATAAAGGTTTTAACAGTTACGTAGAAGAAAGCATAAGACAAAATTGGGAAATGTTGTCTTTAAGCGATTATAAAGGTGTTACATTTCAATATAAAGACATTGCTCGAAAAATTGCCAAGTTGCATATCCTTATGGAGAATGCCGGAATTGAAAAAGGAGATAAAATAGCATTATGTGGAAAAAATACATCGCACTGGGCAATTGCTTTTTTTGCAACACTATCATATGGAGCAATTGCTGTTCCCATTTTACATGAGTTTAAAGCTGACAATATTCACAATATTGTAAATCACAGCGAAGCCAAACTTCTATTCGTAGGAGATGTTGTTTGGGAGAATATCAATGACGAATTAATGACCGGATTGGAGAGTATTATTTTAATAAATGACTACTCTATTTTAAAAACCAATAACGAAAAACTTAAATATGCACGCGAACACTTGAATGAACTATTTGGTAAACGTTATCCTAATAGATTTACTGCAGAAGATTTAAATTTTCACAAAGATTCTCCAGAAGAGTTAGCTCTTATTAATTACACATCTGGTTCTACAGGATTCTCAAAAGGAGTTATGCTTCCTTATAGAGCATTAGTAACAAATCTTCAATATATATTGGAAAATGTTACTCAACAAAAACATGGAGACAATATCGTTGCTATGTTGCCAATGGCTCATATGTATGGTTTAATGGTTGAGGTATGTAACTCATTCTGTCGAGGTTGCCATATACATTTCTTAACACGCATACCATCTCCGAAAGTTATTCTTGAGGCATTTGCCGAGTGCAAGCCTACATTTATAATAACAGTACCATTGGTCATTGAAAAAATCATTAGAACTAAGGTATTCCCACTTCTTGACAAACCATTAATGAAAGTTCTTCTTAAAATACCATTCCTTGATGACCAACTTTTATCAAAAGTAAGAGCAAAATTAGAAGAGAGTTTCGGAGGAAATATTAAACAAATTATTGTTGGTGGAGCTGCTCTCAACAAAGAAGTTGAGCAATTTTTACAAAAAATAGGATTTCCTTTGACAGTAGGTTATGGAATGACAGAATGTGCTCCTCTTATATCATATTGTTGGTGGGAAGATACAAAGCCTCTATCTTGTGGTAAAATTTTACCGTACAACGAATGTAAGATTAACTCTATTGACCCTGAGAATATTCCCGGAGAGGTATGGATAAAAGGAGGAAATGTCATGCAAGGGTACTATAAGAACGAAGAAGCAACAGAAGCCGTTATGGACGGAGAATGGATGAATACAGGAGACCTTGGAATTATTGATAAAGATGGTTTCTTGTTCTTAAAAGGTCGTAGTAAAAATATGATTCTTGGTCCTTCCGGACAAAATATTTATCCCGAGGAGATTGAAGACAAAATAAACAATATGCATTTGGTTAACGAATCAATTGTCATTGAACAAGATGGTAAACTTGTAGCATTGATTTATCCCGATTTTGAAAGTGCGTCAAAATTAGGTTTTGACCAAAAAGCAGTAATTGATATTATGGAAGAGAACCGAGTAATGCTTAATAAAACTCTTGCGGCATATTGCCAGATTACAAAAGTTAAAATATTTTACGAAGAATTTGAAAAAACAGCCAAACGAAGCATTAAACGTTTCTTATATCAGAACGCATAAATAATTAAATATATATTGCACTATGACAGAGTATGTTAAGAACACAGAGACATACTCTGTTAATTTTTATGTGACTTTTTAAACATTTTTTATTATATTTGCACTATATAGATTTTTACATTAACAACACAATCTATATTTATTATTGTTATATCATAAGTATAATCCATAAATACAACAACTATGGAAAAATGTTTTAATAGTTATTTTGAGGAGAGTATCAAACAAAATTGGGAACTCCCTGCGTTAAGTGATTTTAAAGGTGTTGCATATCATTATAAAGATATTGCTCGCAAGATTGAAAAAATTCATATATTATTTGAAGCCGCAGGAATTGAAAAAGGCGATAGAATAGCAATATGCGGACGTAACTCTTCACATTGGGCTGTAGCAATGTTTGCGACATTAGCATACGGAGCAGTTGCTGTTCCTGTATTACATGAATTTAAAGCAGACAATGTTCACAATATTGTAAATCATAGTGAAGCAAAACTTTTATGTGTTGGAGATATGGTATGGGAAAATCTAAACGACGAGATGATGCCCGACCTTACAGGAATTATTCTTTTAAATGATTTCTCTGTTCTCAAATCAAATTGTGAGAAATTAGTTGAAGCTCGCCACAGATTAAACGAATTATTTGGTAAAAAATATCCCGAAAGATTCTCTGCATCAGATATAAAATATCATAAAGATTCTCCCGAAGAGTTAGCAATAATAAACTACACATCAGGTTCTACAGGATTTTCAAAAGGAGTTATGCTACCCTATCGAGCGTTAAATGCCAACTTAAAATTCTGTAACGAAAATCTTCCATGGTTAAAAACCGAAGATAATGCAGTATCAATGTTGCCTATGGCACATATGTATGGTTTAATGATTGAGTTATTCAATCCATTTGCAAAAGGTTGTCACATTCACTTCTTAACACGCATACCTTCACCCAAAATAATTATGGATGCATTTGCAGAGTGCAAACCTCCTATTATTATTGCAGTACCATTAATTATTGAAAAAATCATCAGAAACAAAGTATTCCCTCTATTGGACAAACCCATTATGAAATTCTTAATGATGATTCCTTTTGTTGACAATCAACTTCTCGCAAAAATAAAAGCAAAATTAGAAGAGAGTTTCGGTGGCAACCTAAAACAAGTTATTGTAGGAGGAGCGGCACTAAACAAAGAGGTAGAAGAGTTCTTGCGTAAAATTGACTTCCCCATCACAGTCGGATACGGAATGACAGAGTGTGCACCACTTGTATCGTATGCCCCATGGAATGAGACAAAACCGGGTGCATGTGGTAAGTTATGTAACTATATGGAAGCTCGCGTAAACTCAAAAGACCCAGAAAATATTGCAGGAGAGTTATGGTTGAAAGGACCTAATGTAATGCAAGGATATTTTAAAAACGAGGAGGCAACAGAAGCCGTTATGGACGGAGAATGGATGAACACAGGAGACCTCGCTTTAATTGATTCTGACGGATTTATATACATTAAAGGTCGCAGTAAAAATATGATTCTTGGTCCTTCCGGACAAAATATTTATCCCGAGGAGATTGAAGATCAACTTAATAATATGCCATACGTAAGTGAATCAATTGTTATTGAGCAAGATAGCAAACTTGTTTGGCTGGTATATCCCGATTTTGAGAATGGTGAAAAAGCAGGCATTTCACAAAAAAACATGGAAGCTCAAATGGAAGAGAATAGAGTTAATGCCAATAAGTTACTTCCCGCATATAGCCAAATTGCAAAAATTAAGGTTTACTACGAAGAGTTTGAAAAGACACCAAAAAGAAGTATTAAACGTTACTTATATCAATAACAACTCATTCAAAGAGGCTGTCTAACAAGATGATTTCTGCGTTACGCTTGCCCTCAAAATGCTCATTTACGCCGAGTAAACTCCGCTTTTTCGAGCTACGCAAGCCTTGAAATCCCTCTTGTTGTACAACTTCTAACAAAAAGAGAGTGTCTAAAAAAACTTGTTAGACACTCTCTTCTCTTATTTATTTAATAGTTATTTTTTAAGTATAATACAATACTCTTTATCCTCGTCATAAAAACCCGTTACAGACAATCCTTTATTCTTATATTCATTAACCAAGACATTAATATCAGGTAGTTCAGCATCACTTATACGCTTATCACCCCCTAAGTGCATACAATTAATTTTACATCGTCCATATGTATGAGAAATAACCATAGTTCCCCCTTCAATTAAATTATTTCTATACAAATTAACCACCGATAATACTTTATCTTTCAAATAAGGCAATACATTATAAAGTAATATAACATCATAAACATTGCTATCTTTATAATCTTCAATATTTGCTTTTATATATCTTATATGTGCATCGTTAAAATTCTTAGCACGCGACATATTCAACATTCTTTGCGACAAGTCAAACTGCGTAATCTCCCCATTCTTATTTAACTTTCTTATATATGGCACAAGCACTCCTGTACCCGAACCTACATCAAGAACTTTTGCACCTTCTCTCATATCGGAAAGAGCAATAAATTTATTTAGTTGCTCCTTATTGTGCAATATTGCATTATCCCATATCGCAGCCATTTCATCAAAATAATCAACCAAATGTTTCATCTTAATGACATATAAACTTTTTCCAATAAAAAAGAAGACCACTGTTCAATTCCATCTCCATTTTGGGTAGAAAGCTTTAATATTTCCAAATTTGAATTTATGTTATGAATATTCTTTTCCAACACTTCTAATCTTGTGGGGATATATGGCAACAAATCAATTTTATTAATAATACACACATTTGCCGATTCAAACATATATGGATATTTAAGAGGTTTATTCTCTCCCTCGGTTACACTTGAAATAACCACTCTCAACGACTCCCCTAAATCAAGCAATGAAGGGGATATGGAATTACCAACATTCTCAATGAAGAGAATTGTATTATCATGCAACTTCATACCCTTAACAGCCTCATAAATTGTTTCAGCATCTAAATATTGATTATTCTCGCTATTTATTTGAAAATAATTTATTCCAAGTTCTTTTATACGTTTAGAATCGTCATATGTTTGCAAATTACTTTCAATTAAAGCAAATGTGTACCTATTGCCTATATTACGTAGCGTCTCCTCAAATATTGAAGTTTTACCGGCACCCGGAGAACTTACCAAATTAACCACATAAATATTCTTTGATTGAAAATACAATCGGTTTCGCTTTGCTTTTTCTATATTATTTAAAATTATTTCTCGTTCAATAGCTATTTTATCAAATGCTATATGCATTGCCCCAGTAGGGATATAATCGGGAGTATAATCTTCCCCTTTATTTTCGTTACTCATATCTATTATTCAAATTACTTATCTTCATACAATTTATTATGAGAGAAATTCATATTATCAATACTAAAAGGCGAAGGATAATACAAATTAATATTATACTCTCTCATATATATAATCAACAAACTCATTAAAATTTTGTTTTGAAATATTGCTCCACAAAACAGAACATTATCAATTTGAATATCTCTACGAACTATATCAATAGCCAATTGTAACATATAAGCAAAAGTATTATGGAACTTTGCAGATATAACTGATTTATCAATACCCTTATCAACATCTGAAATCAAAAATGAAAATAGAAGTTTAATATCAAAAGGATTATATCTGTTTACCGGATATCTTGTTTTTTCATCTTTTGATGCAATATGTTCAAGCATATAAATTGCCTCTCCGGGATATGTATTCACATCACACACACCTATTAACGAAGCAACAGCATCGAAAAGGCTCTCCACTCCACGAGTACAACTATAATATTTATTATCAACAATACTATTTTCAACCGAATTTATATTCGCAGTACCTATTCTATCAATAAATGATTGTGGGTAATAACGAGGCAAACCTTTTATTGCATTAATATAATAAACAACCATACGCCAAGGAAAGAGAGCTGTAAAATTTACTTCCGACAAGGGTATTAACGGCAAATTCATCAACTTCACATGTTTGTTATTAGCACATAAAAGAACATCTCCACCACTCCCATAAACACCTTTTTCTTTATTATTACGATTAAAATCCAAAGACAATATTTTGCCTTTAATGTCATAACCTGTTATGACATCAGACGTGTTTGCATAATGATGTATTGTTATCATAATCTCTATCTCCCGTATTTGTTTAACAAACCACAATAGATATTGTTCAACAACAAATAGTCAATTAGTAACAAGGATAGCTTCATATTTAAAGGATTAATCATTTAAACACATTACAACACTAATTAACAAACTATTTTATAATAGATATTTGAGTAAATATTTATATATACATTAAGAATGTTCAATTTTTCCTATTATCTTGGAAATATTATCACTGATTAGAAACTTATTTATATTTTCGCAGTAATTAAATCTCAAACCGCATGGAAAACAATAATTCAAATTTACTTTTAGAAAAAATAAACAAGCTAAAACTTAACCTCGAAACATTTGGTATTGCAGTAGAAAAAGCAAATCATATATTCTTTTCTGCAACAAATATTGACGTTCCTGTAAAACCCGGTGTAGTATCATTAGTTCTGCTAAATAAAGGAGACGGAACAGTATCAATCAATGAGACCGACCATAATATACATGACAACTCATTAATAATCATATTACCTAATTATAACATAAAAAGAAGAATTAATCGCGGATATGCCCAAGAAGGATATATTGTATCAATATCAATTGATGCAATAACAAACTTATCCATAAAGACAGAATTTATGATACCTATGTTCATGATGTTTCAGAGTTTACCTATAATAAATCTTTCTGATGAAGAGAAAGGTTCATTATTTAAATATTTTGAACTTCTTTATAACGAGGAGAAGGGAGAAAATTCTGAAATTAAATTTTTGATATGTTCAAGTATAATACAATCCCTTACATATAAGATATCAGAAATATTACGATCAAGATTTATAGGAGAATACGAAAAGCATAGCAGCAAAAGTAGTATTAGGATATTCAAAGAATTTATAAAACTTGCAACAACTGACTTCAGAGAACATAGAGATGTAGCATATTATGCAAACAAACTCTGCGTAACGCCCAAATATCTATCAACAATTGTAAAAGAGATAAGTAAAAATAAAGCATCTAAATGGATTGAAATTCTTGTTATCTCAGAAGCAAAAAATTTATTACACTATTCCGATATGACTATTCAAGAGATTGCATACAATTTAAACTTTCCTAACCCCTCATTTTTTGGAGCATATTTTAAGAAATACACAGGAATGACTCCCGGTGAGTACCGCAAGAGGTAGTAGATATTAATAAGTAGCGAATAAAAAAAGAGAGAAAGTCAATTGACTTTCTCTCTTTTTAGTAGCGGAGGCCGGACTCGAACCGACGACCTTCGGGTTATGAGCCCGACGAGCTACCACTGCTCCACCCCGCAATATCTCTTTTGCGAGTGCAAAGGTATAACCATTTATTTAAATAACCAAATATTTGGACTACTTTTTATTGCAAAAACAAAAAAGTTGCTCGATATAAAGAATTACAAGCCTGTTATCTAAGCATTTAATGCTTGTTCAATATCTGCTATAATATCTTCAACATTTTCTATACCTACCGATAACCGTATAAGGTCCGGGCGAACACCAGCCTCAATTAATTGTTCATCGCTTAATTGACGGTGAGTATGACTTGCTGGGTGTAAAACACATGTTCTTGCATCAGCCACATGAGTTACTATGGCAACAAATTTAAGAGAGTCCATAAATTTAATTGACTCATCTCTACCACCCTTTAGCCCAAACGAAATAACGCCACAAGAGCCTTTTGGCATATATTTTTTAGCTAACTCATAATATTTATTATCAGGCAAGCCACAATAGTTTACCCATGCAACTTTATCATTATTTGAAAGATACTCTGCAACTTTTTGGGCATTACTGCAATGGCGAGGCATTCTTAAATGAAGCGTCTCCAAACCTATATTCAATAAGAATGCGTTTTGCGGACTCTGAATACTTCCTAAATCGCGCATTAATTGAGCTGTTGCTTTAGTAATATATGCACCCTTACCAAATGCTTTTGTATAAGTTAAGCCATGATACGACTCGTCAGGAGTACATAATCCGGGGAATTTATCGGCAAATTTATCCCAATCAAAATTACCACTATCAATAATACAGCCACCCACACAAGTAGCATGACCGTCCATATATTTAGTTGTTGAGTGAACAACTATATCTGCACCCCACTCAAAGGGACGACAATTAATTGGAGTTGGGAAAGTATTATCAACTATAAGAGGGACTCCATTTTTATGAGCAACACGAGCAAATTTTTCAATATCCAAAACCTCTAACGAAGGATTTGAAATTGTCTCTCCAAACAATGCCTTTGTATTTGGTTTAAATGCAGCATTAATCTCCTCTTCCGAAGCATCGGGCGAAATAAAGGTAACTTCAATCCCCAATTTTTTCAAAGTTACGGCAAACAAGTTAAATGTTCCTCCGTAAATAGCAGAAGAACTCACAAAATGATCTCCTGCCTGACAAATATTAAATATTGCATAAAAGTTTGCAGCCTGACCAGACGAGGTTAACATTGCAGCTACACCTCCTTCTAAAGCTGCAATCTTAGCAGCAACAGCATCATTTGTTGGATTTTGAAGCCTTGTATAAAAATATCCACTATCCTCCAAATCAAACAAACGAGCCATTTGCTCACTTGTATCATATTTAAATGTAGTACTCTGATATATAGGTAAAACTCTTGGTTCTCCTTTTTTGGGTGTCCACCCTGCTTGTACACATAGGGTTTCAAGACTTAATTTATCTGACATATTTTAAAAAATTAATATTTTACAAAGGTAAAAAAAAATAGGCTTTCATATCATATTATATTATATAAATATGCATGAATTTTCTTAAAAAGCCTAATTTTAAAAACCTTGTTATAATTAAAAGTGTTTCTAAAATAAAATTAGTTATTATGACAAATTCAAAATTCAAATTCATAATACCTTCAATAATAGGTATTATTGTATGTTTTGCAATAGGATTTACAGCAAAATTCATACAAACACCTTCTCTTGAAACATGGTATCCACTTTTAGAAAAATCCTCGCTAACACCACCTAATATAGTATTCCCTATTGCATGGGGTATCATATATTTGCTTACAGGAGCATCTATAGGTTTTATATGGAACAGCACATCTGCATTCAGAGGTAGCGCAATAGTGCTTTTTATCACACAACTATTTCTTAATTTCTTTTGGAGTATAACATTCTTTTACATGCAATCTCCCGTATTAGGATTTATAAACATCGTTCTGCTTGACATTGCCGTAATAATGTATATGAGCCGATGCCGTTACATAAATCGCATAGCTTATTGGTTAAATATACCATACATAGTATGGTTATGCTTAGCCACATATCTAAACGGATACATAATACTATTCTACTAAGAATATTGTTCAAACAATATAAATTAGGGCGCATTCAAATAAAATTTGATGCGCCCTATTAATATGTATATTATTATATTATTCCATAAGTTTGCGATAACGAGGGCGTTTAGGCTCAATATTTCCAAGACGCATCTTCTTATTCTCTTCATACTCTGAGTAACTTCCCTCAAAGAAGAATACTTCCGAATTACCTTCAAAAGCAAGAATATGAGTACAAATGCGATCGAGGAACCAACGGTCGTGCGATACCACAACCGCACAACCGGCAAAGTTCTCCAAACCTTCTTCCAATGCCCGTAAGGTATTAACATCAATATCATTGGTAGGCTCGTCAAGCAACAATACGTTACCCTCTTCTTTCAATGCCAATGCAAGATGTAAACGATTACGCTCACCACCCGAAAGTACTCCTGCTTTCTTCTCTTGATCAGCGCCGGTAAAGTTGAAACGAGAAAGGTATGCACGAGCATTTATATCTTTACCACCCATACGTATAGTTTCAACGCCTTGCGAAATTATTTGATAAACACTCTTATCAGGATCAATATCTTTGTGCGATTGGTCAACGTACGCAACCTTTACTGTCTCTCCAACTTCAAACGTACCTTTATCTGCTTTTTCACTACCTGTAATCAAACGGAAAAGAGTTGTTTTACCTGCTCCATTAGGGCCAATTACACCAACAATCCCATTTGGTGGTAACATAAAGTTAAGATTATCAAACAGAAGTTTATCGCCAAATGCTTTTGCAACATCAACAGCCTCAATAACTTTATTACCTAAACGAGGTCCGTTAGGTATAAATATTTCAAGTTTCTCTTCACGCTCTTTTTGATCTTGATTAAGAAGTTTATCGTATGAATTCAAACGAGCTTTACCTTTAGCCTGACGAGCTTTGGGAGTCATATTAATCCACTCCAACTCTCGTTCAAGAGTTTTACGGCGTTTACTCGCTTGTTTCTCCTCTTGTTCCATACGTTTAGTCTTTTGGTCAAGCCAAGATGTGTAATTTCCTTTCCAAGGAATTCCCTCTCCGCGGTCAAGTTCAAGAATCCAACCGGCAACATGGTCAAGAAAGTAGCGGTCGTGAGTAATAGCAATTACAGTACCGGGATATTGATTAAGATGTTGCTCCAACCAATCAATTGATTCAGCATCTAAGTGGTTTGTTGGCTCATCAAGCAAAAGAACATCAGGTTGTTGCAACAACAGGCGACACAATGCAACACGACGGCGCTCACCTCCCGAAAGAGTTCCGGCTTTTTGGTCTTCGGGCGGACAGCGAAGAGCGTCCATTGCCCTCTCAAGTTTACTATCTATATTCCAAGCATCAGTAGCATCAATCATATCTTGCAACTCAGCTTGACGTTGGAATAACTTATCCATTTTATCAGCATCTTCGTAATATTCAGGAAGACCGAATTTTTCATTTATCTCCTCATACTCTTTAAGGGTATCCATAATTGGTTGTACACCCTCTTGAACAATCTCTTTAACAGTTTTATCATCATCTAATTGAGGCTCTTGAGGCAGGTAACCAACAGAATAACCGGGAGAGAAAACAACCTCTCCTTGATATGAATTATCCAAACCTGCAATTATCTTTAACAGAGTTGATTTACCAGAACCGTTAAGACCTATTATACCTATTTTTGCACCATAAAAGAATGATAGGTATATATTTTTTAATACTTGTTTTTGCGGAGGATATGTTTTGCTTACCCCCACCATTGAAAAGATAATCTTTTTATCGTCTGCCATTATAAAACAAATTTTTATTCTTATTACTTCATTTGAGTATGCGAAGATAACATTTTTTTATTGAATATTCTGTTTATATATCTCCATGTTATATAAATTTCATTATTTTTGTGTTCAATAATAATCTTCAATACATATGAAATTTAATAAAGTTTATACATTAGGAGGTATCGGATTGATATCTACATTAGGAGCTTGCACTTCTGTAAAAGAGGAAAAACCTTTGAATATTATTTACATAATGAGTGATGACCATACCCGTCAAGCAATGGGGTGCTATGGTTATGAGTATGCAAAAACTCCTAATTTAGACAAAATAGCAAATGAAGGAGTTATATTTACAAATAGTTATGTAGCCAACTCAATAAGCGGACCCAGCCGAGCATGTATGCTCACAGGCAAGCATAGTCATGCAAATGGTTTTACAAATAATATCGACTCGTATTTTGACGGGTCGCAACAAACATTTCCAAAACTTCTTCAAAAAGCAGGATATCAAACTGCAATAATTGGCAAATGGCACCTGCATTCAGCACCAACAGGATTTGACCATTGGGAGATACTTAACGGACAAGGAGAGTATTTTAATCCTCAATTCATTACAAACGGAGACACAACAGTTTGCGATGGATATGTAACAAATTTGATTACCGACAAAAGTATTGAATGGTTAGAGCAAAATAAAGACAACGAAAAACCATTCTGTCTGTTGGTGCATCATAAAGCAATTCACCGCAATTGGATGGCAGACACTTGCGACCTGAAAGCATACGAAGATGTCGAGTTTCCGTTACCGGATAATTTCTATGATACATACGAAGGCAGAATTGCAGCAAAAGAGCAAGAGATGAATATCAAAACCACAGATATGGATTTGATATATGATCTTAAAATGTATCGTCCGGGACTTGAAAGTCGCCTACGCCAAAACTACATATCAAACGATGGCAAACATGGATTATATGGCACGATGAATGAAGAGCAACGAAAAGTTTGGGACGCACACTATAAACCCATAATTGATGAATTTTATGCAGCCAACCTCAAAGGCAACGAATTGGCAGAATGGAAATATCAACGATATATGAAAGATTATATGAAGACAGTCAAATCAATGGACGACAACATTGGCAGATTGCTTGCATATTTAGAAGAAAACGATTTATTGGATAATACATTGATTGTATATACATCGGACCAAGGGTTTTATATGGGAGAACATGGTTGGTTTGACAAACGATTTATGTATGACGAATCTTTCAGCACTCCTTTAATTATGCGTTTACCCAAAGGATATGAGAGACGTGGAGAGATTAAAGATCTTGTGCAAAACATTGACTATGCCCCCACATTCTTAGATATTGCCGGTGCAGAAATTCCCGATGATATTCAAGGCAAATCGATGTTGCCAATATTGAAAAGCGAAAATAACACAATGGAGCGCAAAGCATTATATTATCATTTCTATGAATACCCATCAGAACATGCCGTAAAAAGGCACTTTGGAATATATGATGGCAGATATAAATTAATTCATTTTTATAATGATATTGATGTTTGGGAACTTTACGACAGAGAAATTGATCCTAAAGAGATGACAAACTTATATGACAATCCCGAATACGGAGATATAATTGTAAAACTAAAACAAGAGTTAAAAGAGCTACAGATTGAGTATAACGACCCAATCTTGGAGCATTATCCTTTGTAATTTGAGGTAGGTATGTTACGAGTAGGGGCGGATTTCCTTTATTAATATTTATTGGGGATTACCTCCCCTACTCGCACATTTTATATAAACAAAGGTTTGTTTATTCAAGTAATAAATAACGCTCTCTGATAATAGAACAATAATGTTATATTTTTGTTCATTAAGAAAAGAAGTTTTATGGAATTAAATAATTTACATGGTCTGCTAATAGGCATTTGCACCTTTTTGATTATAGGACTTTTTCACCCAATAGTAATAAAAGCAGAATACTATTGGGGAACAAAAAGTTGGTGGATATTTTTGGTGATGGGTATTATAGGGTGCACAGCATCAATACTATGCGATAACCTTACAATATCAGCACTGTTAGGAGTATTCTCGTTCTCATCGTTCTGGAGCATTAAAGAGGTGTTTGAACAACGTAAAAGAGTTGAAAAAGGGTGGTTCCCAGAAAACCCTAATCGTAAGAAATAACATATAGATAATGATAACTGCATCTGTTGTAACATATAATACCGATATTGAGGAGTTAAACAACTGCCTCGCTGACATTGAGGCATCAATGATAGAGCGAGTATATGTTATTGACAACTCAAGCAGAGATTATATTGAACAAGCCTGCAAAGCTTTTGAGAAAGCAGAATATATACCATCAGAGAACAGAGGCTTTGGAGCAGGGCACAATATTGCCATACGTGAAGCAATGGCTAAGGGTAGCAAGTATCATATTGTTATGAATAGCGATATCAGTTTTAAAAGCTCAGCAATAGAGGTGCTATACAACTATATGAACAGCAACCCCGATGTTGCACAGGCACAACCTAAAATTGTATATCCCAACGGAGAGATACAATACACCTGCCGACTACTGCCAACACCTGCAAACCTTATTTTCAGACGTTTCATGCCAAAGAGTTGGAGCAAGAAGATGGACGACAGGTATCTGCTTAAGAACAGAGATTTAACGAAAGAGATGAATATCCCCTATCATCAAGGAAGTTTTATCTTTTTCAGGACAGAGTGTTTTAAAAAGGTTGGATTATTTGACGAACGCTTTTTTATGTACCCCGAGGATATTGATATAACCCGCCGAATGCATAAGTATTACCGAACAATGTATGTCCCATATACAACAATTATACACAACCACAGAGCAGAATCGTATAAAAACAGGAAGATGCTTAAAATACATATCATAAATATGATAAAGTATTTTAATAAGTGGGGCTGGGTATTTGATAAGGAACGGAGAGAGTGGAATAAGAAGTTTAGTTGTTAGTATTATTAGACTAATTAGTCAAATTAGCCCAAATAGCAAAAGGTTGTAACGCATGTGTTACAACCTTTGTCTTATTATTGAGTTTTTATTGTTTTTCTAAAAACTGACAGCTAATAGCTGATAGCTATTTTATTCCGTCGCGTTTCATTATTGCTTCAATGCTGGGCTCTGCTCCGCGGAAATCAATGTATAGTTTCATCGGTTCTTCTGTTCCTCCTTTTTCAAGTATGTTTTTGCGGAATGAGTCGGCTGTTGCTTTGTCAAATATTCCGTTTTGTTTGAATAGTGCAAATGCATCGGCATCTAATACTTCTGCCCATTTGTAGCCATAGTAGCCTGCTGCATAGCCTCCGTCAAATATGTGTCCGAAGTGAGTACTCATATTGGTTCCTTCGGGTACGGGCAACAACACCGCTTTTGCCATTGATGAATACTCTTGTTGCAACATATTTGTTGGTATTTCGCCTTGCAGTGTGTGCCAACCCATATCTAAATATCCTAATGATAATTGACGTAGGCATGCGTATGCTGCATTGAATTGTTTTGTTGCTTCTACTTTCTCTATTAACTCTACCGGTATTTTCTCGCCTGTTTGGTAATGCTCGGCAAATGTATCTAAGAACTCTTTTTCGCTCAACCAGTTCTCCATTATTTGTGAGGGCAACTCAACAAAGTCGCGATATACTGATGTTCCTGATACTGATGCATAGTTACATTTGGTCAGCATTCCGTGTAATGAGTGTCCGAACTCATGTAGGAATGTTCCTACTTCATCAAAACTTAATAGTGCCGGTTTGTCTTTGGTCGGTTTGGTAAAGTTCATTACAAGTAGTATGTGCGGACGGCTGTCGGTTCCGTCTTTTTCGACCCATTGTTTTTTAAAGTCGGTTTTCCATGCTCCTTGTTGTTTTGTTTCGCGAGGGAAGAAATCGGTGTATAGTATTCCCATATAATTACCATCGGCATCGGTTACTTTAAACACCTCAACTTCTTCGTTATATACAGGTATGTCTGTTCTCTTTTCAAATTGCAAGCCATATAGTGTGGTTGCCAAACCAAATACTCCTTTTTTTACCTTCTCTAAATCAAAGTATGGTTTTAGCATCTCATCGTTCAAATCGTAATTTTTGGTTTTGTATAAATCTGAGTAGTATGACCAATCCCATGGCATTAGATCAACCTCTTTTCCCTCTACCTCTTTTGCAAAGGCTTTGATTTTTTCTACATCTTTTTTGGCTGCCGGTGTATAGGCTTCTAACAGATTATCAAGTAAGTTATATACTGCTTCGGGTGTTTTTGCCATACGGTTATCAAGTACGTATGTTGCCCAATCTTTGTATCCTAACAGGTTTGCCAACTCTTTACGTGCTGTTACCTGCTCTAATATGTTTTGTGTGTTATCATACTCTCCGCCTAATGCTACTGAGTTGTATGCCCGGTACATCTTCTCTCTTAACTCTCTGTTTTGAGAATATTTCATAAATGGGAAGAATGAGGGGTATGATACATTAAAGAGATATCCCTCTTTCCCTTTTGCCTCGGCACGCATTTTAGCTGCTTCTCTTGCTCCTTCGGGTAGTCCTGCAAGCTCTTCTTCTGTTGTCAAAATCATTTCAAATGCATTGCTCGATTTCAACTGATTTTGACCGAATGTTAATGATAGACTATCTAATTTTGAGGTTAGTTTTCGGTATTGTTCTTTTTGTTCGCCTTGTAGGTTTGCTCCGTTACGAACCATCGATTTATATGAATCTTCAAGAAGTGTTAGTTGCTCGCGTGTTAAATCTAATGTCTCTCTTGTCTCATATACTGCTTTTATTCTCTCAAAGAGTTGTTCATTTAATGTAAGGTTATTTGTATGCTCTGTCAGCATGGGCATCAACTCTTGTGAAAGGTTCATCATTGCCTCATCGCCATCTGCCGATAAGAGGTTGAAAAATATGTTTGTTACACGGTTTAATAGCAATCCTGATGCTTCGTATGCTTCGATTGTGTTCTCAAATGTTGGTGCTTCGGGATTGTTTATTATTGCATCAACTTCTTGCTGATGTTGTTTTATTCCCTCTATCATGGCCGGTTTGTAATCTGCCAACTCAATTTTGTCGAATGGTGCTGTTCCGAATGGACCATCAAACTCTGCCAATAATGGATTTTGTCTGCAACTGCTCATTGTAATTGTTGTGATTAATGCTAAAATTGTAATTAATTGTTTCATATTTCCCTCTTTTTAGAGTATTATAATTAAGGTTTTATTTTATACTTTTGCATTGTATTCGGCAAAGTTATAAAATTAGAGCGAAGAATGAAACAAAGATTTATATTTTTAATAAAGGTTTACTTCTATTTTTTAGCAATATTTGTACTGCTTAAACCCATTTTTATGTTGTGCTATAACAACATTTATGCCGGGACTCCAATCAGCGAATGGTTCAAAATTATATATAACGGACTATCTATGGATATTTCTGTTGTATCGTATATTATTGCTCCTATATTGTTAATAACCATATTCTCTGTTTGGTTCAAAGGTAAATGGGTGAAATATGCCAATAATATATATTTGGGCGTTATATCGGTATTGCTTTCTATTGTAGTTATAACCGATTTGGCTCTATATTCGTACTGGGGGTTTAGAATTGATGCCACTCCTATTTTTTATTTAGCAAACCCGTCTGAGGCTCTTGCAAGTGCTAAGAGTTGGGAGTTAATTCTCTTCCCTTTTATTATGATTATAACCTCAATTGCCATATTCTACCCTTTGAGAAAATTTTGTAAGGGTTGCGACAAATGGAAAGGTTATGGCAATGTGACTAAAGGTATAGCTGAGACTCTGCTTTTTATTTTTATTGGAGGTTTGGTATTTTTAGGTATCAGGGGTGGAATTGGCACCTCTACTATGAATGTTGGCAGAGCCTACTATTCTACCGAAATCAAATATAATCATGCGGCTGTAAACCCTATATTCAGTTTGTTATACTCTGCTACTCATCAAAACAATTTTGCCGATTATGCAAGGTTTATGACCGATGATGAGGCTGAGCAAATTTTCAGTTCACTTTTTAGTGATAAGGTTTATATTCCTAATGATGACGAGTGTTGGTTAAACAACAGAAAACCTAATATAGTTTTTATAATTTTAGAGGGTTTTTCAAAGGGTGCTTTATTTAATAATGGCGTTGAAATTGCTCCAAACTTGCTTAAACTATCGCGTGAAGCTATTTCGTTTAATAACATATATGCCAACAGTTTTAGGACTGACAGAGGACTTTTTTCTGTAATTGATGGCTTCCCGGCTCTTCCTACAACTTCTGTAATGAAATATCCTGACAAGATGACAACTTTTCCGTCTCTTGTAGGGGCTATAAAAGAGAATGGCTACAACACATCGTTCTTGTATGGCGGTGATGCCAATTTTACCAATATGCGCTCATTTTTTGCAACAGGCGGAACTGATGAGTTTGTTACCGACGTTGAATTAAACGTAAGCCGTATTGAATCAAAATGGGGTGCTAACGACCATATTACTTTTGAGTATCTTAAAAACGATATTTTAAATTATAATAAGGAGAATCCTTTCTTAAAGGTATTCTTAACATTAAGTAGCCATGAGCCTTTTGAGGTTCCATTTAAAAAGTTTGAAAATCCCTACTTGAACTCTATTGCCTATACTGATAGTTGCTTGGGTAATTTTATTGATAATTTAAAAGAGAATAAAATTTGGAAGAATACATTGGTTGTTCTTATTCCTGACCATGGTGTTAATTATCTGTTAGGGTATAACGACAGGGGGAAAGAGAGCCACTCAATACCTGCCGTATGGTGCGGTGGAGCAATAAAGGAGATGAAACAGATTGATGATTATGCTTCTCAATCGGATATGGCTTCTACTCTACTTGCCCAGCTGGGTATAGACTATGGCAAATTCAAATATAGCAGAAACATTGCCGATACTACTCTTACAAATTTTGCATATTGGACCTTCCCTAATGGTTTTGCCATGGCTGACAGCTCAAATTTTGTTATTTATGATTGCGATGCTAATTCTGCCACAACTATGGAAGGGGATAAAAGTGAACAACTTTTGCAACAGGGTAAAGCCATATTGCAAAAGTTGTATGATAGGGTTAAATAGTTGTTAGTTTTTAGTTAAATGGTGGTGCATTGAACTGCAACTACTTGCTTCTTAGTCTAATTTTTCCAATTAGGCTAATTGGGCTAATAATACTAACAACTAACAACTGCTTTAATATTCTCAGCAAGTTGCTTGCTAAGGGCTTTTACATCAACATCTAAGCCCGCTTGTTTTATCTCAATTTTAGGCTCAATTATTTGCCATTTCATTGTTTCAGCAAATGCTGTTAGGCGTTTTACTGCCGCTCCTGCCCATGAGAATGAGCCAAAGCATGCAAAGGTCTTGTTCTTTATTATTCTTCCTTCCAACTTAACACATAAATCGGCTACTTTGGGAAATAATTCTGAATTATAGGTTGGCGAGCCTAATATAAGGGTATTATATTTGAATACATCGCGTAATACATATGATGCATCTACCTCTGACAAATCGTGCATTACCACATTCTTAATGCCTGCCTCAACAAGTGCTTCGTATATGTTTTTTGCTACATCGGCTGTATGCCCATACATACTGCCATATGCTATTACCACGCCTTCATCGCCTTGATAACGTGCCATTTTCAGATATTGCTCAACTATCTGAGGAACGTACTTTTTCCAAACGGGACCGTGTGTTGAACAGATATAGTTAATGGGTAATGATGATAGTTTTTCTATGGCTTTTTCAACAGGACCTCCATATTTTCCTACAATATTTGAGTAGTAACGATACATTTCGTCGGTAAAAATTGTCATATCAGCCGCTTCGTCCATTACATCTTCACCTACTGCGCCAAATGCGCCAAATGCATCGCCTGAAAAAAGGAGTCCTTCTTCATTGATATATGTCATCATTGTTTCGGGCCAATGTACCATGGGAGTTAAATGGAACGTTAATGTTTTTTCTCCAATATTAAGAGTCTCTCCATCTTTTACCTCTTTTACGTTTTTTGTTATTCCGTAAAAGCCCGATAGCATTCCTAATGTCTTTATGTTTCCTATTATCTGAATATCGGGGTATTTTTCAATAAGTTTAAGCAACGATGATGAGTGGTCGGGTTCCATATGGTTTACCACTACATAATCAATTTTATCATTGCCTATAACCTCTTCTATCTGCGAGAAAAAGATACTGTTATATGAATACTCAACGGTATCGATAAGTACGTTTATTTTATCTTTTATAAGGTAAGCATTGTAACTTACTCCGTAGGGTAATGGCCACAAACGTTCAAATAAGGTTGTTGCGTTATCGTTTACCCCTACGTAATATACATTGTTTGTTATCTCTCTTTTCATATCGGATTTTAATCTATAAATCGTTTTAATATATTGCCGTATGCGTCAATTCTTCTATCGCGTAAGAACGGCCACCAACGACGCACGTTTTCTGTCCTCTCTCGGTCAATCTCTACAACTTTTACACTCTCTTTATCAGTTGGTGCTTGATATAGGAACTCTCCTTGTGGTCCTGCCACAAAACTGCTTCCCCAAAATGTGATACCATTTGTCACTCCCGATGGGTCAGGCTCGTAACCTACCCTGTTTACAGCTATAACCGGCAGACCGTTTGCAACGGCATGTCCGCGTTGTACGGTTATCCATGCCTCTCGCTGACGAAACTTCTCTTCGTCTGTATCGGTACTCTCCCAACCTATTGCTGTCGGGTATATAAGCATATCGGCTCCTGCAAGTGCCATAAGGCGTGCAGCTTCGGGATACCATTGGTCCCAACATACCATCAATCCGAGTTTTCCGACAGAGGTTTCTATGGGTTTAAATCCCATATCCCCGGGTGTGAAATAAAATTTTTCGTAATATGCCGGGTCATCGGGTATGTGCATTTTGCGATATTTACCAGCAATTGTTCCGTCTTTCTCAAATACTACTGCTGTATTGTGATATAACCCGGCTGCTCGTTTTTCAAATAGAGAAGTTACCAACACAACACCGCACTCTGCTGCTACCGAGCTATAAAACGGTATTGCTTCGCCCGGAAATGGCTCGGCAAGCGAGAAATTTTCGGTATTCTCTACCTGACAAAAATATGGTGTATCGTGCAACTCTTGTAATATTACCAACTCTGCACCTTCTGATGCACATTTTCTGATACCTGATGCAAGAGTTTGACGATTATGCTCTTTATTGGGCGTGATTGATTGTTGTACCAATCCTATTTTCAATGTTTTATCCACAATTATATAATATTTCTTTTGTTCCTGATTACAGAATCTATTTTCACTATTACTGCAAAAATACAAATTATAGCGGAGGTAATAAAATGATTTCAGTATTTTTATGTAACTTTGTTATAGATATGTCTTATTGGGAACTCTATTATTGGTTTTCATATATCTATGTTATTTAATTTTTAAAGATATGGTATTAGATAATATTAATTCTCCTAAGGATTTAAAGGAGTTATCAATTGATGAACTCAATGTTTTGTGTCAAGAGATAAGAGATTGCCTTATTAAAAAATTAAGTGTAAGGGGTGGTCATTGTGCTCCAAATTTGGGTATGGTTGAGATGAGCGTTGCCATGCACAGAGTTTTTAACTCGCCTGAGGACAGAATTATTTTTGATGTTTCGCATCAATGTTATCCCCACAAAATTTTAACAGGGAGAAAAGAGGCGTTTTTAAATGCTGATAAATATAGCAATGTTTCGGGATATACCGAACCGAGCGAGAGCGAACACGACCACTTTATTATTGGACACACCTCAACAAGTGTAAGCCTTGCAAGTGGTGTTGCTAAAGCAAGAGATTTGAAGCACGAAAATTATAACGTTATTGCTGTTATTGGTGATGGTTCTCTTAGTGGTGGCGAGGCTTTTGAAGGACTTGATTATGCCGCCGAGCTAAACAGCAATATGATTGTTGTGGTTAATGACAATCAGATGTCAATTGCTGAAAATCATGGTGGTATTTACAAAAACCTTGCTCTTTTAAGAGAGACAAACGGCAATGCCGAGTGTAACCTTTTTAAGGCTATGGGATTTGACTACCGATATGTTGCTGACGGTAATAGTGTTGAGGCTCTTATTAACTGTTTTAATGAGGTTAAGGATATTGACCACCCTATTGTTTTACATATAAATACCATAAAAGGCAAAGGTTATAAACCTGCTGAAAACAACAAAGAAGGTTGGCACTTCTGCGGTGCTTTTGATATTGAGAGTGGAGTGCCTGTAAAGGGTAAAGAGGGTGGTATTGATTACCAAACACTAACTGCTGATTATCTGTTGGAGAAGATGAAACACGACGAGCGTGTTGTTGCTATTACTGCCGGCACTCCAACCGTTATGGGATTTAATGCCGAGAGAAGAGAGAAAGCCGGTAAACAATTTATTGATGTTGGTATTGCCGAAGAGCATGCCGTTGCTTTGGCTTCGGGTATTGCATCAAATGGTGGCAAACCTGTTTTTGGGGTTTATAGCACCTTTATTCAACGTGCATACGACCAAATTTCTCAAGATTTGTGTATTAATAATAATCCTGCAACAATTTTGGTATTTTGGGGTTCGTTAGGCGCAATGAACGATGTTACTCATTTGTGCTTCTTTGATATTCCCTTACTTAGCAATATACCTAACTTAGTATATTTGGCTCCTACCTGTTTAGAGGAGTACACCGCCATGCTTAATTGGAGTATTGAGCAGGATAAATATCCTGTTGCAATTCGTGTACCTGCCGGCAAAGAGGCTGTAAATGTTGTGAATATTGATAAAAACTACGATTCTTTAAACCGATATAAAATTATTGATGAGGGTAATGATGTTGCAATTATTGCTGCAGGTTCATATTTCAGTTTGGGTGAGAGGGTCGCAGCGACTCTTAAAAATAAGCACCACATAACTCCGACTCTTATTAATCCAAGATATATTAGCGGTATTGATACTAAAGTTTTAAACGCTTTAAAAGATAATCATAAAGTTGTTATTACTCTTGAAGATGGTGTTGTTGATGGTGGTTTTGGAGAGAAAATTTCAAGATTTTATGGCTCTTCTAAGATGAAAGTTTTGAACTTTGGTGCTAAGAAAGAGTTTGTTGACAGATATAATATTAAAGAGTTTTTAAAGGCTAACAGACTCACCGAAGAGTTGATTGTTGAGGATATTATAAACTGTCTGAAAAATATTACTAAAGAGTAGTGTATGCTTTTTAACTCAATAGAGTTTCTTATATTTTTACCAATAGCTTTTATTCTCTATTGGTCTGTTTTTAGGCAACTTAAATTACAAAATTTGTTTATTGTGATTGCCAGCTACATTTTTTATGGCTGGTGGAATAAAGAGTTTTTAATTTTGATTGCCATTACTACTCTATTGAGTTTTTCAAGCGGTATTCTTATTAAAAAGTTCAACGGCAAGAGAGGTTGGCAGAAATGTATAAGCGGAACTAATATTGTTGCCAATCTGCTTATTCTCGGATACTTCAAATATTGTAACTTTTTTGGTGAGAGTTTTGCTCAGGTGATGAACTCTTTGGGTATTAATGTTGATTGGGTTACTCTTGATATTATTCTGCCTGTGGGTATCAGTTTTTATACTTTTCAGGCCCTCAGTTACTCTATTGATGTTTATAGAGGCAAAATTAAGGCAACAACCGATATTGTTGCATTTTTCGCTTACATAAGTTTCTTTCCTCAACTTGTTGCCGGTCCTATAGAAAGAGCTACAAATTTGTTACCTCAAATTCTGAACAAAAGGTTTTTTGATTATGCTACTGCAGTTGATGGTTGCAGGCAGATGTTATGGGGATTTTTTAAGAAAATGGTAATTGCCGACAATTGTGCCATTGCTGTTGATACTATATGGAACAACTATTCAAACGAGAGCGGTTTTACGTTATTAATGGGTGGGATATTCTTTGCCTTTCAAATTTATGGAGACTTTTCGGGATACTCCGATATTGCAATAGGTACTGCAAAGCTTTTTGGTATTAACCTTAAACAAAACTTTAATTTCCCATACTTCTCGCGCAATATTGCAGAGTTCTGGCGTAAATGGCACATATCGCTTACTTCGTGGTTTAAAGACTATTTGTACATTCCGTTAGGAGGTAGTAGATGCTCTACTAAAAGAGTCATCTTAAATACCATAATTATTTTTGTAGTTAGCGGGTTGTGGCATGGTGCAAATTGGACATTTATTGTATGGGGAATTTATAATGCCTTATTGTTTATCCCCTTACTGCTTACCAAGAAAAATAGAAATTATTTAAATAGTGTAGCTGTAAATAAATTTTTACCTTCGCCAAAAGAGTTTCTGCAAATTGTTAGTACATTCATATTAGTTACTTTTGGGTGGATAATTTTTAGGTCGGAGAGTATTAGTGAAGCATTTTTATTTATTGGAAATATATTCTCTCCTACTCTGTTTAATATTGAAATGCCATATGGTAAGAGTATAACAATAGGTATTATGTTTATGCTTGTTGTTGAATGGCTAAACAGAAATAAGTTACACGCTTTACAATTTAACGGAGAAGGTATTTTTAGATACAGAGTTGTAAGATGGTTTGTTTATTATGCTATTATTGTTGCCACAATTCTATTTATGAGTATTAATCAAACTTTCATATATTTTCAATTTTAATTATATGGGTAAATTTATTCTTAGAATATTAATATTTTTAATACCGCTGTTGATGATATTAACAGCTTTGGAATATATTGCCCAATCGGCACCAAACTCGTATAGGTATAAGAACAATTATATAGTTAATAATTGCGATAGTATAAATACTTTAATATTAGGAAGCTCACATAGCTTTTATGGTATTAACCCTGAAATTTTAGGCAACAACTCTTTTAATCTTGCAAATGTTTCGCAAGATTTAAAGTTTGATTTGTATCTTGTTGAAAAATCTATTGCGCAATGCAAAAGTCTTAAAACTTTGATTGTCCCTATATCCTATTTTACTCTCTACGAAACTCCATTAGATAAAGGAGATGAAAAATTCAGAGTTAAATTTTATGAGCATTATATGGGTTATAATGACTCTTTGTTAAATTGCATTGAAAAACTTGAATTATATAACCCCACAATACTGCAAACAAAAATTAAAGAGTATTGCAAATTTCATTTTGGTACAAATAAAGATTTTGGATATAACTCGTTAGGTTGGGCAACAGGGTATAAAGAGTGCTTGATTGATGGTAATATAGAAAAAGACGCTATAAAAACTATTACAAGACATACTCCACACGAGGAATATGTTGATATAAATATTGAATATCTTAACAAAATTGCAACACTCTGTCATAACAATAATATTAGGCTATTCTTTATTACAACCCCTACTCTGCCAGCTTATTACAATAAAATTGATACCTGCAGATGGAACTACACTATTTCAGTTGTAAACAACATTTGTTTAAAGTACAAAGCTTCATACTATAGCTACTTAAATGATGAGAGATTTGACACTACCGACTTTTTTGACATTGACCATCTATGCCATAAAGGTGCAAAAAAATTCAGCTATATATTAAAAGAGGAGATTTTTGAATAATATGGAGAGTTGTATCAGCTAATTGTTGTATCTTCGCCTAACAAAATGTGAGCAGGTTGTAAATATACCTCTGATATATAATAATGAAAAAAAAATATATAGTTATATCTGTTATTATCCTATCATCTCTATTGCTTATTATTGGAGGTGTTACTCTTTTTTTATACAAAAAAATTACTAACCCAAGCAATTGTAATAATGAGTATTGTATATATATAGGAAATGGCACAACTTCTGAAGATGTTATAAATACAATAGCATTAAATGGTGGTGAAGATTTCGCATATTGGGTTGATAAAGTATTTGACATCAGAAACAGACGCATAAACAGATATGAGGGCTTTTACAAAATAACCCCTCAAATGAGCGTTTGGGATATTTATAATCTATTTGCATTGGGCGACTCCTCAACTTCTATTATTACTTTTAATAACATCAGGACTAAAAAGGAACTTGCATATGCTATATGCAAGAATATAAATATGCCTGCTGATACTTTATATAAGGCATTGTGCGATACAGCTACTTGTAGCAGATATGGTTTTGATACTGTAACTATTTCTACTATGTTTTTACCCGATAGCTACGAGATTTTTAAAAGCACATCAAAAGATAAGTTCTTAAACAGAATGGCTAAGGAGTATCAGCAATTCTGGAATAAAAAGAGATCAGACAAGGCTGAAAGTATAGGATTAACTCCTTATGAAGTTATTATATTGGCCTCAATTGTTGAAGAGGAGACAAAAAAAGTTGACGAAATGGCTGTTGTTGCCGGATTATATATTAACAGGCTAAAAAGAGGTATGTTACTGCAATCAGACCCCACTGTTAAATTTGCGACAGGCGATTTTGGATTAAAGCGCATATTAAACAAGCACCTTGAGATTGAATCGCCATACAACACTTATAAATATGTGGGATTACCTCCGGGTCCTATAAGAATTCCTTCAAAAATAGCGATTGATAAGGTTTTGAATTACGAAAAATCAAACTACCTATATATGTGCGCAAAAGAGGATTTTTCGGGATACCATAATTTTGCTACTACTCTTAGCGAACATAATAGGAATGCCGCAAAATACAGAAGAGAACTTAATAGATTGAAAATTAAATAATTTATATATGAAAATAGCAATAGTTGTTGCTTTAGAGAGCGAATTGGCATGTATGAAACGCCTTTTTGATAACATGGAGGAGATTTGCCAAAATAATAATACTTATTATATAGGTAAATGTAATGGTAACGAAATTCTTCTTTCGCAATCGGGCATAGGAAAAGTTTGTGCTGCCGTAAGATGTTGCGATATTATATCTTATTTCAAGCCTGACTATATTATAAACACCGGTCTCGCAGGTGGTATAGATGTTAAATCAGAAGTCTGCGATGTTGTTATAGGTGATGAAGTTATGTATCACGACGTTTGGTGCGGCGATGGTTGTGAAAAGGGACAAGTACAAGGTTTTCCTATGAGATTTAAAGGGTGCGATTATATTATTGATAAAATACTTGAGAATAGAGAACAAAACGAGAGAGTTTACAAAGGCTTGATTTGTACAGGCGACCAATTTATTACCGACGATAAAATTTTAAGTCAAATAAAGGAGAATTTCAAAGATGCTGTTGCCGTTGATATGGAGTCGGCATCGTTCGCTCACTGTTGCTATATAAAGGGTATTCCTTTTGTAAGTTTAAGAGTTATCAGCGATACTCCCGGTAAGGAGAATAATGTTGAGCAGTACAATAATTTCTGGGAAATTGCACCGGAAAAATCTTTTGACGTTGTTAAAAATTTAATATTTAAACTATAATGGACAAAATACCAAGTTTTACAATTGACCACAACAAATTGTTGAGGGGCATTTATGTTTCGCGCGTTGATGTGTTTAATGGCGTTACTATAACAACTTTTGATATTAGAATGAAAGAACCTAACAGAGAAGCTGTTTTGGGTCAAGAGGGATTACACACAATTGAGCATCTTGCTGCTACATATCTCAGAAACAATCAAGAGTGGAAAGATAAGATTGTTTATTGGGGTCCTATGGGTTGCCGTACTGGAAATTATCTTATTATGGCAGGAGAATATCAAAGTAAAGACATTGTTGATCTTATTAAAAAAACTTTTGAATTTGTAAGAGATTTTGATGGGGAGATTCCAGGCATGGCTCCAAAAGATTGCGGCGATTGGACTTGCCACGATTTAGATGATGCTAAACGCGAAGCTGCCATTTATGTAAGTGAAGTTTTAGAGAATATAAAAGAGGAGAACTTAATATATCCTTAAGAGGTATATTTATATTTCCTATATATACAAAAAAAACAGATACGATTGTATCTGTTTTTTTATATGAAAATAATCAGTTATTACTTTATAACTTTAGCCGTTTCTGGAATCTCTCCTGTAAGAGCATTCAAGAATGCTTCAATGTCTTCAACATCTTGTTGGGGTATATTGGTATCCAACTGATACTCTCCCATATAGATGATTGCATTTTTTAATGATGTTAATGTTCCATCGTGGTAATATGGTGCGGTTAACGCAATATTACGCAATCCCGGAACTTTAAATTTATGACGGTCATACTCCGATTTTGTCTCTTTATAACGTCCAAAATCCTCTAAAGTCATTTCTGTTCCACGTGCTGTAAAATAGTTTGAACGTGTACCCATCAACTCATATGTATTACCTCCAAAATTAACACCACTATGGCATGTTGCACAGCTATACTCTTTAAATTTTTCATATCCTGCAATTTGTTGAGGAGTCATGGCTGTTTCATCTCCGAGCATATAACGGTCAAATGGAGAGTTCTTTGTAATCAATGTTTTCTCAAACTCCTGTATAGCATCAGTAATTGTAGCTTCACTAAATCCTTCGGGATATACTTTTTTAAACTCTGCTTTAAATTTAACGTCTTTATCCAATTTTGCTATAATTTCATCAAATGATGTTGATGCCATCTCTACGGGATTTAGTGGAGGTCCTGCCGCCTGCGCTGCCAAATTTGCTGCACGTCCGTCCCAGAATTGAACAAAATTATATACGGCATTATATACGGTTGGAGCATTTACTCCTCCTAATTGACCGTTTACACCCTCAGAATATTGTTTGTTATCAACTCCTCCTGTCTCTAATCCATGGCACGATGCACATGAAACTGTATTATCAACCGATAAACGAGTATCGTGATAAAGTTTAAATCCCAAATCAACTTTTGCCGAATCAACAGGAATATCATATAATATAGGGAATACAGGTTCAGAAGCCAATTTATTTGCAAGAGTTGTATCAGCTAAATTAGCTAAATATCCTTTTAAACGTTGTTCTTTTGCCCAATCAATTATTATCTGACGTTTTTCATCAGTTAACTGAGTTCCCCAATGAACAAGATAAAATTTTGCAGGTGGCATATTGTTCTTTATAGCTATCTGCTCAATTTTATTAACAGCCGTAATAGATATTGGCGAACCTATAGCCATAGAGTCCATTACAGGTTTTAAATTTTCTTCTTTAAGGGCGGCATTAATATCTTGATATAGAGGACGACGCACCAAAGGAATTTTTGAGTAAAATGGTAATTCTGCATCATAGCTATGACACATCAAACATTTACTGTCAGTTAAAATTTCGTAAACCTGTTCATTCAATGACAAATCTTTTGAGGGCATTCGGTTAACCAAGTTATATACTGCAAATAGTAAGATTGCCAATAATATAACCGAACCCAACACAATTTTTTTCATAAGTTTCTATTTATATATTACCTCTAATGTATAGGTACAAAAATAGATAATATTTTTTATACCAAACAAAAAAGTTCATACTTTTTTACTACTTTTGTTTATGTTAAAAGTAAATATAAGACTACATGGATATTAACAACACATATATATTACCTGCCGAATGGGCTGAACAGAGTGGTATTCAACTAACATGGCCTCATAAAAATACTGATTGGAACTACATGTTAGGTGAGGTAACTGAGTGCTATATAAATGTGGCTCGAGAGATTGCTAAAAGAGAAAAACTGCTTATTGTTACCCCATACCCCGACGATGTTGTTAGCATCATCAAGGATAAGGTAAATATGGATAATGTTACCCTGTTCGAATGCAACAGCAACGACACTTGGGCAAGAGACCACGGAGGTATTACTGTAATTGATAAAGAGTCAAATAATTTTGTAATCACCGATTTTGGATTTAACGGTTGGGGACAAAAGTTTGAGGCCGAATTAGATAACGAAATTACACTAAACTGCTACAAAGGGAATATCTTTAATGCAGATTACCGTAATATGAACAACTTTATATTAGAGGGTGGCTCAATTGAGGTTGATGGTAATGGTTCGTTAATGACTACTACACGTTGTTTAATGTCAAAGTTCAGAAACCCATCTTACAGTAAAGAGGAGATTGAAGAGGTATTAAAGGAGAGTTTTGGCGTTAGTAATATAATATGGATTGATAACGGATATTTGGCTGGCGACGACACTGATAGCCATATTGATACACTTGCCCGATTTTGCCCAAACAATACCATTGCTTACGTTAAATGTAACGATGTTAATGATGAGCATTACAGCGAATTAAAAGCAATGGAGCAAGAGTTGATTGATGCACGAAATATTGAGGGTAATCCATATAACTTGGTTGCTCTACCAATGGCAGACTCAATAGTTTTTGACGGAGAGAGACTTCCTGCATCATATGCCAACTTTTTAATAATGAACAATACAGTTTTAATGCCCACATATAACCAACCGGATAATGATAAAACAGCAATTGAAGCAATATCAAAGGCTTTCCCCGGGTATGAAGTAGTTGGCATTGATTGTGTTGCGTTAATTAAACAACATGGCTCATTACATTGTATTACAATGCAGTATCCGAAAGGTATTTTATAATCAGTTATAAAAGAGTATTATGAGTAAAATATATAAAAGTCTCACACAACTTGTAGGAAATACTCCCCTACTTGAAGTTTCAAATATTGAACGAGAACTTAATTTAAAGGCAAAACTTATTGTTAAGTTAGAGTTTTATAATCCCGGAGGCAGTGTTAAAGACCGTGTTGCTCTTTCAATGATTGAAGATGCAGAGAAAAAAGGATTGCTTAAACCCGGAGCTGTCATAATAGAACCTACAAGTGGAAACACGGGTATTGGATTGGCATGGGCATCATCAGTAAAGGGATACCACCTTATACTTACAATGCCCGACACCATGAGCATGGAACGTCAAAACCTATTGAAAGCATTAGGTGCTGAGCTTGTTCTTACTCCTGGTAGCGAAGGTATGACTGGCGCTATAAACAAAGCAAATCAATTAAACAAAGAGTATTCCGGGTCTATTATATTAGGACAATTTGATAACCCTGCAAACCCAAAGGCTCATATAAATACAACTGCCGAAGAGATTTGGCAAGACACCGAAGGAGATATTGATATATTTGTAGCTTGTGTAGGGACAGGAGGAACTCTTAGCGGAACTTCTGAAGGTTTAAAAAAGCATAACCCCAACATTATGGCTGTAGCTGTAGAGCCTGATAGTTCACCTGTTCTAAGCGGAGGAAAAGCAGGAGCTCATAAGATACAGGGTATTGGTGCAGGTTTTATTCCTAAAAACTTTAATAAGGATTATGCCGATAAAATAGCAAGGGTAAAAGATGACGATGCTATACGTTCATCGCGTATGCTTGCACAAAAAGAGGGTCTTTTGGTTGGCATCTCATCGGGAGCGGCATTTTATGTTGCATTAGAGATGGCCAAACTTGATGAGAACAGAGGTAAAACCATAGTGGCACTACTCCCTGATACCGGAGAGAGATACCTCTCAACATTACTATATGCCTTTGAAGATTATCCTTTGTAAAATAGTATTTATGTGATATAGAAAAAGGGTTGTGTACAACCCTTTTTCTAATTTTATTATCTATAATAAATATTATATCACTCCTTTTGATGAGGGAATTACTCCGTTTAAAACATCTCTTGTTACAGCCATTTTTATCGCTCTGGCAAAGGCTTTAAATATTCCCTCTATTTTGTGATGCTCGTTAATGCCTTCTGCTTTTATATTTAAGTTCATTGCTGCAGAATCGGATAATGATTTGAAGAAGTGCATAAACATCTCTGTCGGCATATCACCTACATACTCGCGTTTAAACTCTGCGTCCCATACTAACCAAGCACGTCCGCCAAAGTCAAGAGCCACACTGCATAACGAGTCGTCCATTGGCAGATAAAATCCATAACGGTTAATACCGCGTTTATCGCCAAGTGCCTTGCGTAAAGCCTCACCTATTGCTATTCCTGTATCCTCTATAGTGTGGTGTTCATCAACATTCAAATCGCCTTTTGTAATAATTGTTACGTCCATACCCGAATGGCGTCCCAATTGGTCAAGCATGTGGTCAAAGAATGATAACCCTGTTGATACATTGCTCTTGCCTGTTCCGTCAAGATTTATTTTTACATATATATCGGTCTCCGATGTTTTACGCGATACCTCAACAACCCTCTCTCCGGCTATAAGATATGACGAAATTTGGTCCCATGATGTTGCAACAAGTGAACATACATCTTCAAGATTTTTCTCTTTTAGCTTTGCCTCGCCCTCCTCTTTTGATGTTGCTATCAGTATTGCTTTTGCTCCAAGATTTTTGGCAAGCATTACATCTGTTACTCTATCGCCTATTACATACGACTCGGCAAGATTATATTCACCTGTCATATATTTACCCATCATACCTATACCGGGTTTTCGTGTAGGTTTGTTTTCGTGAGGGAATGAGGGGTCAATCAATATATCGTCAAACTCTACTCCTTCATTTTTGAATGCCTGTAACATTTTGTTTTGAGGTGGCAAAAATGTTTCGGTAGGGAAAGATGATGTTCCCAATCCGTCCTGATTTGAGACAATGACAAACTCATAATCGAGTTTTTCTCTTATTAGTACCATATTTCTGAAAACTCGAGGCATAAACTCAAGTTTTTCAAGAGAGTCCAACTGATAATCAACAGGTGGCTCAACTACTAATGTTCCGTCTCGGTCAATAAATAGTGCCTTTTTCATATATTGAACTTATTTTTTATACGATTTTAATGCAGATATTACTTGCTTATTCTCTACTGCTGTACCTACGGTAATTCTTATACAGTTATCGCATAGAGAGATACCATTTCTATTACGTGCGACTATGCCTTTTTCAATAAGATACTTATATATTGAATCTGCATCGATGGTTTTTACAAGTATAAAGTTTGCATCGGTTGGATATATCTCTGTAATGCAAGATAGCTTACTCAATGCCTTAGCAAGTTTTTCTCTGTTTTTTAATATTTCTGCCACTTTTTTCTCAACTGATGCAAAATTATCAAGCAACTTTATTGCATAGCGTTGTGTAAGTATATTTACATTATAGGGATATTTTACCTTATTGAATATTGATATTATCTCGGGCGATGCAAACGCCATTCCCAAACGAACTCCTGCACTGCCCCATGCCTTTGAGAATGTCTGTAATACAACCAAATTAGGGTAATATTTTAATTTTGACAGATATGATGGTTGAGACGAAAAATCGATATATGCTTCATCTAATACAACAATACCATCAAAAACTTTAAGTACCTTCTCTACTTCTTCAATAGGAAACGCATTTCCTGTGGGGTTATTAGGTGAGCACAACCATATAATTTTTGAATTATCATCGGTTGCCTTTAATAACTCATCGGCAGAGAATTCATATTTTGAATTGAGTAATACTTTACGGTACTCAACATTATTTATATCTGCACATACAGAGTACATTCCGTACGTTGGTTCAAGTGCTACTACATTATCTTTTAGAGGTTCACAAAATATACGATAGAGCAAATCTATTGGCTCATCACTACCCACTCCCAAGAAGATATTTTCAACCGCTACTTTTTTTAGTTTTGATATTTTCTCCTTTACTGCTAATTGTAAAGGATCGGGATAACGATTATATGGAGTATCGTATGGATTTTCATTTGCATCAATAAATACCGATGCTTCGCCTTTAAACTCGTTACGAGCCGATGAATATGGTTTTAGTTCGTATATGTTTTTACGTACTATATCTTTTAATTCTTTCATGGTTTATCTCTTTAACCTTATTGATACTGCATTTTTATGAGCATCAAGACTTTCGTTTTGAGCCATTATCTCAATTGTTGCGCCCAAGCATTCAAGTCCCTCGCGAGTAATCTCCTGATAGGTTATTTTACGTATAAAGCTATCAAGATTTACTCCATTATATCCTTTCGCATAACCGCTTGTTGGCAATGTATGATTTGTACCCGATGCATAATCGCCTGCACTCTCAGGCGTATATTGTCCTAAAAATATTGAACCTGCATTTTTTATTTGCTCTCCTATTGCCATATAATCTTTACACGATATTATAAGATGTTCAGGTGCATATTCATTTGTAAAAGCAATGGCTTTATCCATTGTATCAAATAGGAATATACGGCTGTTTGACAACGACTTCTCAACAATATCTTTTCGGGGAAGCAATGCTGTTTGCTCTGTAATGGCATCTTTTACTCTCTCAACAAGAGAAGAATCGGTTGTTACCAATATTGATTGACTGTCAACACCATGCTCAGCTTGCGATAAAAAGTCTGATGCTACATATTGAGGATTAGCTGTTTCGTCAGCAAGTATCTCAACTTCTGATGGTCCTGCAGGCATATCAATAGCTACTCCGCCTAAACTTACCAACTGTTTAGCGGCGGTTACATATTGATTTCCGGGGCCAAATATCTTATATACATTGGGAATTGTTTCTGTTCCGTATGCCATAGCTCCAATAGCCTGTACTCCACCCAATTTATAAAAGTTTGTTACGCCTGCCACTTTTGCTGCATATAATGTTGCAGGGTGAACTTTACCCTCTTTATTACAAGGCGAACACATAACAATATTGTCGCAACCTGCTATTTGTGCAGGTATTGCCAACATCAAAACGGTTGAAAAGAGAGGTGCTGTCCCTCCCGGTACATATAAACCAACTCTTTCAATAGCAACGCTTTTTTGCCAGCAAGTAACACCGGGTGTTGTCTCTATTTTTTTACCCTCAAACTTTTGTGCCGAGTGAAAGAGCATAATATTCTCTTTTGCTCGTAAAATAGCCTCTTTCAACTCGGGAGCAACCAAACTCTCAGCCTCAGCAAATTCCTCATCTGTTACAGCAAAGTTATCAAGTTCTACTCCTTGAAACTTGGCAACATATTTACGAACAGCCAAATCGCCCTCCGATTTAATTTGAGACAATATCTCCCCAACCGTTCCGTGAAGGCTTAAAGTATCCAACTCAGGACGGCGTGTCAATTCTCTCCAATCTGAAGGTGATGGGTTATTTATAATCTCCATTTTATAATACCATTTTTTCTATATCAAGAACAAGAATACCCTCTGCTCCTGCCGATTTTAGTTTATTTATAATCTCCCAGAAAATCTTTTCTGGCAATACAGTACTAACTGAACTCCATTCGCCATTTGCAAGCGGAGTGATTGTTGGACTTTTTATTCCGGGAAGAACTTCAAGAACATTATCAATTGCTACATTGGGGACATTCATTAATACATATTTCTTATTTTCTGCCGCTTGAACTGCCTCTATACGGAACAATAACTCGTCAAGTATCTCTTTCTTCTCTGATGATAAATTTTTATTAGCTATAAGAACAGCATCAGATTCAATTATTATCTCTACCTCTTTTAATCTGTTGCTTACCAAAGTACTACCGGAACTTACTATATCAAAAATTGCATCAGCCAATCCAATTCCCGGTGCAATTTCAACAGAACCGGTTATTACATGAATATCGGCAGAGATACCCTTCTCATCTAAGAATTTCTTTAATATAACAGGGTATGATGTTGCTATTTTCTTACCGTTAAACCACTCTACTCCCGGATAATCAAGATCTTTTGGAATTGCTAATGACAAACGACATTTACTAAAACCTAAATTTTTAACAATATCGGCATTTTTCTCTTTTTCAAGATACTCGTTTAATCCAACAATTCCTATATCTGCAATACCAGAAGCTACCGACTCCGGAATATCATCATCTCTCAAAAATAAAGCCTCCATTGGGAAATTGCGAGATGGGACTAATAATGTACGCTTTGATGAAGAGAATTTTATTCCCGATTCAGTTAATAACTCCATTGTTTCGTCAAAAAGACGACCTTTTGATTGTACAGCAATTCTTAACATAGTAGTAATATTTTAATTTAAATTTTACAATATAAAAAAGGCTTACCTATGTTTGGTAAGCCTCTATGTTATTTTATAATTGATACACGAAACCGCTTACCTCGTTTATGAGTTAAGATGATGGTGATGTATATGGTTACGTGTTATTATCATTTTAAACTTATTATCTTCTGCAAAGATAGTGCAAACCGAGAGCAGAGTCAAACAAGTTTGAACTATGCCGAGGTGCCACCTATTTTCGCATAAGTTTATCTTCTGCAAAGATAAATAAAATTAGACTCTTAACAAAATATATTTTATAATTTTAATAGCAATTAATGACACATTGGCAGATATTATGTCATTTTATTTATCTTCTTTAATCTCTTCATATTCGACATACTCTCCTTCATTGGGGCCAAATACTTTTGCGCGACGTTCTGCTGTCGTATAAGTTCTATCGTTACTTTGTCTGTTGGAATCTGCTCCTCTCTTTGGAGAAAAAAACTTGTTAAATCCGCCAAATAATCCTCTTATTATAGACCCGGCAGCAAATAAAACGGCCAACACTATAAAAAGAACAAATATTAATAATCCAAATATTAAATGCATATTTAAAACAATTTAAGGCACACTGAAACATCAGTTGCTGTTATTACATTTATATTGACAAAAAGTGTGCCTAATAAAAAAAACTATATTGCGTCGTTTAAAGTTTATTTATTCAAACATTTATTCTGAATAAATGACAAGATAATATAGAAAAGAATTGTAGGAGCTAATCCTCCAAAGCCCAAGAAAGATACCAGCAATATTGTTCCCAAAACAAGTATATAGCGGATATAATTATCTTTAATACCATAGTTTGAAAATTTTAATGAAAACATTGGCATTTCAGATACCATCATATATGAAAACAATAGTACAAGTAGAATCCAAACATAAATATTATCGAGCCACTCATATTTTGCAGCCATAGTGTAATATCCTATCCAAAATAGAGCATTCGCAGGTACAGGCAACCCAATGAAAGATGTTGACTGTCGAGTATCAATATTGAATTTTGCCAATCTCAATCCAGCAAAAACAGGAATCATAAATGCCAACCATGGAAGATACTCCCACCACCAATCAGTATGCGCAGGAGATATTATCATATATGCCAACTGCATTGCAATAACTCCGGGAGCAAAGCCAAATGTAATCAAATCAGCCAATGAATCAAGCTCTTTACCCATTGGAGAATAAGCTTTTAACAGACGTGCTGCAAAACCGTCCATAAAATCAAATATGGCACCAGCACATATTAGCATTCCTGCCAAATATACATATTGTGCATTTGCATAGCCTTTAAATGCAAACATACATGCTAAACAACCACATAGCAGATTTAGACAGGTTATGCTATTGGGAATATGTTTTTTTATAGAAATCATAATAAAACAATCTTAATCTTGTAATGGTATTTGAGCTATTTTGGTTACGCCACCTACAGTTTTATCGCCTATATTTACAAGAGTTTCAGTACCTATAGGTAAATAGATATCAACCCGCGAACCAAATTTTATAAATCCCATATGGTCTTCTATAGAACACTCGTCTCCAACTTCGGCATATGTTACAATACGGCGAGCACAAGCACCAGCTATTTGACGTGCAAGAATTTGTTCTCCGTTAGGCATCTCCATTACAATAGTTGAACGTTCGTTCTCGGTACTCGACTTGGGAAGATATGCTGCCATAAATCGTCCGTTTTGATGACTAACATGAACAACCTTTCCTGTTACCGGAAACCAATTGGCGTGAACATTGAAGATGTTCATAAATATTGAAAGTTGAAGGCGTCTGTCTTTGAAGTACTCATTTTCCATAACCTCTTCAAGAGCCACTACAACTCCATCGGCAGAAGCAATGATATCATGCTCTTCATTAAAATATCCCGGATAAGTTCTTCTTGGAGAACGGAAAAAATTCATTACAACAAGGAAAAACAACACCGATAATGAGAGAAAGAATATAAAAATCCACTTGGTATCAATTACAAAATACGAAATAGTATTAAGTGCTGCCAATATCAAGAAAAGACCTATCAATATTTCTCTTCCTTCTCTATGAATTTTATGTATTTTTACCTTCATCATTAAAAAATTATAGAGTATTTATACTTCAAGACTAATCAAAGAAAACTAAATATTAGTTTAGCATTGACCATATTTGAAACAAAGATAATATATTTTTTATAAATTTGTAGCGATTTTCAAATGATGTTTAAATTTTTATTAAAAAAATTTTTTACGGATATTTGAAAATGTCACATTATGATGTTTTGAAATTTCAAAAAAAATATGCGAATTAAACATAAACAAAAGAACTTTGATAAAGGGAAAAATAGAAGTGCTGAAACAATCGTAGAGAACACTGATAGTTTATTAAATTACTTATTTAAAATATATTCAGACAGAAGCAAAACCACTGTCAAAAGCTGGCTTTCACATCGTCAGGTTGCTATAAACGGAAATCCGGAAACTGCGTATGACGCTCCTTTAATGCCCGGAGACAAAGTGTTGATAAACTTTGAGAAGGGTTTTAAAGTGTTTAAAAACAATAGAATAAAAATTGTTTATGAAGATGACTATATAATTGTTGCAAACAAAGGTTATGGATTGTTGTCTGTCTCTTCAGACAGAGTTAAAGAGAATACTGCATACCGAATTTTAAGCGACTATCTAAAAGAGGATAATCCGTATGCAAAACTTTTTGTAATTCACCGATTAGACCGAGACACCTCTGGGTTGATAATGTATGCAAAATCAGAAGATGTTCAATTTAAACTTCAACGTTCTTGGAATGAGATGGTCCTTGACCGACGATATGTAGCCGTAATTCATGGAGCAATTGAACCATCTGAAGGAGAAATTTCATCTTATCTTACCGAGAATAGCGTTCACCACGTATATTCAACTACCGATAAGGAGAATGGTCAGTTTGCATTAACAAAATACAAAACATTACAAAGCAATAGTCGTTTTTCGCTTGTTGAATTGCAACTATCCACAGGACGTAAAAACCAAATAAGGGTACACATGTCGGAGAGCGGACACCCGATAGCCGGCGATAAAAGATATGGTTCTAAAGAAAATCCTCTTGGAAGATTATCTCTTCACGCATTCCGTCTTAGATTTGTACACCCAATAACCCGACAGGATATGCTGTTTGAGACTCCTTTGCCTCCGCAATTTGTAAAGGTAACAAGGTAATTTAGGGGTAAGAAAGTTTTACGAAAAATCCCTTCTATTCCGAAATAAGTTTTATAACATTGTAAGCCGGCACCATACCTAATTCACCTGCCTTGCTTAAATCGGCAATAGCCTTTTCGTTATTACCAATATAGGTATGTACCAATCCTCGATTAAAATATGCTTCAGCAAAATCGGGATTAAGTTCTATGGCTCTATTATAATCTGCCAATGCAGCATTGAAATCTTTGCGTTCGCATCTTATATTAGCTCTATTGTAGTATGAGTATGGGAAATTGGGCGATATGGCAATAACTTTATCATAATCGCGTAAAACCATCTCATACTCAAGTGCTATTGCCTTATCGTTTAAAGCAATATTGGGTTTTGAAAGCATATTATCTCCTATGTGAGAGCCTGTCTGTTTATCAACGTTTGTTGATGATAATGTATATTCAATACGTTTATATCTAACAACTGCACGTAAAAAATAAGCAAATATAAAGTTATCGCCTGCCGATATAATTCTACTTAAATCCTCAATTGCTCCATTAAAATCTTGTATAAGCATAAAATCTATGGCACGCGCCATATATGGAACTGCATTATTCGGATTTATATCTATTAAACGCGTATTGTCCGATATTGAATTAAAATGACGAACTATCTTTAGAGAGTCAAGACTCGCTTCGCGATTGGTAAGTTTTAATGAGCGTGGCAATATCCTTGCCCTATTCAAATCGTCAAGATCCTTTGAATACTTTTTGGGAAGATTTAATTGAGATGGTTCCTCATAATAGGTAAGGGTGATTTGTGGCTCAATTTTAAGTTTGTATTTATTATCTTGCACCCTACCCCTTATAGTACTCTCATAACCGGTTTTTATAGAAGTATCATCAGAGACCAAAAGTCTGTCAAATTTATTTATGCTCTTATCCGACTCGCGACGGACTTTTGTCATATCATCATAGTTTATTGAATCGCCTGACGCTCTTCGCTGTTTTGCCTCCTCTTCCAACTTCATGGCATAATCAAAATCTTTTTTACCCCCTTTCAGGTCGCCAAGTTTACGAAGAGCTTCGGAACGGGCAAAATATACCCCTGCAAAATCGGGGTACTCCTCAATAACACGAGTATAATCTTTTACCGCTTTACGGTACATTGCCAAACGGTCATAGAGAATTGCTCTGTTATATACTGCAAATATATCATCAGGTCGGATATTCAACAATTGCGAAAAATCGTCAATGGCATAATTATACTCTCCTACCTGCATACGTAATAATCCTCTGTTATAAAGAGCCAGAGTATTTGAAGGCTCTTCCTCAACCACATGATTATAGTCTGCCATTGCACCACGCAAATCGTTTGCATGATATCTCAAAACCGCTCTATTTATGTAATATGCCAAAATCTTAGGGTCAATTTTAATTGCTTTGCTAAGGTCTGAAATTGCATCGTCCTGAGAGTTTCCAAGCATAAAATTAATCATACCCCTTTGCGCATATCCATACGAAGAGTATTTATCAATATCAAGAGCTCGTTCAACATCTGACAAAGCCCCAATGGTATCGCCATTTTGAATACGATATTGACTGCGACTTATATATGCATTATAATATCCGGGGTGACAATTTATAAGATATGCATATGTACTATCGGCGGCCTCAAATTGTTTATCCTCAACCTGAGCAATAGCCTTATTAATCAAAAATGTTTTATCCTCCGGTAAATACTCGAGCGCCTTGTTATAATCGGCAATTGCACCTTTGTTATCGCCCATATTTTGGCGAGCTACTCCTCGTACATGGTATGCTCCGATAATAAATGGATTATACTCAATACAGACCGTACAATCCTCCTCTGCCCCTTTATAATCGTCAAGGCTTAATTTGGCTGCTCCACGTAAAAAATAGGGTTCTGCCATATAAGGCTTTACCTTAATTACTTGATTAAAGTATTGTATTGCAAGTATATAATCTTCAAAATATAGGGCATTACGACCAATATTCATAACCCTATCAGTATTCAGTTGGGCTGAAACACCGATAGGTAACAAAAGCATAATTACAATAAATAAAGCCTTTATAGCAGTTGATATATTGAGTATTAAATCTTTCATAAATTTTTACAACGCGAAGATAACTCATTTTTTCTTAACCTCGTTGTTTGTTCTTTTATTTTTATTTGTTACTTTAGCACCAGTATTACTAATCAGATGTTTTTAATCTCTGATTATTTGACACAACTCAAATTGATTGGTTTAGTATGTATAATAACAAAATCATAGTTACAATAGGTCGCCAATTTGGAAGCGGCGGTAGAGTTATAGGCAAAGAGATTGCAAAACGAATGGGCTTTGACTACTTTGATAAGGAGCTTTTGAAAGAGGCTGCAAAGGTTAGCGGATTGGATTGCCGTTGCTTTGAGCAAGCCGATGAAAAAGAGTTATTTGCCATTCCTAATGTATTCTCCTCAAATTGGTTATCATTTGGGTTGGGTTCTGATTGCAATAGTTCAATGTCAAGCGAGCAGATATTCAAGAGCCAATCGGACGTTATTAAAATGATTGCAGACAAAGGCAACTGTGTTATTGTTGGCAGATGTGCCGACTATATATTAAGAGATTATCCAAATTGCATAAATTTTTTCATTCTTGCACCATTTGAAGCAAGAGTTGAGCGAGTAATGTCGCGCGAAAAAATCAGCGAAAAAGATGCTGCAGCTATTGTAAAGAGACACGACAAACAACGTGCAACATACTATAACTTTTTTACCGACAAAACATGGGGAGATGGTAAAACATACCACTTCTCAATTGACTCATCTGTTTTAGGTATCCCCGAAACCTGCGATATTATTTGCAGTTACATAAACAAGTATAAATCAACATTATTGATTTAGTTTATAGATATGCAAAACAGACAACCTGCCATAAAAGATTTTGATAATCTCGAGTTTAAGATGCCCTATTTAATAAATTCCGAGGCAGGTATTCCCATATATGTATATGAGGGTGAAAAAATAGAGGTTTGCAGAGTTGATGTAATATTCTTCTGCGGTTCGTATAACGAAGATATAATACTTACAGCACAAACTACAGCTGAATTAATAACAGAGGCAACATTAAAGAAAAGCTCATCAGTTTTTACCGAGCTAATTGATTTTTATGGTGGGTGGATAACAAAATGTTGTGCCAAACACTTTACTACATTTACACTGTATGTCCCTGTAAGAACATATAAAAAACTTCTCCCCCTCTTCTTTGAAGCAATATCATCTCCACGTTTCAGCAAGCGAGATTTAGAGAGATATAAACGCCAATTAATAGAGGGAATGAAGATAAACAAAAAAAAGGTTGATGTAATCTCATCAGAGATATTCCGCAAACAACTTTTTGGATCTCACCCTTATGGTGTTACGCCCCAACCCGATGATTGCAACGCACTTAACAACGAAATACTTAAAGCATTCCATAACAAATGGTTTTATGCTTCAAACTGCAACGTGGTTATATCGGGAGCAGTAACAGAAGATATGGTAAATATGTTACAAAAAGAGCTGTTACGAATACCTCAAAAAGAGCATATTACACCCAATAAAATTGCTATTGACAATAACATCAGTGAAACACTCTTTGTAAAAGAGGTTGAAAATGCAATGCAAAGTTCTGTTAGGATTGGCGCAAGAGTTATTAATAACGATAATGCCGACCACTACAAACTACAAATTGTAAACACTGCATTAGGTGGATATTTTGGTAGCCGACTAAGTAAAAATATCAGAGAAGAGAAAGGTTATACATACGGTATATATTCGGGGATATTGGCTTTGCCTGATGCAGCACATTTTATGATTCTATCTCAAACAGGCATAAATTTTACTAAACCATTAATAAAAGAGGCAGAAAAAGAGATTATAAGAATTAAAGAAGAGCCTATCCCCAATGACGAATTGACAAGCCTTAAAGGATATATGCTCGGCAGTTATGCAAGAATGTTTGATACACGCTTCACCCTTGCCGATGCCTTTATATCGTTATTAACAAGTTACAAATCTCTGTCGGGCAAAGAGATTGACTTCAAAGATATATTCAATAAACGCATAAACGAGATAAAAAGCATTACAGCAGACACTATTCTTGAAACTGCACAAAAATACCTGCCTGATTACACCGATATGATAACTGTTGTTGCAGGAAAGTTTTAGTAGTTGTTAGTTATCAGCCAAGTAGGGACACAGCATGCTGTGTCCCTACTTGCATGGTTACAGAATTTTGCACCTCAGCTTATATGATTATCAATATCTTAATGTAGGGACGTACCATGGTACGTCCGAAAGAATAAAGAATAATAAATAGTTATTAGAGCCTTTATTGCTAATAACTAAGGTGCGTGGGTAGCACCATACAACTAAAAACTGACAACTTTTGACGCTCTTTTCAGTGGCATTTTAAGGTAATTACAAAGAAATTACCTTAAAATATCCTAAGGGTAGTTTACAAACTTTGTCTGAAAGACTTTTGGCAAACCTGTTTGCCATTCAATAGCCGTAGGTTTTCAAACCTACGGAAAGAGTAAGATAGAACAATCACCGTCTGTAAAGACGGGAAGGTTGAATTTTGTGGTTTCCCGTCCTTCAGACGGACAAAGAAGATGGATCCTTTTCCCGTAGGTTTGAAAACCTACGGCTATTAAGTAGTTTCGCTTCGCTCAACCTGGTCTTATCAGACCATTTTTGAGAATCATTTACAGATGTAATATATTGTGTTATTTACAAGCAAAAGGTTGTAACGCGTACTATTACGTTACAACCTCTTGCTTATTATTGAGTGTTATTCTAAAAACTAAAAACCACCCCGAAGGGGCAACGAAGTTGAAAACTAACAACTAAAAACTAAATTTAGACGCTTGCGTTTAAATTTATGGGCAAACGGGGCGGACAGAGTGCCCGACGCAACGGTAGCTGTAGTTCCAGTCCACACCGCTCGAATTGAAGTACAAGTAGTAAGCGTAGCTGCTGCCACTCGCATCGAGCGAACTCGACCAGTAGGAGCCGTAACTGCCCGAACGGTTGAGATCGCTATCGTAGCGATAGCCCGCCGCAGGGAGAAATATACTGTTACCGTTCTTCTTACTTGTTACTTTATAACCGTTTACTCCATTTTGTTTGGTCCAAGTCCATGTACAGTTATTTGTATTTCTTAACTCATCTTGCTCGGCTTTTGTTGGCATACGCCAACTGCCTCCCCAATTTACATGAGCTGCATCGTCTGTGAGTTCAAGCACGGTCTTATTATCTACTGTGCCATATTCTGAATCTATACAGTATTTGGTCATTGTATTCCATGTGCCATTACAATATTTATAGGTACTCCAATCGTAAGTTGTTTTTGGTGTGGTTTCGCCCCATGCAAAGTAATCGCCATATTCTTCGGGAGAGGTTGCGCCTACATTGCATGTTGCCCATTTTACCGATAAGCCGAGGTCTACGTACTCATGACCATTATATGGGTCATTATCAGGGTTCAATAGCATCTCTTCTTCGTCTTCACTATAACTTGTTATTATTGGTATACTTAATAACATTGCAATTAGTACGGTTAGTAATTTTAAGTGTTTCATATTTTCTATTTTGGTTTTTGGTTAATAGTTTTTTCTTTGGGTCATTTAAGTCATTAGGGTTGTTAGAGACATTAGGAATACTAAAGACTGCGGACTGAGCATGCTCTGTTCCTACTTTAATGCAAAAATATGCTAATTTTATTTAAGATACAATAGCGGCAGCTACGGGGGGGGTAAATTACTGATTTACGCTACTTAAGTACTCTATTTTTTTTAAAAAGCTGTTAGTATTAGACTTATTAAGCCAATTGGTCTAATTAGTCGTATTGAAGAGAAACGAAGTTGCAACCAACAACTAACAAATCTGCGAGTAAGCGAGGGCAAAATAAGTTTACTTAAACTTTGCCGAGCGTGAGCAGATTCAACGAACATATGTCCGTTAACTGACAACTAACCTATTTTTTCATTAGTTTTTTTGATAGCCAACGGCGAACGGGCTCGTCGTATAATTTTAGTACGGCGTATGCCAATAGTATACTTGAGAGTACTACTATAAGGGGTATTAACCATGTTTGTTGTAATGAGTAGTACTCTTCTTTTATTAGCCACTTATAGAATACGTACATTATGGGATAGTGTACTATATAGAGGGGATATGATATATCACCAAGGAATTTGTTTATTCTTCCTGTATAGTTATCGGTTGTGCCTCCGCATGCTCCCAACCACACTATAAATGGGAATATGAGTGCTATACATACTACTTCGTATAGTGCGTTGATGCTTATATTTTCGGGTTTATATGCAATGAAAGGCACAGCAAATATAACAATCAGCATTAGTGAGCATATCCAAAATGCTCCACCTATTTTGCGCGGTTTAAATGTACGTGCAAGCAACATTCCAACGGTAAATGGGAATAACATTCGCAATAGTCCGCCCCAGAAGTTTACGGTATCAATTGTCCACCCCACTCCTACACAGTTGTATTGCGATATATCAAATACATAAAACCAAGCGTGTAAAAGAGCCAACACCACTACTAATAATGCAAGCAGTTTTGTTGATAAACGACGAATAATGAGTGCATATAGTATGTTGCCTATATATTCAAAGAACAACGACCATGATGGTCCGTTAAGGGGAAACATCTCGCCGTTTCCTCGCACTTCGTACGATGCTCCGGGTACGGCAGGTATCATAAACATTGTCAATAGCATTGCCAACATTACCCAACTTATGGGGGTTGTTTCGCCACTCCATGTTTTAAATCCTTCAAACGCAAAAGCGATTACTCCTATTATGGCTCCCATTATAATCATTGGGTGCAAGCGTATTAAACGGCGTTTGAAGAATGCTCCTAATGTCATCTTTTGCCAACGGTCGTCGTAAGCATAGCTTATTACAAAACCTGATAGTATAAAGAAGAAATCTACGGCTATATGCCCATGATTGAGGATACGAATTATTCCGTCGCCTGCTCCGTTTACTCCTTCGGCAAAGGCAAAGCCTTCAAATATATGATATATCAATACTAATAAGGCTGCGACTCCGCGTAAGCCATCAAGTAGTTCGTAATGAGGTTTTGTATCGGCAAAGTTCTGTGATGCCACTAATTTTGTTTGCATAGTTTTTTATTAATGATTTAAACTGCAAAATTAATAGTGATATACGAGAATAAATTTGATATAGGTCAAATTATTTTCTTCCGCGCAATCGGCTGAGTGTTGATAGGGTTATTCCCAAATATGAGGCTACATAAGTAAGGTTTGTGCGCTCTATTACATCGGGGAATTGTTTTATAAACGATTCGTATCGCTCTTTTGCAGGAAGAGTGAGCCTCTCTTTATGACTGCGATGCAGACGACGATATTCGTTTTGGTGTATTATTCGCGACCATATGCACAACTCCATATTGGTATTCCATAGCTGCATTAGGTCTGTAAGCAATATGCGATATGCTTCACACTCTTCAAGAGTCTCAACATACTCCTCGCTTCGCTTACCGTAATAGAGTTCGTCCATACTGAATACTATTGAGCCTTCAAACGAGAATGATGTTGTTATCTCCTCTCCGTCAACTATCCAATATGAACGTGTCATTCCCTTCTCAATGAAGTAGGCATAGTGGGTATATATGCCAGCTTCTACCAATTTATGTTTTTTAGGGAAATGGCATTTTACAACTTTTGCCTCCAACTCCGATATTGTTTTGTCGGAGAGGGGGCAAAGTTTTTTTATATTTTCTATTACTTTATTCATTTATATTGATAGGGATTATGCCTCCTCCTTTTTGGCACGCATACTATCCCAACCTAAATATATTATCAAGGCTATATATACTACCAATCCTATTATTTGCGATAGTGTATCGCCTATGGGTGATGTATATTCAAATCCGCCAAACTTCATTGCTGCACTTACCACTCCCATTAATGCTCCACCGGCTATAAATCCTGATGCAAGTAGTGTTCCGCGCTCTTGACGTGCTTTGTTCAACTCTTTATCTTTGCTACGAGTGCTTACATACCAGCTTATCAAACCTCCTACTACAAGTGGAGTATTTAACTCCAATGGGATAAACATTCCTAATGCGAATGCTAATGCAGGTACTTTCAAGAATGTAAGTATCAATGCTATTGCTGCTCCTATTCCGTAAAGCAACCAAGGGGCTCCTTGTCCCGACATCATTGGTTCAATAACCGCCTTCATAGCATTTGCTTGTGGTGCTACAAGACCATCTTCCCCTGTCCAGCCGTAAGTATCGTTTAATATCATTATTACTCCTCCAACTGTTATTGCCGATACGAGTGTTCCGAGGAACTTCCAACTCTCTTGTTTGCGCGGTGTTGAACCTAACCAATATCCTATTTTAAGATCGGTTACAAAACCTCCTGCTGTTGATAGGGCTGTACATACAACTCCACCTATGATTAGGGCTGCCAACATTCCTTTTTCGCCTTCAAGACCTACAGCAACCAATATTACTGACGATATTACAAGGGTCATAAGTGTCATTCCCGATACGGGGTTTGTTCCTACAATTGCTATGGCATTTGCAGCTACTGTTGTAAATAGGAATGCTATTACAGATACCACAATAAATGCTATTACCGCCTGCATTATGTTACTGATTATTCCGAAATAGAAGAATAGGAACATTGCCACAAGTGTTATAACTGCTGAGATTGCTATGAACTTCATAGACAAATCGCGGTCTGTTCTTTTAACGGCAACTGCAACTTCGGTTGATTTACCCTTCAACTCACGTCCTGCCAATGTTACGGCACTCTTAATAACGCTCCACGATTTGATAATTCCTATCAATCCTGCCATTGCTATACCTCCGATACCAATGTATCGTGCATAGTTTGAGAATATCTCTTCGGGCGACATTGCTCCTATTGTTTTTACTGCCTCTGTTACTCCCGTTGAGAGCATTGTATCAGAGAATATCAATCCCATTCCGGGTATTAAGATAAACCATACAAATATTGAGCCTGCACATATTATTGTACAATATTTTAATCCTACTATGTAACCCAATCCGAGAACTGCTGCTCCTGTATTTATTTTAAATACGGTTTTGGCTTTCTCTGCTATTACATCTCCAAATGGTAATACGCGTGTTGTCAAAACCTCGCTCCACCAGCCAAAAGTTGATAGGATAAAGTCATATAATCCTCCTACCAATCCGGCAATGATAAGAGGCTTTGCCTGATTTCCCTTTTTCTCGCCCGAGATAAGTATCTGAGTTGTTGCTGTTGCCTCAGGGAAAGGGTATTTTCCGTGCATATCTGATACAAAATATTTACGGAAAGGTATCAAAAACAATATTCCTAATATACCTCCTATAAGCGAACTCATAAATATTTGCATAAATGAGGCATCAAGGTTTAGCATATATAGTGCAGGTAAGGTAAATATTGCTCCTGCCACTACGTTACCCGAACATGCTCCTATTGATTGTATTATCACATTTTCGCCTAAAGCATTGTTACGTTTTGAGGCTTTTGATAATCCTACTGCTATTATGGCAATGGGTATTGCCGCTTCAAATACCTGACCTACTTTAAGTCCAAGATATGCCGCTGCCGCTGAAAAGAGTATTGCCATCAATATACCCCACATGACTGACCAAAGGTTTACTTCGGGATATTTTTTGTTGGGCGACATTACAGGGTTGTACTCCTCGCCCAGTTGTAGTTCTCTGAATGCATTTTCAGGAAGCGAATCTTTTAATTTTTCGTCCATTTTTCTTTACCTGTTTTATATTATTGTTATTTTTTCGTTAAAACTTTCGCGAAGTTACTATAAGATAATCAATTTTCAAAAAATTATGTTGGATTGGGAATATTTTTAAAACAATTTTTATTTATCTTTACTGCATGTTTTGTAATTTGGGTAAGTAGTTTTTGTTTTATTAAAACATTAGCACACACAGATTATTTATTTGTAAGATTTTCAATAGTTTAAAGCAAACATAAGATATGAACTGTGATACTTTTAATTTTTTAGAGGAGTTGCGTGATAATAATAATCGCGAATGGTTTGCTGCAAACAAAGAGAGATTTGTAAGGATTAAAACCGATTTTGAAAACGACATAAGACTCCTTCTCTCAAAAATGAGCCTTTTTGACGATGAGTTAAAAGGTTTGCAGATGGAGCGTTGTGTTTACAGGATTTATAAGGATATGAGATTTTCACAAGATAAAACTCCTTACAAAACCAATTTTGGTTCATTTATGACAAAGTTCGGCAAAAAACTTGACAGAGCCGGATATTACCTCCATATTGAACCCGGCAAATCGATGATTTGTGCAGGATTGTGGTTCCCCTCTCCTGCTCTGCTTAAAGCCGAGAGACGTGCCATCTATGATAATATTGAAGAGTTTATTGATATTATAAATGAGAAAAATTTTGTAGAGTGCTTTGGTGGGCTAAACTTTGAAAACTCTTTGAAGAAACTTCCGCTTGGTTTTGATAAGGATTTTGAATATCCCGAACTTCTTAAACTTAAAGATTTTGGGGTTGTAAAGTATCTGCCCGATAGCTTCTTTTTAGAGAAAGATTGGATTGATATTGTTTGCAAAGAGTTCAGTTACACCAAACCTCTTAACGATTTTTTTAACTTCTTAATTGACGAAAGAGATTTCTAAATATTTACAGAATATATAAAACACGAATATAACACTATTATATATGGAATGCTACGAGAAATACAGGGATATGGTAAGAGCGCAGAGAGATAACTTCTTTGCTAATGCCGCTAAACGATTTTCAGAAGAGGAGATGGCCCTTATTCGTAAAGGTTTTGCCTTTGCCGAGATGGCTCATATTAATCAAAAGAGAAAGGCAGGAGACCCTTATATTACACACCCTTTGGCTGTTGCTTCAATTGTTTGTGACGAGTTAAAATTGGGTGTCAACCCTATTATTGCAGCTCTTTTACACGATGTTGTTGAGGATACAAACCATACAATTGAAGAGATTAAGGCAGGGTTTGGTAGTGATATAGCATTCTTGGTTGATGTACTTACTAAAAAGAAAAGGGATAAGTATGAGACATCAAAACAGGTTGATAATTTTCAACAGATGTTGAACTCAATCCATTATGATATTCGCGCCCTATTGATTAAATTGGCTGACCGCTTGCACAATATGCGTACGCTAAAATCAATGAAGCCTGAAAAACAGATTAAGATTGCCGGCGAAACCGACTACTTTTATGCTCCGCTTGCAAACAGATTAGGCTTGTACAAAATAAAATCGGAATTGGAGAATTTGAGTTTGAGATACCGCTCGCCTCACGAGTATGAAGATATTAAAAATTTGATTGACAGCTATGCTGAGGCTCATGCTTCTGCAGCAAGAAAATGGATTAAAGTCATTGACGATAAACTTAAAGAGAACGGTATTAGCGCTCAAATTGATTGTGATAAACGTACTGTTTACTCTATATGGAGTAAAATGCAGGCTAAAAATATATCGTTTAAAGAGGTTGAGCATATAAGGGTTGTTAATATAACTTTTGATAATTGGGAAGAGATGGGATTGACCGAGAAACGTCTTGCTCTTAGAATATACTCTATTCTTACCGACCTTTATATTGAAAAACCCGGTAGCTTAAACAATTATATTGATACACCTAAAGAGAACGGATACCATAGTTTACATTGTAAACTGATGGGTAATGAAGGAAGATGGATGGAGGTACATATTCAATCAACAAGCATGCGCGAACGCTCGTATTATGGTTGCCTTGTTGAACGCGAAACAGGTGTAGAGGGTTGGATTGCAAAGTTCCGTGATATACTTAAAGATATTTCGTTCCATGGTAAAGATAGCGGTTTTAGTATTGAAAGTGTTGTAAGAACCTTCTATAACGACGATATTGTTGTTTTCTCTCCTAACGGAACTCCTTTTACAATGCCTAACGGTTCATCTGCTTTAGATTTTGCATACGAAATTCACTCAAATATTGGTGAGCATGCCCATTATGCCATTATTAACGATAAACTATCTTCAATTTATACAAAGCTACAACATGGCGATAGAGTGCGTATTGGCTCTGATACTGCTTGCCACCCGAAAGAAGATTGGTTAGACCATGTAGTAAGCTACAAAGCCATTCAATATATTAAACAATATTTACGAAGAGAGAAAGCAAAAGTTGGAGACAATGGAACAGAGTATATCTTATGCCCAAATTGTGAACCTCTACCAGGTGATGAGGTTATAGGATTCAGACATAATGATAATACTATTACAATTCATAAATGTAATTGTCCTACAGCCATTTCTGTTGCTGCTCAACAGGGCGATATTATTGAAAATGTGAGCCTGCCTGCATCAAACAAAGTATATCCTGTTACAGTATTTATAAAAGCTGTTAACCGAGATGGGTTCCTTCTTGATCTGATAGTAGAAATTTCACAAAAGAACCTATTAAGTATTGAGAGTATTAAGAGTACTACTGAAGATGAAATTATTGATTGTACAATAGTTTTTTATGTTCACTCAATTAATGAACTTAAAGATGTTGAAGAAGATATCAGAGGCATGAAAAACATTTATGAGGTAAGACATATTACTCATGCTGTTTAATTGATAAATTTATTTAAAACAGTCTCATATAAATTTCACATTTTTGCACAGTCTCTTAAGGTTTGTAAGATTTGATAAAATACAAGGCGTTGAGATTTAGGGCGAAAGGAGTGTACACAGGTACATGACTGAGCCCTAATATTGAAAACAACACCGTAGTTTGTCAATTATGACACATCTCCTTATATTTTGATATAAATTTTATACGCCTAATATTCAGCACTTTACCCCCGCATCAAAAAAAAAAGAACTTTTTTTTTGAAAAAATATAAGAAATTTTTACTTTCTTCGTAAAATAAAGAGTAATGATATTGAAATAATGATACTCTAAATCTTTATATATATCCGAGTTTTTAAGGGTTGACTAACTAAATTAATATGAAAGAAAGAAGTTTTATTGTTCTGATAATGGCAACTATTGTGTTATTATCAAATGAGATGTTTGCAGCATCGGCTCCGACTCCTTTATATCCGTTGCCAAATGCCAGACAAATGTATTATCTTCATAACCCTCATGCCGCATTCATTCACTATGGTATGAATACATATACAAACAAGGAATGGGGTACTGGTTATGAGAGTTGTTCTACATTCAATCCTCCCAAAGAGGTTAATACCGACCAATGGGCAAGAGTTTTAAAGGAGTGCGGATTTGACCGTATTGTACTTACTGGAAAACATCATGATGGTTTCTGCTTGTGGCCATCGAAAGCAAATACGGTAAATCCTCATACAATTGCTCAATCGCCCTATAAGAATGGACAAGGAGACTTGTATGAGCAACTTTCAGAGTCGTGTACAAAATACGAAATTGATATGGGTGTTTATCTTTCGCCTTGGGATGCTTACGAAGAGAATGTAGGAGGTAACTACACATCTTCAAAGTATAACGATTTTTATGTTACACAACTTAACGAGGTTTTGGGTTCTTATGGACGCTATAACGAAGAGTTAGGACGCCGAGAGTTGGTAGAGATTTGGCTGGATGGAGCAACTGGTTCAAATAACCCTCCCGTCTATGATTTTAATCGTTTTGTTGACGTTATGAGACAACACCAACCTACTGCATATATTTGGATTGATGCGTTACGAGCATTCCAAACTTGTGTATCGGGCGACACTTGTAAAGTTGATGGTGCTTGGGCAATGAACGAGGCAGGACAAGCTCCTGACCCATGCTGGAATAAAATGGATACAAACGGATCAAACACAGATGCGTGTAAAAATAAACCAAACGGAGAATATTTCTTCCTTCTTGAGGCTGATGTATCTATCCGTAACGGTTGGTTCTATGGCGACGGTGGAGGTCTTAAATCGGCTGTTGACCTATTCAAAGAGCGTTATATGAAATCTATTGGTAGAGGTATTCCTCTAATTCTTAACGTTCCACCAGACCAAACAGGAGAATTTACAGATGAGTACATTGCTGTACTTCAAAAATATAAAGAGTATCTCGATACTACATTCGGAACAAACCTTGTTCCTCCTTCAGCAAATGCTTCAGCAACAGAAGTTCGCGGAAACGATGCTACTTTTGGTGCAGACAAAGTAATGGACAACAATTACGACACATATTGGACTATGAATGATGGTTCAACAACAGGAAGCGTTATTTTGGATTTTGGTGCTGATGTTCGTTTTGATATTGTTCAATTCCAAGAATATATTCCGTTGGGACAACGTGTTAGCGGATGGAAAGTTGATGTTAAAGTTAATGGTAATTGGCAAGAGTTTGCTACTGGTTCTACTATTGGTTATAAACGTATTGTTCAAGCAAAAGAGGTTCAAGCTTCTGCAGTAAGGTTAACTATCACAGGTTCGCTTGCCGTACCACTTATTAACTCTTTATCTGTTTTCCGTGCTCACGAGGACCTAATTGAATCTGACCTTCCTCCCGTTGCTGGTGTTGACGGACAATTTGTTATGGACAAAGAGTACATTACCGCAAAAGAGACTGACGGAACTGTAAGCGTAAAAGTTAAACTTGAAGATCGTAGCGAGAAAGAGGTATCGGTTTATGTTGCAACTGTTCCTGGAACAGGTGTACAAGGTAAAGTTTATCAAGACAAAACTGCAACTCTCACCTTCCCTGCTGGTGTTAACGAGCAAGAGTTTATCGTAAATCTTATAAACAACCAAAACAATGAGGGTGGTAAAGATTTCTATATTCAAATATCTAATCCACTTGGTGGTGATGTTACAATCGGCGAGCCTTCAAGTATTAGAGTTTGGGTTGAAGATGATGAGAATCCTATGCCAGAACGAACTGTAACTATATCAAGCGAAGATAATAGTAAAGGAAGTGTTAAGATACTTGTTCCCGAGACAACCGAAACAAGTATTACCTCAAGTTTTCCTGTAATGATAGAGGCGACTCCTGCAAGCGGATATAAGTTTGTTCAATGGGAAAACGCATTAACCAATACTGTTGTTTCTACAGAAAAATGTTTTACATACGAAAGTAGTAGCACTATAAATTTAATCGCTCGTTTTGATGAAGCATATATTGTAATGACTCATACATATACTAATAATACAGGTCAACAAAACAGGTATTTGAGCAAAGTTACCACAACAGGTACAAATACTCCTACTGTTTTTAGTACCTCTTCAACAAACGATCTTCCTTATACTGCATTTCCAAGTGGAAGCATAGGTCAATATATTGAATCAGGTGCTTGTATTGATAAAAGAGATAATCCTATCAAAGTTGATTATGGAACAACATCTTTTAATATCACATTTTATGGATATACATCTTCAATTAATGGAAATGCCACTGAACTAAATTGGACTCAACAAGCTGTTTTCATTGATTGGGGGAAAGACGGTAGTTTTAACGAATCTGGGGATATATATTCAAAAAGTAGCGATGATATAGGAAACAGCAGTTCGGTTTGTTCTCAATTCATTTCATCAAGCGGTTATACAAGAACAATTACTATTCCTGCAAATCAACCTGCTGGTAAATATAGAATGAGAGTTGTTTACCATGAACCAGAATCAAACAGCGATCAATGGCAAAATAGTATTATGACAACATCTGGCGAAGGTAAAATTAGAAATGGTGTTTCATATGATTTTGAGATAGAAATTGTTAGTTCCACAGTTCCTTCAAGAACCATTACTGTATCAGCTAATCCTTCAGAGGGAGGTACTGTGTCAGGTGGAGGAACAGGCGAAGAGGCTATTGCTATTAGGGCTGTTGCCAATGAGGGTTACCAATTCCTTAACTGGACAGTAAACGGAAATATTGTTTCTTACAATGCTAACTACTCAGATTTTTCAGAGGGAAATAAAGAGTATGTCGCAAATTTTAGATTAATACCAACTTATAGCGTAAGTGTTGCTGTTAATGATGTAATTATGGGTATTGCAACTCTAAATGGAGGAAACTCCGATATTCAAACATTAGAAGGAACAACCGTAACTCTTGCCGCTACTGCCAATGAGGGATATAAATTTGCAGGATGGAGATTAAACGGAAGTTTAGTCAGCAATTCAAACCCATATGTTGCCACAATTACAACAGAGTCTGAATTTGTCGCATTGTTTGAAGAAGGTGGAGCAGAATATTTCACAAACTTCGGAAACTCTACAAGAACAGATAGAAGCCGTAACTTAAGCAGTTTCTCATTTTCTGATGGGACTAATAGTAAAACTATATCTGTAAATCAAAGTGCAAACAGCGGAGCTGCCATATACTATGACAAAACAAGTGAGGTTGTTACCCTTGAACCTGGGAAAGCAATATCTTCAACAATTAATTGGAATGGATATTGGATGCATACTTTCATATTTGTAGATTGGGATAAGAACGGAGAGTTTACTAAAGATTTAGCCTCAACTAACTATAAACCTACAGAAAACAGCGAGTTAATAGCTTTCTCATTCTGGAGCGGTGTAAACGGAAGTTCAAGTGATAGTCAAGGATATGACCACGCAGGAGCCTATTTAACTGGAGATAACAGAAATGTTCACTCTCTAAAAACATTTACTATTCCTGTAGGAAAGAAACCTGGTTCTTATCGTGCCCGTCTGAAAATAGACTGGAACAATGTTGATGCAAACTCTATATCATCATTAGGTGATGCTCCTTGTGTTGTTGACTTTACATTAACCATTCCTGGAACCATTACATTCTCTATTGGTATTACTGCTGGGGAAGGTGGTTCTGCTACAATAAATGGAGAGACTACTACAATTGAAGTTGCTGAGGGCGAAGAGGTAATATTGATTGCAACACCTGAAGTTGGTTACGAATTTGAAGGATGGTATGTTGGAGATACTCAAATAAGCAACGAATCTGAATATACTACTGAGGCTACCACAAACCGAATTTATGAAGCAAGATTTGTGGTTAGTAGTGGTATGGAAAACAACACAAATACAACAGCAAAAGTATATACTTCAAATGGTACTATTTACATTAATGGATACAATGGCACTGCAAAAATTATAAATATGGCAGGGCAAATCATTAAAGAAATCAACGTTGATAATAGTGCTCAAATAGAATTAAGTAGAGGTATATACTCTGTTATAATTGATGGAAAAACTATTAAGGTTGTAATATAGATATATAATTATACTAACATTAAAAAAATGTAATTATGAATATCAAGAGATTATTTTTACTTCTTCTTGTTGCATTTACAACAGGAAGTGCGTTTGCTCAACAGACAACGCTATGTGATATCTCTTCGGACGTAAATGAACCCTTACCAGTGTTCCCTGTTCCGACAGAGACTCAATTAAAATGGCATGACATGGAATTTTACGCCTTTATGCACTTTGGTATTAACACCTTTACTGGTAGAGAATGGGGATATGGAGATGAAAGTATTAATACTTTCAGTCCTACTTCTGCCATAAACGTGGAACAGTGGGTAACTGAAATTAAGAACATAGGCTGTAAGGGTATTATCCTAACATGTAAACATCACGACGGTTTCTGTACTTGGTTTACTAACACAACAAACCACTCAACTAAAAACAACACCACTACAAACGGAAATGTAGATATACCTAAAATGCTTTCGGAAGAGTGTGCAAAACAGGGTCTAAAATTTGGAGCATATATCTCTCCTTGGGATAGAAATCATGCAGAATATGGTCGTGCTGGATATGTTGAGGCTTTCCATGAACAAATTCGTGAAATTTGTACAAACTACGGAGATATATTTGAGATGTGGTTTGATGGTGCAAATGGTGGAGACGGATACTATGGAGGTGCAAGAGAGAGTCGCAGTATAGATGCTGCTACATATTACGACTTTCCTAACGCTTTTAAAATGATTAAAGATCTTCAACCCGATTGTGCTATATGGGGTTGGGATCAAGACTGCCACTGGATTGGAAATGAAGAAGGTTGGGCTGGTGAAACCTCTTGGAGTTTATATGATAACGGATATAATGGCGATGGTAGTGGTAATGAATATGGAGAAGAAAACGGATGGCGTTGGCTACCTGGTGAGGCTGATGCTAAAAATGGACCTGGCTGGTTCTGGACATTCTCTGATAGTCAGTTAAAGTCTGCTCAAGAGTTATTTACTATATATATGAACTCAGTTGGTAGAAATGCAAACCTTATTCTTAACTTCCCTCCTAATAAAACAGGTAGCTTATCGGCGACTACTGTAACAAGAATGAGAGAGTTTAAGGCTCTTCTTGATGCTGCTTTTGGCACTGACCTTGCTTTAAATAAAACCGCTACAGCATCAGCAGAAAGAAGTAGTTCTGTTTCTGGTAAATTTGCGGCTTCTAATGTTACCGACAACAATCCTGAAACATATTGGGCTCTTGAAGATGGAGAGAAAACAGGACATATTGACATTGATCTTGGTTCATCAAAACAGGTAAAATATATTCGTTTAGGTGAATATATTAGAAAAGGTCAACGTGTAAAAGGGTTTGAAGTTTATACTTGGAATGGTTCAAGTTGGGCTAAACAATCTACAACTGAAGAGACAACTACAATAGGTCATAAGAGAATTATAACATTATCTTCTCCTATTACTACTCAAAAAGTTAGAATTAAAATCACTGATAGTAAGGAGTGTCCTCTTATCAGCAGAATCTCAATATATTAATAACGAAACAACATAACAAATATGAAAAAGTTTAAATATTATATAGTTGCCCTATTTATAGGGATGTTTGCCTCAGTGGCAAATGCTCAAGTAGTGTTGTCTTCGTTTGAGGACGGTAACAGCAACGGAATCACTTTTGTTGATACTTGGGAAGATTCTCCTTTTAATGATGGTAGATGTTCAAATACCCCAATGGTTATTGATAACCCCTATTTAGATGATATGAACTCTTCAGAAAAGGTTTTACATGTAATAAGGCCCTATTATGCAGGAGACAGAAATGGTGTTGAAATTAAATTGGAAAGGCCTTTCAATTTAACAACACAAACTCAATATATTCATATATTCATACACAAACCAGTTTCAAGTAGAATACTTCTAAGAGGGAAAAATACAGGATCAGAAGTTATGCAATTTGAGAAACTTTCTCAATCAGAATCTCGTGCAAATGCATGGAGTGATGCTGTATTTGCTATTAAAGGAAGTAATTTAGAGATTGACCGTTTGGTTTTATATCCTGATTGCGAAAGTGCATTGGGTAGAATCAATGGAGATTTGGATATATATATTGATGATATTCTTATAAGCAACTCTCCAGACCCTCGCTCGGTTACTGATTACTGCAAAGTGAATGGAACGAAAACTACATCAAGATATATATCGTCAGTTTCTACTACTGGTGCATCAATGAATATTAATGCCGAGTTTGATGGTGTTCCCGAAAATATATACACAAAATATAACTCTCAAGCAATTGTTGCTGAAGCAGGTTCTCCATTTACATTGAATATTGTTCAAAAATCTTCTTCAAGATCAAATAAAGTTTGGGCTTTAGATGTTTATGTTGATTTCAATGCTGATAAAGAGTTTGTATCTGAAGGCGAATATTTGGGACGTTTAGAGGGAGTTACAAGCGGAAAAACTATTGTTTATACAACAGAAATTACTGTTCCTGAAGGAACAAACGTATCATCATGTGCCATAAGAATTAAAGCAAATAATCCTGATAATGCTCCGGCAGAACCTGAATATGCAAGTTGCAATGATGTTACTGACGGTATGGTTTTGAATATTCCAATGGAAATTTCGAAGTATGTTGAAAGACCTATTGTATCAATATCGGGTAGCGATGGACAAAGCGGTTGGGGGTCAATACGTTTCAAAGGAATTGAGGGTACTGAAATTAAAGTAAATAACGGTACTAAAGTTACTGCTATGGCTACTCCTAACGATGGTTATGAGTTTGAAGGTTGGTATAGTCAAGAAACAGGCGGTATATTAAGCGAAAGTGCAGAATTTACATTCTCTGCCGAATTCAGTATTGGACTTGTTGCTAAGTTTAAAGAGATAGCTTTCTGTACACCAACAGGAACCACTCCTGCTGCAGCATGGCTTGGAAAATTAATGATTACTCCTGAAGGGCAATCGGGATTATACTTCTTTGGAGATGCTTCAAATGAAATTGGCGAAGTAAGTTCAAATTATTACAAATATTCTGTTTTAGGCGGTGTTAATGTTAAACGTCAAACTACATTTACATTAACAGCAACTAAGAGCTCAACGTCAGGTGGTATCATCGGTAGAAACATAGCTTTATGGGTTGATTGGAATAATGATCACGATTTCTCTGATGATGAGTTTATATCAGGAACTTCTATTGAAAACGATACAGAGGTTATAAATGTTACTGTTCCAGAGACAGCTGTTTCGGGTAACGTATATGGAAGATTGATAATCAGTGCAAATAGTATAACAAGCGCTGATGAGTGTTTTGATATGGGCAACGGAATTGCTTATGACCTAATGCTTACCATAACTCCAAACGATAGCGAACGATTTACATTAAGTGCAACTCCTAACGTTGCGGGTGCTGCTACTTTCACCCTATCTCCTGCTCCGGGCGAAGATGGTAAATATGCAGCTGGTACCAATGTGGATATTACCTGCGTTCCAGCAGAGGGTTATCAGTTTGTTCAATGGATGAAAGATGGTATTCCTTACGGTGCCACTATGACATCAAATAATCCACTTCCTGTTACCGCACTTAATCAAGACCTTGCTTTAACAATGAAAGTTGAACCTAAATTCCCTGCATATTGTGCAGGTACTGCTCCTAATAATGGAGATGGAGACCACTACGGAATTTCTGAGGGTTATGTAATGGTAAACAGCGTTACTGCTTTTAACTTCACTAAATCTGGTTCAATAACAGACCTTTCAGAGTCATGTATTGCAGATGTCTGCCCCGGTGATACTATAAAGATTTTTGTTTCGGGTGCTATGCATACAACTTGGGCTCAAGGTATTGCATATATTGATTGGAATATGGACGGAACTTGGAGTACGGGAAGCGATGAAGCTTACGAGTTGTTTAATAATCCCGGCTCACAAGTTACAAATAAACAAACCAATATTATTGTACCCGAGAGTGTTGGTACCGGCTGTTTCGGTATAAGAATCTGTTCGGGAGAGGCTCCTGCCCACAACTCATTGGGAGGAGGTCCTTGCCAAGCAAGAAAACGCGGAACATTATTTACTTTCAGAGTTAATTCAACTGCACTTCCCGCAGCAGAACCTAAACTTAATATAACTAAAGGAGGAGGCTGTACCGTTATTATTACTGATGATAACGGTAATGAACTTGCTAATAAAGATGTTATTGAAAGTGATGCAACATTTAACATAATGATAAACGTTGATGATAACTATATCCTTGACAACGTAAAGGTAAATGGCTTTGAAATTGCTCTGGAAGAGAACGATGGTGTATATTTTGGGTCATTTACATCAAATAGCACAGGAGCAAAAGTTGTTGTATCCACAAACAAAAAAGAGTATTGCGAACCTACTGAGACATTGAGAAGAACAGATAGAACTGATGGGAGTAATGATAACAGATACTTAACAGCTGTTACATTGAGCGGGTCGTCTTATCCCGGTTCATCTTCTATTAGCATCAGCGGTTTGTCTCAAGATCCCCATCGTGTAATTTACGAGAACCATACAGATCAAGTTTTAAACTGCTACGCCGGAGATGTTCTTACTCCTGCCCTCTCTTTTAATGGTTCATGGATGCATAAATATGTTTATGTTGATTGGGACAAAAATTATGTATTTAATGTTGGGAGTAGTGGAAATTGGCAAGAACTTGTTTCATTTAACTACATTAATGGCGTAACAAGTACAGGCGCAACAGGGTCAGAACAAGGCTCAAGTGCTTTAGGAGCATTTACTGTTCCTGCTGATGCCGGAGGTTTGTATCGTATCCGTTATAAATTGGATTGGGACAGTACAGACCCTTGTGGACGCTTTGACGACTCCAATAACATTTTAGATAATGGTGGAGGTATTGTTGATTTTTTGTTGAATGTTTATAATCCTGCAACATCTATTGAAGATGCAAAGAGTTCAAATGTTTATATTTTTGGAGCAAACAATAAAATTGTTGTTACCGGAATAGAGAATGGTATTGCATATACTTATGCACCAACATCCGGTAAACTTTTAAATAGTACCACAGTAATAGGAACAACATCTATTGATATTGAAAACGGGATATATATTGTAAAGGTTATTGAAGACGATTTCTCAACAGTTAACAAGGTTGTTGTAAGATAAAAGACAGAAAAAATTATATGCAATGGAGGTGAAGCAATTCATCTCCATTTTTTTTACTATTTTTGTTGAAAACAACGAATATAGTCTGCATTCGCTTTGATAAATATTCAAGTAAACTTGATATTTCTCGTTCGTTTGTAACTATATTTGCGATAAACTTAAAATAATAAACTAAAAATATGATTAAAATATTGCCAATTTTATTGGCTACACTAATATCATTAGAAATTGTAGCCAAAGAGTTTAAATACTCCCCTACTACTGAAAATTTAGAACGCCGTAAAGAGTTTGCCGATTCTAAATTTGGTATATTTATTCATTGGGGTATTTATAGCATGATGGGGGACGGAGAGTGGGTTATGACAAATCAGAATATTAAACATAAAAGATATTCGCAACTTGCTGCCGGCTTTTATCCATCAAAGTTTAATGCCAAAGAGTGGATTGATATTATAAAGAGTTCAGGTGCTAAATATTTATGCTTTACATCGAGACACCACGATGGTTTTTCAATGTTCCACTCTGATTTTACCGATTACAACATTGTTGATGCTACTCCGTATAAGAGAGATGTTCTTAAAGAGCTTGCCGAAGAGTGTAACAATCAAGGAATAAAACTTCATCTATATTACTCTCACATCGATTGGGGAAGAGATGATTTTCCCGTTGGAGGTACAGGACAAAATAGTGGTAGAGATAAAGCAAAGGAGAATTGGGATAGTTACTATTTGTTTATGAATAACCAGCTAACAGAGTTATTGACCAATTATGGTGAAATTGGAGCTATTTGGTTTGATGGTGTTTGGGATAAGCCAAACTTTGAGTGGCAATTAGAGAAACAATACAGACTTATTCACTCAATTCAACCACAATGTTTAATAGCAAATAATCATCATAAAGAGATTAGAGAGGGTGAAGATTTTCAGATTTTTGAGCGCGATTTGCCCGGACAAAATACAGCTGGATATTCTGAAGGGCAACAAGTTAGCGAACTCCCTTTGGAGTCGTGCCAAACTATGAATAATACTTGGGGTTACAATATTGTTGATGACAACTATAAATCAACTAAAGATATTATTCACTTCCTTTTAAGGAATGTTGGTATGGGTGCAAATCTGTTATTGAATGTTGGGCCCGGACCTGACGGAAGTTTTCCTGAAGAGGCTGCCACTCGTTTAAAAGAGATTGGCGAATGGTTAGAAAAGTATGGAGAATCGGTTTATGGAACAACAGCAGGAATAATTCCGCCGCAAGATTGGGGGGTAACTGCCATGAAAAACAACAAAATGTATGTTCATATTCTCAATTTAAATAGTAATTCTTTACATCTGCCAATTAAAGCCTACAAAGTTAAAAATGCTATTTCTCTAATTAATGGTAAAGCCATTAAGATAAAACAAGATAAAAATGGCATAACTTTATACTTTGATGAAATTCCCACCGAAATTGACCATATTATTAAGGTTGAGTTGAAGCCTATTTTAAAATCAGAATAACTTTATATTTCGATAAACAAAGAAGCAGGTAAAAACCTAAGTTTTTACCTGCTTCGTCATTTATTATGAGAACAGTTTTTATTTTACTTCCTCAAAGTCAACATCTTGAACTTTGTCATCGCCACCATTGTTAGGAGTGTCGTTTGTTGCTCCTTGTTGTTGAGCTCCTGCTGCACCACCTTGTTGTGCTTGTGCACTATAGAGGTCTTGTGCTGCTGCTTGCAAAACTGTATTCAACTCACCCATTGCTGTATCAATTGCTGCAATGTCTTGTGATTTGTGTGCATCTTTAAGTTTTGACAATGCTCCCTCAATTGATGATTTTTTATCTGCAGGAATCTTATCGCCAAGTTCTTTAAGTTGTTTCTCTGTTTGGAAAATCATAGCGTCTGCTTGATTTAGCTTGTCGATACGCTCTTTCTCTTTTGCATCGGCATCGGCATTTGCAGCGGCTTCATCTTTCATACGTTTAATCTCTTCGTCGCTCAAACCGCTTGAAGCCTCAATACGTATGCTTTGCTCTTTTCCTGTACCTTTGTCTTTTGCTGATACGTTAAGAATACCGTTTGCGTCAATATCAAATGTTACTTCAATTTGAGGTACTCCACGCATTGCTGCTGGTATTCCATCAAGGTGGAAACGTCCGATTGTTTTGTTATCTTTTGCCATTGGACGCTCTCCTTGTAATACGTGTATCTCTACTGAAGGTTGGTTGTCTGCCGCTGTTGAGAATACCTCTGATTTACGCGTAGGTATTGTTGTGTTTGCATCAATTAGTTTTGTCATTACTCCACCAAGAGTCTCAATACCAAGTGAAAGAGGTGTTACGTCTAATAATAATACATCTTTTACATCACCAGACAATACAGCTCCTTGAATTGCTGCACCTACTGCAACTACTTCATCAGGGTTGACTCCTTTTGAAGGTGCTTTACCGAAGAATTTCTCAACTATTGCTTGTACTGCAGGAATACGAGTTGAACCTCCTACAAGAATTACTTCATTGATATCTGATGCTGACAATCCTGCATCTTTCAATGCTTGACGGCATGGCTCTATTGTTGATTGAATTAGGTTGTCAGCCAATTGCTCAAATTTTGCACGTGTAAGAGTTTTTACCAAGTGTTTGGGTATTCCGTTTACAGGCATAATATAAGGCAAGTTTATCTCTGTTGATGTTGTGCTTGACAACTCAATTTTTGCTTTTTCAGCAGCCTCTTTTAAACGTTGTAAAGCCATTGGGTCTTGACGAAGGTCAATTCCCTCTTCTGCTTGGAATTGCTCTGCCAACCAGTCAATAATCACATGGTCAAAGTCATCTCCTCCAAGGTGTGTATCTCCGTTTGTTGATTTTACTTCAAATACACCGTCTCCTAACTCAAGGATTGAAATATCAAATGTTCCTCCACCAAGGTCAAATACTGCAATTTTCATATCCTTGTCAGATTTGTCAAGACCGTATGCCAAAGCAGCAGCTGTTGGTTCGTTTACAATACGGCGTACTGTCAAACCGGCAATTTCTCCAGCCTCTTTTGTAGCTTGTCGTTGTGAGTCATTAAAGTATGCCGGTACTGTAATTACTGCCTCTGTTACCTCTTGTCCAAGATAATCCTCTGCAGTTTTTTTCATTTTTTGAAGTACCATTGCAGATATCTCTTGTGGAGAGTAAAGACGTCCGTCAATATCAATACGTGGTGTATTGTTATCGCTTTTTACTACTTTATAAGGTACGCGTTTTAATTCATCTTGTACTTGATTGTACATCTCTCCCATAAAACGTTTGATTGAGAAGATTGTACGTGTGGGGTTAGTGATTGCTTGACGTTTTGCAGGATCTCCTACTTTACGCTCACCACCATCAACAAATGCAACTACTGAAGGTGTTGTTCTGTGTCCTTCGCTATTTGCAATTACAACCGGTTCTGTACCTTCCATTACTGATACACATGAGTTGGTTGTTCCTAAGTCTATTCCAATAATTTTTCCCATTTTATTGTAAATTTAGTTATTAATATTCTATTGTTTATGTAATCCCTTTATTGGGCTTGCACTTTACTTACTTCAAACAACGTGCCAAACATTATTGTTGAGTTTTTGTCTGATTTTATATGTGAAAAACTTTTATATCTGACATTATTTTATAATTTATCAGGGAATGTTTGTCAGTTTTTATGACTATTTGGCAGTTTTTATATGCAATTATCTAATATTTAGTTGATTCTTATATAATTTGTAGATATTTTCATGTTAAAAACTTTTGTAAGTTTGATTGTTTATTATTGATTATATTTTGTATATTTGCTCAGATTTTATAAAAATGAGTTATTTACTTTTTAAATTAATAATATTATGAATTTAACACACATCGAGCATCTTGGTATTGCTGTTAAAAGCATAGAGGCTTGTTTACCTTATTATGAGGGAGTTCTTGGTTTGAAATGCTACAATATTGAAGAGGTAGCTGACCAAAAAGTAAAAACTGCTTTCTTTAAAGTGGGACAAACTAAAATTGAGCTATTGGAGCCTACAAGTGAAGATAGTACTATCGCTAAGTTTATTGCTAATAAAGGCGAAGGTATTCATCATATTGCTTTTGCAACAGATAGTGTTACTGAGGCTTTAGCTGATGCTGCAGAAAAAGGTATCCGTTTAATTGATACAGCTCCTCGCGGTGGTGCAGAGGGATTGCAAATTGCATTTTTGCACCCAAAATCAACTTGCAGTGTTTTGACAGAACTTTGCGAAGACCCTAATAAATAATCTATAAAAAACTTTTAATTAATATTATATGAGTACTCAACTTGAAAAAATTAAAGAGCTTATTGCTCTGCGTGCTGAGGCGCGTTTAGGTGGAGGTGAAAAGGCTATTGCCAAACAGCACGAAAAAGGTAAATATACTGCTCGTGAGCGTATTGCAATGCTTTTAGATGAGGGCAGTTTTGAGGAGATGGATATGTTTGTTAAACACAGATGTACCAACTTTGGTCAAGATAAAAAAACATTCTTGGGCGATGGTGTTGTTACCGGTAGTGGAACAATAGATGGTCGTTTGGTTTATGTTTTTGCTCAAGATTTTACCGTATTTGGAGGTTCATTGTCAGAGACTATGGCCATGAAGATTTGTAAAGTAATGGACCAAGCTATGAAAATGGGTGCACCATGTATTGGTATTAACGATTCAGGTGGTGCTCGTATTCAAGAGGGAATTAACGCATTGGCAGGATATGCTGAAATTTTCCAGCGTAATATTTTGGCATCGGGTGTTATCCCTCAAATTTCAGGTATCTTCGGACCTTGTGCCGGTGGAGCAGTTTACTCTCCTGCCTTAACAGACTTTACTCTTATGATGGAAGGAACATCATATATGTTCTTGACAGGTCCTAAGGTTGTTAAAACCGTTACAGGAGAAGATGTAAGTCAAGAGGATTTGGGTGGAGCAAGTGTTCATGCAAGCAAATCGGGTGTTACGCACTTTACTGCTGAAACTGAAGAGGAAGGTTTGGCTCTTATCCGACAATTATTAAGCTATATTCCTCAAAACAATCTTGAGGAGGCTCCCTATACTGAATGTACCGACCCTATTGACAGATTGGAAGACTCTCTTAACGAGATTATCCCCGATAGCCCAAACAAGGCATACGATATGTATAATGTTATTGCAGCTATTGTAGATAATGGAGAGTTCCTTGAGGTCCAAAAACAATATGCAACTAACATTATTATAGGATTTGCTCGTTTCAACGGACAAAGTGTTGGTATTGTTGCTAACCAACCTTGCCGTTATGCAGGTGTATTGGATTGCAACGCATCTCGTAAGGGTGCACGTTTTGTTCGCTTCTGCGATGCATTCAATATTCCTATTGTATCGTTGGTTGACGTTCCCGGATTCCTACCCGGAACAGGGCAAGAGTACAACGCTGTTATTCTTCATGGAGCTAAATTGCTTTATGCTTACGGAGAGGCTACAGTACCTAAAGTTACTGTTACTTTACGTAAATCATATGGAGGTTCACACATTGTAATGAGCTGTAAACAATTACGTGGTGATATCAACTACGCATGGCCATCGGCTGAGATTGCTGTTATGGGAGGTGCAGGTGCTGTTGAAGTTCTTTACGCCAAAGAGGCTAAAACAGCAGAAGATCCTAAAGCATTTATGGCAGAGAAAGAGGCTGAGTACACTAAATTGTTTGCTAATCCTTATAATGCAGCAAAATACGGATATATTGACGATGTTATTGAACCACGCAATACTCGTTTCCGTATTATCAGAGCATTACAACAATTACAAACAAAGAAACTCTCTAACCCCGCTAAAAAACACGGAAATATTCCTCTATAATTATAATTGATTATGAATAACAGAATAAGAATATATCTCTATATATGTATATCTGTGTTTTTGGGTATTACCACTATTTCGTGCAACAAAAACGATAAGAATGACGAATCGAAACTCGTAATCAACGAAGTACTGATTAAAAACGTATCTAACTTTCAAGATGATTACGGACAACACAGTGCATGGATTGAGATATTTAATAAATCATATGGAAGCGAAAACCTTGCCGCTTGCTACCTAAAAGTGAAAAATGATTTAGGAGAGAAAACATATTTTATTCCCAGAGGTGATGTTCTTACAATTGTAAAACCTCGCCAACACACACTTTTTTGGGCAGACGGACAACCCAATCGCGGAACCTTTCATTTAAATTTCGTTTTAGATGCAGAGAGCGACAACTATATTGAACTGCTTGATTCAGGTAAAAAATTGTTAGATTCAGTTACAGTGCCTGCAGGCAGCCTTGAGGCTGATTGCTCATGGGCTCGCATAACCGATGGAGGGAAAGAGTGGGAAGTTAAGGGGGGTAATAGTGGTAAATACGTTACCCCAAGTACCAATAACCAGACATTAGACAGCAACCCCAAAAAGGACAAATTCTCAAAACTTGACAAATATGGTTACGGTATGGCAATATCAGCTATGACAGTTGTATTTTCAGGTCTATTGATATTGTTCATATTATTTAAATTTATTGCTAAAACATCAATTTATTTGAGCAAGCGCAATGCAATGAAAGCCAAAGGAGTTACGTGCGAGAAAGAGGCTAAAGAGAAAAAATTGGGAGAGGCTCAGGGAGAAGTTATCGCAGCCATATCAATGGCATTGCACGAATTACAAAATGGCGACCACGACTACGAAGAAACTGTGCTTACCATAACTCGTGTTAAACGCAGTTACTCGCCCTGGAGTTCTAAGATTTATTCTTTGCGCGAAACACCAAACAGAAAATAAATTCGTTAACCTACAAAAAACACTTTAAACAATGAAAGAATACAAATATATTATTAATGGCAATCCATACAAAGTTTCTATTGGAGACATTGACGACAATATTGCTCACGTTGAGGTTAACGGAACCTCTTATACTGTTGAGTTGGAGAAAGCTCCTGTTGTAGCTCCAAAACCTGTTGTTGTTCGTCAGGCAGTAGCTCCTACAAAACCGGCAGCACAAACAACCGTTGTTAATAAGCCCTCTGTTGCTACTTCAGGTAAATCAGGAGTTAAATCTCCTCTTCCAGGAGTTATTTTGGACATAAAAGTAAATGTTGGAGATACTGTTAAGAAAGGTCAAACTGTCATAATCCTTGAAGCTATGAAGATGGAGAATAACATCAATGCCGATAAAGATGGTACAGTAACCGCAATTAGTGTTAATAAAGGAGACTCTGTTCTTGAAGGCAGCGTTCTTGTAACAATTGAGTAATATGGGCGATTTTTTAAGTTTTTTAAGTCAAAACCTTGCTGATTTCTGGACCTATACCGGATTTGCCAACGCAACACCCGGACATATTATAATGATTCTTGTCGGTTTGGTTTTCATATACTTGGCTATTGCCAAGGAGTTTGAACCTATGTTGCTTATACCCATAGGCTTTGGTATGCTAATTGGAAATATTCCTTTTAATATGGATGCAGGTCTGCAAATAGGAATATATGAAGAGAACTCGGTATTAAACATTCTTTATGGGGGAGTTAAATCAGGCTGGTATCCACCTTTGATTTTCTTAGGCATTGGAGCTATGACCGATTTCTCAGCCCTTATCTCTAACCCAAAATTATTATTGATTGGCGCTGCTGCTCAATTTGGTATTTTTGGAGCATATATGATTGCTTTGGCAATGGGATTTGACCCAATGCAGGCTGCTGCTATCGGTATTATTGGTGGAGCAGACGGACCTACAGCAATATTCTTATCATCAAAACTTGCTCCTAATCTAATGGGTGCAATTGCAGTTTCGGCATACTCATATATGGCTCTTGTTCCTGTTATTCAACCGCCGGTAATGCGATTGCTAACTAACAAAAAAGAGCGTCTGATAAGAATGAAAGCTCCTCGAGCAGTATCACACACTGAAAAAGTAATATTCCCAATAGTAGGGTTGTTGTTAACTTGTTTCCTCGTACCTTCGGGTCTTCCATTGTTGGGTATGCTATTCTTCGGAAACTTATTGAAAGAGAGTGGTGTTACTCGCCGTTTGGCAGAGACTGCCCGTGGTCCGTTGATTGACACTATCACAATTTTATTAGGTGTAACAGTTGGTGCTTCAACACAAGCATCAGAGTTCTTGACGTTAGATTCTGTTAAGATTTTTGCTCTTGGAGCATTGTCATTTGTTATTGCTACTGCATCAGGAATCTTATTTGTCAAATTCTTTAACCTATTCCTAAAGAAGGATAATAAAATTAATCCGCTTATTGGAAATTCAGGAGTATCTGCGGTACCCGACTCAGCCCGAATATCTCAAGCAGTTGGATTGGAATATGACCCAACAAACTACCTATTGATGCATGCAATGGGACCAAACGTTGCCGGCGTGATTGGTTCTGCTGTAGCAGCAGGTATCCTATTGGGATTCTTAATTTAAGAAAGATTATAATAAGTTTAAAGGTGGTGTGGCAATGTCATACCACCTTTCTTATGTGATTACAGATAGTAAATTTACCCTTATAAATAACATATATATGTAAATTTTATCTTACTTTTGTATAAATAAACTTATAATAATATGGCTGAAACTCGAACAAAGAAGAGGCATAAAGGCGAAGTTCTCAGATTTGCTATTACAGGCGCATTAGTTACGTTTATACTCTATGCCGTATATCTTCCTTTATCATATATAATGCCAAACTATGTTGGAATTGCTTACTCTATTGGTTTTATTGTGAGCTTTATTACCAATTTTGTTTTATCAAATTACTATACATTCCGCACTAAACCTACAATTGATAGAGCTATATTATTTTGTATAGTACAATTCATAAACTATATGTTACAGATAATATGCTTTAAATTCTTTATATGGATTGGAGTAAGCAACGTATGGGCTCCTGTTCCTGTATGGGCTTTTATATTCCCTATAAACTTTTTAATGATGAGAGTTGCACTGAAATCGGAATCAATAAAAGATTTAATGCATCGTATAATGAATATTGAAAGAAGGAATATCAACACAAAAGATTAATATTTAAATTAGCATATATTTTTAATAAAAGATTTATTATTTTTGTAGTTAATAGAGTTTATATAAATAAATTATAATAATTATGGCAAACAAACGTAACTTAAAAAAAGAGATTAATTTTATTGCTGAAGAGTTAATAGCAAGTTGTCTGTTAAGTGGCGCTTTTATGAGCGGTAACAACGACGATAAGATAGATGAATTGATAGGACGCACTTTAGATCTTCAAGTAGAGTTTTTATCAAGAATAAATCACCCAAACGGAACTAAAGATACAAAATTGGTAAAAAGCTATTACAAAGCTTTGATAGCCGATTTTGATAAAAAGGTTGAAGAGATATTAAACGAACTTGAAGCACTAAATAAATAATAAAGATGAAAAAAGTACTTTTTATATCGGTAATTGCACTATCTGCTATGTTTGCAAGTTGTGCAAAAAAGCAAGCTCAAGCTACAGACGAACCAACAATTTGTGGTAAATGGGAATTGGCGGCAATTAATAACAAAGCTATAAATACAACTGAAAATCAAGAATCAGCTTATGTAATTTTTAACCTAAAAGATAGTACTGTTGCAGCGTTTGACGGTTGTAACAATATTGGCGGTTGGGTTGTTAAAGCAGATAGCGGGAACTTGGTAATGGTCGACTTGGCATCAACACTTCAATTCTGCCCCGAGCAAGGAGAGAGCGCTATGCTTGGTGCAATCTTAAATGTTGCTGATAAATACAAAATTAATGAGTGCGCAGAACACGGCAAATTCCTTGTATTATCAAGCAGTACCGACTCAATCTCAGCAATATTCAAAGATGTAGCTAAAACTGAATAATAGGCTCTAAAAGAGCAAGCGATGGATTTTTTAAATCTAAATAAAATATCGGAACCATACCGCAAAGAACTTGTTAAAGCAGCAACAGAAGTTATAAATAGCGGGTGCTACATAAGAGGAGAAAAATGTAAAGAATTTGAAGACCTCTTATGCCGATATTTAGGTTGCAACTATGCAGTTGGCACAGGCAATGGATTAGATGCACTGAAACTGATATTCAGAGCCTACATTGAAATGGGAGTAATGACAGAAGGAGACGAGGTGATACTCCCTGCCAATACATTTATAGCAACAATGATTGCTGTAACAGAAAACAGATTAAAACCTGTAATAGCAGATATAGATGCAACAACACTCAATCTTGACATCAACAATATTGAGAAACTAATAACTCCACGAACCAAAGCAATAATCCCCGTACACCTGTACGGGCGATGTTGCTGGAGCAATAAACTCAAAAATATTGCTCAAAAATACAATCTAAAAATAGTAGAAGACAATGCACAAGCAATGGGAGCTAAAAGCATGGTTTGTGGATTGAAAGAGAGTTATATGTGCGGAGCTTTAGGCGATGCTGCCAGTACAAGTTTTTACCCCGTAAAAAACCTTGGTGCATTAGGCGACGGTGGTGCTGTAACTACAAACGATGCCAAATTGGCAGAGGTAGTTAGAGCATTAAGCAACTATGGGTCAGAAGAAAAATACATACACAAATACGTTGGCATAAATAGCCGATTAGACGAAATTCAGGCAGCAATGCTATGCGTAAAACTCAAATATCTTGACCAAGAGAACAGACGCAGAATTGAAATTGCTGAACAATACAACAAAAACATTACTAACAATAAAATAATAAAACCATTATTAGGAGAGAATGGCGAATATGTATGGCATCAGTATGTTATACGCACAGAAAATCGTAACTATTTGATGCAAAAATTAGAGGAGCAAGGTATTCCAACAATGATACACTACCCCACTCCTTTACATAAACACAAAGCCTATAAAGAGTTTAACTCATTATATTTACCTATTGCGGAGAGATGTGCTACTGAAATTCTCAGTTTACCCATTAACCCCGCAATGAGTAATAGTGAGGTACTAAAAGTAGCAAAAGCGGTTAATATTAGTTGTAACTAACAACTAACAACTAACAACTAACAACTAACAACTAACAACTGATACCTGACATGGCAGAATCATTAAGAGGAAAAACACTGAAAGGTATGATATGGAGTTTTGCAGAGAATTTTTCTCTGCAAGGTATTCAATTTATCATTGGTATTCTGCTTGCTCGCGTTCTTTCTCCATCGGACTACGGTATGGTTGGAATGTTAGCAATATTCACTGCCGTTTCACAAACACTTATTAATAGTGGTTTTAGTACTGCTCTTGTCAGGAAAAACGATAGAACTCAAGCAGACCTTTCAACTACCTTCTATTTTAATATAGTTGTCGGTTTTGTATTATACTTTGTACTATTTTTCTCAGGTCCATTAATTGCAGACTTTTATAATACCCCACTCCTCTCAGATTTGATAAAAGTTACCGCAATATCTCTGATACTTAACTCATTATGTATTGTTCAACAAGCCCTCTTTACAATAAAGATGGACTTTAAGACCCAAGCCAAAATTTCAGTTATTGGAGCATTGGTTACGGGTGCTGGAGGAATAGCAATGGCATATACAGGATTTGGCGTATGGTCTATTGTATGGCCCGGAGTATTTGGCGGAGCAGTAAGATGTATTTTGCTATGGATATGGGGTAAATGGCGACCAACATGGGAATATTCTTGGAAATCGTTTAAAGAGTTATTTGGTTTTGGGTCAAAGCTATTGGCATCAGGACTGATTGATACCATATACAACAATATATATCCAATTATAATCGGTAAAAAATTCTCTGCTGCTGATTTGGGACAATACACCAGAGCTGACGGATATGCAAACCTTCCAGCAACAACAGTTACCGGAGTGTTAGGCAGGGTTACGTTCCCTTTGCTATGTCAAATACAAGATGACGATAATAGGCTACAATCAACATACCGTCAATTAATAAAACTATCGGCATACGTTGTATTTCCCATTATGATTGGTCTTGCAGCATTAGCTAAACCGCTAATCATATTTATGATAACAGCAAAGTGGGCTGAATGCGTTCCTTATTTACAAATACTATGCTTTAGTTTAATGTGGTACCCTATACACGCATTAAACCTTAATCTATTACAAGTTAAAGGGCGAAGTGACCTGTTTTTAAAACTCGAAATAATTAAAAAAATTCTTGGAGTTGCAGTCTTGATTATTGCTATACCTTTTGGAATTATATGGATGTGTGTTGGACGAATATTTACCTCTATAATTTGTTTAGCAATAAATACATATTATACAGGAAGACTCATTAATGTTGGTTTTTTCAAACAGATGGGAGATTTACTACCTATATTAATCCTTTCATTATCAATGGGAGCAATAGTTATTGCTGTAAACCTATTTATTAACGGATTGTTATTACAAATAATTATCGGATTAATTACAGGATTAGTCTATTATTTATCAATATCATACATAATTAAATCAAAAGAATTGTTATATTTGCTTTCGTTATTGAAAAAGAATAAGAGTTGTTAGTTGTTGGTTGTTAGTTGTTAGATTTAGGGAACAAACTAATAAAAAGCATTAAATAACTAATAGTTAAAATAATATGGATAAAAATAAGACTATAACAGTTACATCTCCCCTATTACCATCATTAGAGGAGTTGATGCCATATCTTCAAGATATTTGGGACAGAAAGTGGCTGACTAATAACGGACACTATCATCAGGAGTTAGAGAAGGCTCTTTGCGAATATCTTAAAGTGCCATATATAAGTTTGTTTACAAACGGAACACTTCCTTTAATAACTGCACTACAAGCATTGAGAGTGACAGGAGAGGTTATTACAACTCCATATAGTTTTGTGGCAACTACACACTCGTTATGGTGGAATGGCATAAAACCTGTTTTTGTTGATATTGATCCTGAAACTTGCAATTTGGATCCTGCTAAAATTGAGGCAGCAATAACCCCTAAAACCACAGCCATAATGCCTGTTCACTGCTACGGAAAACCTTGTGATGTTAAAGGTATTCAAGAGGTAGCAGATAAATACGGATTGAAAGTTATTTACGATGCAGCTCACGCATTTGGGGTGGAAGTTCTCCTCTCCCCTAACCCCTCTCCAGTAGAGAGGGGAATATATGGCTATAACAGAAGAACTGGAAACCCTGATATTTATGCACTTCTTAAGGGATATGCAATAGACAATAGAAAAAATCCCACAGAGGCAGAAAATATATTATGGCAAGTTCTTCGTAATAATCAATTAGGAACTAAATGGAGAAGACAACACATGATCCTTGATTTTATTGTAGATTTTGTATGTTTAGAAAAATCATTTATTATTGAAATAGATGGAGGATACCATAACAATCCTAAACAAAAAGAAGCAGACAAAATAAGAGATAAGATTTTAGAAGAAAAAGGATTTTATGTTTTGCGTCTAACCAACGAAGAAGTAATTTCAAACATTGATGAAACTATTGCTATAATTAAATCACAAATACAAAACCTCCCCCTACTGGGGGGAATGAGGGGGGAGTCCATTCTCAATTTCGGAGATATGAGTACTTTGAGTTTCCATGCGACAAAGGTATATAACACTGTTGAAGGTGGTGCATTGATAATGCACGATGAGGAGACAAAAAAACGCATCGACTATCTTAAAAACTTTGGATTTGCCGGAGAGACAGAGGTTATTGCTCCCGGTATAAATAGTAAAATGGACGAGATTCGCTCGGCATACGGATTATTGAGTTTAAAGAAAGTTGATGACTCAATAGCTGCACGAAAAAGAGTAGCCGAGATATATCGCAGTGAGTTACGCAACATACCTGGAATACGCTTTTTTGATGATATGCCGGGAGTTAAACATAACTACTCATATTTCCCAATTTTTGTTGAGAAAGATTATGGAATGAGTCGCGATGAACTATACTTTAAGATGAAAGCGAATAACGTTCTTGGCAGACGCTATTTTTATCCATTAATAAGTACATTCTCAACTTATAGAGGATTGGAGTCGTCAGATCCCAAGAACTTACCAATAGCAACACGCATTGCCGATGAGGTTATTTGCCTACCAATGCACAATGCTTTAAGCGAAAACGATATTCAAAGAGTAATTGATTGTATAAAGAAGTAAAAATATGAAACATTTACTTTTTAATACAACTCCTGTTAATAAATTAAATTATTTTTCAAATAAATTAGGAGTTAATTTATATGTAAAAAGGGATGATTTATTTTTAGAAGCAGGAGGAGGTAGTAAAGCAAGAATGTTACAATACATTTTATCCGATATAAAATCAGAAAATTATGATGTATTATTAACAGCTGGAGGTCCATGTTCAAATTTCAATAGAGCTTGTGCATTAATGTGTGCAAAAATTGGGATACCAATGCATTTAGTTGAATACACTGATAATCCAAATGAATATAAGTCTTCTCTTAATTATTATATATGCCAATTAGCAGGAATAAAGACAACTCGATGTAAGAAATCAGAAGTTCCAGAAACTATCTCTAAAGTACTTAACCAATATCAAAGTAAAGGAGAAAAGGTTAAATTTATATATGGTGGCGGTAAATCAATTGAAGGGATATATTCTTATTATGAAGCTGTCAAAGAATTATATACTCAGATTCAAGATATAGACCATATATTCATTGCATGCGGAACAGGGACAACACTGAGCGGGATATGTGCAGGAGTCCAAAAATATTATCCCAATACAAAAATACACGCGATATCTACTGCTCGTAATTATGATGCAGAGTTACCGGTATTAACAGATAATATTAAACTTCTAAATAAGTATTTAGGCACAAAATACTCATTAGACAATTTAAAATTTTATGACGAATATATTTGTGGAGGATATGCAAAATATAATAATTCAATAATGAATATAATAAAAGAATGTATTAGTAACGAAGGAATGATTATTGACCCGACATACTCAGGTAAAGCATTTTGGGGAATGAATAATATAATCGAATCATCTGAAACATTTAAGGATAAAAACATTCTTTTTTGGAATACAGGAGGAATCATGAATCTATTATCAGCACATTAAATCGTTCAAATGAAAACAATAGAACACATAACAAATAAAAAAGAATTAGAAGATTACCTTAATGAAGTAGATAAAGACTTTAATACTCCATTAAGTAATAAAATATCAATAAGCATATTTGCATCTAAATTAGTTGAATATGGTAAAGTTTTCGTAATTAAAGAAAATAAAGAAACGTTAGCTATGATAAGTTTTTATTGTAATGATACAATAACCCATAAAGCATATCTTACTATATTATCAACAAAAGAACGAGCAAGAGGGAAAGGTTATGCTCGCTTATTAATTACCAAAATGATAAGTATCTGTAAAGAGAATAAAATGCAACACATATATTGTGATTCCGTAAATCCTATTGCAATATCATTATATAAATCATTTGGGTTTACTGAATACAAAAAAGAAGAAAATAAAAGTTATTTAGAACTAAAATTATAAAATAAGCGATATGAATATATTGGTAACAGCAATTGGTTCATTTTCGGCAGATTGTGTAATAAAAACATTAAAAAGGAAAAATCACAACGTAGTCGGATGTGATATATATCCTACCATTTGGCATGCTATATCAAAAGAGTGTGACAAAACATATCAAGTACCTTATGCTATAGATAAAGAATATGTAAATTTTTTATGTAGTATATGTATCAATGAAAAAATAGATTGTATAATACCCCTAACAGACTTGGAAATTGATGTTCTAAATAACAACAGAAAGAGTTTCAAAGATATTGGTGTTAACGTATATATACAATCTGAATCATGTTTAAATATTGCAAGAGATAAGTATGCAATGTATAATATATTTAAAGATGATATAATTGTAAACGTACCAAATTCTATTTCTTCATCAAACCTTACTACAAACTTTCCATTACCCGCAATAGCAAAACCAATAAACGGTAGAAGTAGTGAAGGATTAAAAATAATTGAAAACATAAAAGAACTTGAACAATTAATTAATATACCAAAGTATATTATTCAAGAAAAGATATCTGGCTCTGTAATAACAGTGGATTACGTCAGAGACAAGCATGGTAATGATTTTGCTATTCCTCGAGAAGAATTATTAAGGACGAAGAATGGAGCAGGAACAACAATAAAGATCATTAATAATAAAGAACTAAATGAAACAGTCTCATATATAGGTAATAAGTTAAATGTAGTTGGATGTGTTAATATGGAATTTATTCACAACAATGACAAATTTTATCTAATAGACATAAATCCAAGATTCTCTGCGGGAGTGGCATTCAGTAACTTTATTGGATTTGATATGATTACTAGTCATATAAATTCTTTTATAGGGAAGGAAATATGCAATAAAATAGAAATTATTGAGCAAATAATTTGTAAACGATATTACGAAGAAAAATTAGATTAATATAAATAATGTCAGAAAAAACACCATTAGTAAGCGTATTAACATTAGCATATAACCATGCTCCATATATAAGAGAGTGTTTGGACGGAATTCTTATGCAAAAAACAAATTTTGCATTTGAATTACTAATTCATGATGATGCCTCAACCGATGGCACTGCCGATATAATTAGAGAATACGAAGCAAAATACCCTGATATAGTAAAGCCCATATACCAAACCGAAAATCAATATAGTAAAGGAGTGAAAATAACAATAACATATCAGTTCCCCAGAGTAAAGGGTAAGTATATTGCTTTATGCGAAGGTGATGATTATTGGACTGACCCTCTAAAACTCCAAAAACAAGTTGATTTTATGGAGGCAAATCCTGATTATGGATTGTGTTATACAAGCATAAATATGCTTCATTTGGATAAATCATTTTCTCATGAATATAATTTCTCAAACGATTTTGAGCCCACAATAAAAGAATTAATGATTAGTAATCCTATATGTACTTTAACAACTCTATTTAGAAAAGATTTATATGCCCAATATATTGAAGAGGTAGAACCCCAAAATCAAAATTGGAAGATGGGTGATTATCCAATATGGATATGGTTCTCGCTACATTTAAAAATAAAATACCTAAGTGATATCACTGGTGTATATAGGAGAACAATAGGCAGTGCAAGTAATAGCAGTGATAAAAACAAACAATTATCATTTCTATTAAATGTTATTGATATTAAAACATTCTTTAAAGAGAAATATGATATATGTAATTCTCTCTATTTATATGGCACAGCTAATACATATACTCAATGCCGAGGAATTGCAATTGATATTGGCAGGTGGGATATTATAAAAAAAGAGATTAAAACGGCAAGACTCCTAAAAAATTGGAAAAGAGTTATAAAACTTAAAGTTTTATATATAGCCAGATATAATAAACGTATACTAAATTTTATAAATAGCCAAATATGATAAAAGATGCTTTTTACTTAATATGGCAACAGGAATAATAATACAAGCAAGGACTGGTTCAAGTAGATTACCTCAAAAAATGGTGATACCTTTCTTTGACGGTATGGGAATACTTGAGATCTTACTCAAACGATTAAAGAATAATATTGATTGTAAAATTATTATTGCAACAACTGATAACGAAAGAGACAATATTATTGAAAATGTTGCAATAAAAAATGATTGTCTATGTTATCGAGGATCAGAAGATGATGTATTATTAAGATTTATTGAAGCTGCTGAATTTCATAATATCTCAAAAATTATTAGGATATGTGCCGATAACCCATTTTTAGATATGCGATCTCTAAGGGAGTTAATAAACTATAGCGAAAATAGAGACGAGGATTATATATCTTTCTGCACATCAGATGGTACTCCCACTATAAAAACTCATTATGGATTTTGGGCTGAATATGTTACATTAGATGCTTTAAAGAGAGTAAATTCTTTAACAAGTGAAAAGCTCTATCATGAACATGTAACAAATTATATATATGCAAATAAAAATATATTTAGCACAAACTTTATTCAAATTCCAAAATGGATTGAAGACAAACCTATAAGATTGACATTAGATACTCAAGAGGATTTTGAGATGCAACAAAACATATTTAAATATGTTATAGATAATAATTTAAATATTAAGATAGATGATGTTATTAACTATTTAAATAGTAATAATGATTACTATTTAAAAATGAGTTCTATTATATCTCAAAATAAAAAATAATTTTATGGGAACATATATTATTGGAGAGATTGGACAAAATCATAATGGTTCTGTTGATATTGCAAAATTAATTGTTGAACTTATATGCAGACCTATTAAAGAAGAGACTTTTGGCATTGAGTTAGAATCGATGAATGCTATTAAGATGACCAAAAGGGATTTAAAAGAGGAACTTACGAATTCTCAAATGAACAAACCATATCTAACACCAAACTCATTTGGTAAAACATATGGAGAGCATAGAGAGTTTTTAGAATTAAGCGATGACGAGCATTTAGAGGTATATAAATACGCAAAAGAGAAAGGTATTGATTTCATAGAGACTCTTTGTGCAAAAGGATGTTTATCTATGCTTAAACTATTTACTCCGGATAAATTAAAAGTAGCAAGTAGAGATATAACAAACCTCCCTTTACTTGAAGCATTGGCAGAGACTAAAATTCCTATTATTCTTTCAACTGGAATGAGCGGTAAAAAAGAGCTTAACGATGCTCTTAATATAATAACCAAATATCACAATAATATATCAATACTACATTGTGTCTCTCAATATCCTACCCACCCAGACAATCTTAATTTAAAGACAATTACATATTTAAAAAATAATTATGGTCAATACAAAATAGGTTTTTCTGACCACACAATAGGTATTGCCGCCACAGTTGCTGCAGTTGCAATGGGTGCTGAAATCATAGAAAAACATATAACTATTGATAGGCACATGAAAGGTACCGATCAATTAGGCTCACTGGGTCCCGATGGAGTAAACAGAATGGTTAGAGACATTAGATTAGCTGAGAAATGGCTCGGGAAAGAGGAGTTATATATTGACAAAAGTGTTGAGAGTGCAAAAATTAAACTTGAACGCTCCATTGCATCAAATAGAGATTTAAAAGTTGGAGAAATAATAACAGAGAATGATTTACATATGTTATCTCCCGGTGATGGTTATAAATGGAGTCAGCTAAATGAAGTTGTTGGCAAAACCATTATTAAAGATATTCCAAAGAACGAAATTATCTATCCTGAAAATATAAAATAGTCTTATGAAAGATATTAAATTAATCCTAACAGATATTGATGGCGTATGGACTGATGGAGGTATGTATTATGACCAAACAGGGAATGAATGGAAAAAATTTAATACATACGATAGCGCAGGCGTTTTATTTGCTCATAACAATGGCATAAAAGTGGGGATTATAACAGGAGAAGAGACAGAGATTGTTAAAAGGAGATCTGAAAAGTTAAAGGTTGATTATCTTTTCCAAGGAGTAAAAAACAAACTTTCTGTTGCAAATGATTTATGCACAATGCTTAATATCGATTTAAAAAATGTTGCTTACATTGGTGATGATTTAAACGATTATGATTTATTAGATGCTGTTGGATTTTCAGGAGCTCCTTCAAGTTCGCCCAAAAGCACATTTAAGCATGTAAAATTTATTACGGAGAAAAAAGGTGGAGAAGGTGCTTTTAGAGAATTTGTAGAAGAGATCTTAAATTTATAATATTATCTTCGCATACAAATCATCACATAATTTAATTAATACAATATGATAAACAATTTAAAAGTATTAGCTTTAATTCCTGCACGAGGTGGCAGTAAGGGTATTAAAGATAAAAATATATACGATATTAATGGTAAGCCTCTTATTGCATACTCTATTATTGCTGCCCAGAATAGTAAATATGTTGATGATGTTGTAATTACTACTGATTCTGAAAAGATTAAAAAGGTTGCAGAGAGCTTTGGAGCTAATGTCCCTTTTTTAAGACCTGCTGAATTGGCATCAGACAACTCCAAAACAATTGATGCTGTTGTCCATGCTGCTAATACTTTAAAAGAGTTAGGAAGGGATTATGATATATTATTGCTTCTTCAACCCACTTGTCCCTTAAGAACAACAGAAGACATTGATAATTCATTAGAGTTGTTTGTATCTAAAGGGTGCGTTGCTCTTGTTTCGGTAAATAAAGTTAAAGAGCACCCTATCCTGATGAGAAAGATTAACGAAGATGGAATGATGGATAATCTTCTCAATCTACCATCAACTATAAGACGTCAAGATATGCCTCCTATTTATAAAGTTAACGGAAGTATATATATCAATCTTGTTAAAGAGTTGAGCAACGATACAAGTCTCAACGATAACCCATTGGCTTACATTACAGACGATGAGCACTCGGTTGATATTGACGATTTAGACGATATTGAAAGGGTAAAAAATATTTTAAGAAAAAATGTTTAAACTAAAAAACATACTTATCTCATTCTTTCAGATTTACTCTCAAATAATATTTAAAAAGAGAGTAGAAGTTATATTCTACTATCCTCAACATTTTAACAGGTCAAAAGAGGGTACAAACCCATATTTTGATCCTCTTATAGGGGTATGCAATGAAAATGGAATAAGATATGTGGTTATTGAAGAACCTGCGGGAGGTACTGACAAGCCACACAACTCAAAAACTTTAAGAGGAGATGCTCTGCTATTAACTATTTTAATTATTCGCAAACTTATTAGAACCATATTAAAATACGATTATATTAAACAAGAGCGTATAGTAGCCAAAATCATAAATATCATTACTTTTGGTAAACTTAAAGTAAAAAAATATATTACCATTTCGGGTAGCATGGAGCACCTGTTCTGCTTTATTAATAAAAACGGAAAAGTTTATGACATACAACATGGTATAATATATTCTAAACACCAAGGGTACTTTTATAAAGATGGGAAGATAAGAGATGAACATAATATAAGCAACCTGAACTTTTTGGTTTATGGAGAGGGAACATACAATGCCTTTTTTAGAAATAAAGATAATATAAACATATTAAAAGATAGGGTTAAAATAATAGGTTGTCCATTAGAGAATGGAGATAAAGAGATTAAAGAAGGGGGTGAAAATATATTCTATTCTCTGCAATACACAAGTGATGATTTGTGGGATAAAAATGAATTTACGAACCTCTTTATTGACTCTGTTAAACGCATAAATAGATACAACATTAAAGTTGAATATAAACACCACCCACGTTTTGATAACTCTGTCGATTTACAAAAAGAGTGTAATGGTTATGATATAACAGAGACAAAAGATAGAATTGATGAGATTATAAAACGTACTAAACTTCATATAACATATTTTTCAACTACTGCTTTTGAGTTTGCAGCACACGGAGTTCCAACATATTTTTTAATATCAGATATTATTCCTGATGGTAAAATAATCTTTTATGACGAATATGAATATCCTTTATACATGGATAATACAATTGAAGAGGTTCTTGAAAGATTAGATAATCCTAAATATTCAGAAGAGGACTCTAAAATAGTTAAAGAGTGGTATAATAAGTTTTATACGCCTTTTAACAAACAGGCTTTTTATGATATTATAAAGTCGTAAAGTATGCAGAAACATAAGAAAATTAAACTTTTTTTGGGAGGTTTTATAAATAGCACTAATGCTCAAAACCTTAATTGTCTTGCTCTTGCCAAATATTTAGACAAAAGCAAGTATGAAGTATATACTATGGCTTTTGAGAATGGAGATTTTAATGTTGAGCCTATTGAAGGTGTGAAAATTATAAAAGCAAGATTACCTTATCGAATATTTAAATATTGGTGCTGGCTTAAAGGTGTAATATTATGCGATATACTTTATCTACCCAAAGAGCAACTTGTTAAATATATTTACTTCTGGAAAAAGATATTAGGCAAAAAATCATTCTTTACAGTTGAGGGTGTTTATTCAGGTACAAATTACAAAAAATTGATAGCAAGATTGGGAAGCAATGAGAATGCAGTAAAATTTTATAGTTTGTATGATAATGTATTTTCCATTACAAAATATATGCAAATTTATAATAGTGAAAATATAGGTATAAAATCAAATGGTGTTTTATATCTTGGAATAGACTTTAATAGATTTGTAAACGATACAAAAAGAGAGAAACTTACAGATATTATCTTTATTGGCAACAATATGAGAGATAAGGGCATTACCGATTTCTTTATGTGTGCCGAGAGTTTTAAGGATATTAATTTTCATATTGTTGGCGGTGGTGGTAATTACGATATTATAAACGAGACAAAGAAACGTAATTTACCAAATGTTACTTTGCATGGTTCGCTATCGCACGATAAATTATCGGTGATATTAAAAAAGGTGCAACTTATGTTTTTCCCATCAAGAAGCGAGGGGTTCCCAAAAGTTACATTAGAGTGTGCAGCAGCAGGAGTTCCGTCAATTGTATATGGAGATTATGGCGCAGACGAATGGATAACGACAGGGGAAGATGGTTTTGTTGTAAATACTTTAGATGAAGCTAAAAATATTATAAAAGATTTAATTGCAAACCCAGCTAAAGTTTCAGAATTATCAAGAAATGCTGTTGAATTAGGTAAAAGATTTGATTGGAAAAGTGTAATTAAAGATTGGGAAACAGAGATTGATAAACTTGCAAATTCATAAGATGGTAAGATGGTATATATAGTTGTAACTCCATTTTTCCCCGAGCCTGATAATTTTAGAGGTCCTTATGTATATGATCAGGTAAAGGCTATTATTAAAAGCAATAAATATGACAAGGTTATTGTTTTTAAACCTTCTTTACTACAAAACAATGAGAAAGACTATATTTATGATGGTATAGAGGTATATAGATTTAATACCCTTCAAGTACCTTCTGCCATATTGCCCGGAGCCTTTGATTGCTATAATATATGTTCTTTCAAGAAAAAGCTTAAGGGTTTAAATATTGATATTAAAGATATTGCAGTTATACATTGCCACGTTACAGGACTTGGCATATATGCAAATGCTCTTAAAAATAAAAATCCCCAAATTAGGACTATTCTTCAACATCACGGTTTTGATGTTTTAAGCCTTAAAAACGGACGCTGTGCCAATATGGGTTGGCATAAAAAATATATGGTTTGGTATGGCAGCAGAATATGTAATAAAATTGATATTAATGTTGGGGTTAGTAATAAAACTTTAGAGTACCTGACTTTATATAAAGATGTTACTCCCAAACAAACATATACGCTGTATAATGGGGTTGACCTTTCAAAGTTCTACCCTACCCAACCTAAAAAAGAGTCTGATAAATTTATTATTGGGTGTGTCGGAAATTTTTGGAAATTAAAAGACCAAATCACACTAATTAAGGCAGTTGAGATTTTAAAAAGTAAAGGATATCACAATATACTCGTCAGATTTATTGGTAGTGGGGCAACTTTGAATGAATGTAAAGAGTATGTTGAAAATAACAATCTAAATGAACAAATAAGTTTTGAGACTGAAATATCTCATAGGGAACTGAACAACTATTACAACTCTCTTGATTTATTTGTTCTTCCATCATATTGGGAGGCCTTCGGTTGTGTATATACCGAAGCATACGCATGTGGTATTCCATTTATCGCAGTTAAAGGGCAAGGTATTTCTGAACTTATTCCTGAAAAAGATAGTGATAAATGGTTAATAGATAAAGGAGATTTTGTATCTTTGAGTAATAATATTGAAAAGTATATAAATAACAGATATAAGCAAGAACTTACTATTGATATTAATATAGATACTCTTGTAAATGAGTTTTTACAGAGAATCAGTTGTTAGTTGTTCAAATTAGTCCTATTAGTCTAATTAGTCAAATTGGACAAATTATAATAAGTTATGACAAAAAAGTTTTTAAAACAAAAAGGTAATTATCGTAATTTAATTGCATATCAAAAGGCTGAGTGCATTTATGATATTACATACTATTTTGTACATAAATTTCTTGAAAAAGGAGATAGGACTATTGACCAAATGATTCAGGCAGCAAGAAGTGGGAAACAAAATATTGCAGAAGGGTCCTCTGCATCTACAACTTCAAGCGAAACTGAAATTAAATTAATTAATGTTGCTAAGGCAAGTTTACAAGAACTTTTAATCGACTATGAAGATTATTTAAGAGTTAGAGGTCTTGAACAATGGAATTATAATTGCGACAAAGCAACACAAACTCGTAAAATATGCTCAAAACATAATGAATCTGAATTTTACAGAAATGCTATTTTAACAAGAAACGATGAAACAATAGCAAATATAGCTATTACTCTAATTCACCAAGAAGATGTTTTCTTGAGAAAATTACTTGATTCCTTACAAGAAACTTTTGTTGAAGATGGTGGAATAAGGGAACAAATGAGTAAAGCCAGAATAGAACATCGCAAAAATAATAAAGAATAATATTATTAGACCAATTAGTCTAATTAGTCCAATTGGACCAATTAATAAAATACAACTAACAACTTAAAAAAGGTGAAAACTAATATTCTTAAAAATATAAATACTTGTACTATTATTGCATTAATTACTGCACTTGCAGTAGTTAATCAGGCAGTAACATTGCAAACATTTGATTTAGGTAATTTATACTATGCAATATTAATTTTTACTCTTTTTATTACATTCTTTCAATCAACTATACGTAAACTTGATATTGGAATGACAATAATATACATAGCTTGTATATTAAGTATATTACTAAATGATATTAGTGCTGTTTACAGACCTTGGGAAAGGTTTATATTATTTGTAATTGTAACTTTCACGGCCTCACCCTTTATACAATCTGATTTTTATGATAAATTTAGAGTTAATACTTTTAAATATATCCAGAATCTATGGATTATAGTTGTAATTCTATCAATTCCTGCATTACTTTTTCGAGAACAAGGCAGAACAGGTTTTGAAGGTTTTACAAGCCACTCAATGATAATGTCATCAACAGCAGCAATGGCTATTGTAACTTTATTATATAAGTTGTATGCAAAAAAACTGACAAAAATTATAGCAATCCCTCTGATTATTGTAGCTTTTCTTTGTATGCTATTAGCCGGTTCAAGAATTGCATTGACAGCATGTATTGGTGGGACTATATTCTTTTTATTCAGGGTATATCGTAAAAGAATGGATATATTTATAAGAATTGCAGCAACTATTATTGTTGCTATTGTTATTACATTTCCTTTGTGGGATTCTTATTTGGAAAAAATTGAACAAAAAAATTCTGCAATTAACCAACAAACAGGAGAGGTTGACATACTTTCTTCAAGAACTCTTATTTGGGATCAACGTATTAGAGAGTTCAAAGAGAGTCCTTTAGTTGGTATAGGATTTGGATATGCCCCATATATTACCGCGTATAACGAAAGAACAGGGAAAGCTTCTTTTTTAAAGACAGAAACAGGTGTTGTTGAACCAGGTTCAGGGTGGTTGGCAATTATGTCAATGACAGGATTGTTAGGGTTGCTTGGCTTCATCTTGCTTTGGGGCAGTTCTTTTAAAAAGTGTATTCAATGTGAGAAAAAAGATAAATTATGGGGTTCTTATCTTTTTGCCATGCTGATATTTGTATCAATACAAATGATTGCTGAAGGTGGAATATATGCAGCCGGGGGTATTGATTGTTTTAGAGTATGGATCTTAATTGGAGCTATACATGGCTCACACTCTATACTAAAAAAATATAATACATAAAATATATGATTTCTGTAATTGAAAATATTAACGATTTTGAAAAACTTAAAAATGATTGGGATATGATATACAATTCAGGAAAAGAATATACCATTTTTCAATCATTTGACTATAACTATATCTCATGGAAATCTTTATTAAGAAATAATTCCACAAATAAATTATACATTTTAACATACTACCAATGCGAAGGATACAATAAATGTGAAGCTATATTTCCATTTTACCTAAATAAAAATAGACAATTACATTTCATCAATGAAGCTCATTCAGATATATGTGATTGTATAATATCTTCTGAAATTGAAAATTGCTTTGATATAATATGGGAATTACATTCATTCATTAAAGATGATAAAAATATTAAGAGTATATTTCTTGATAATATGAGATATAATTCACCCTTAATCTCATATTACAAAGTTTTTTGTTCTAATGCTTTTTTATTTTCTCAAACAGAATATTCATATATAAAAAGAGAAATCTCTGATGATCCCATACAGGATTTATCATATCTAAAAGCAAAAAACAGGAAAAATATTAAATGTAGATATAATGAAAGTTGTAAGTTCTCATATAAATTATTTTTAAAGAAAGAAAATTACAACTTCCCTAATAATGAAATTAATTATCTTGTATCTGAAATGATAAAAACAGGTATTCGCTCAAAAGAATATTTTAATCCCTTGATGATTAATTTCTGGAAAGAGCTATACAATAATAACCTTTTAGAGATACCCATTCTTTATGATGGCAGCAACAATCCAATATCAGCAGGATTAATATTTTCAAATACTAAAAAAAATGAATATATAAGATGGATTGTTTTATATAAAGAGAGTAAATACAATTTGTATAACGTAATAAGACATTGGATTGAAAGAAATAAAAACTCTGAGACAACTATTAATTTTGGACGGGGGGGATATGAATATAAGATGACGTTATTTAAACCTAATGTTGAACCTTTATTCCGATTAATGTATTCAAAAACTCTTTGGGGCAACTTATATATTTTCTTTAAGATCAATATCTCTCATTTAAGGAAAACAATTAATACATTACGAAAATGAAAACATTTGCAATATTAATGGAGCCTGCATCATATACAATCGATAGGAATAAAGCTGTATATGATAAATTGGGTATTGAATATTGTTATATGCGTTCAGCGTCTGAAGCATCAAATATCAAAGATGATGCAATATGTATTGAAAATTATAACTTCTTCAAGAAGTTTTCATTCTTAAAGAAAGTATTATCAAAATACGATTGTATAATTATGAATGGGTATGTATCAATTGAATTTTACATACTTTTTATCTTAAATTTATTTTATAAAAAGACAATAGGCATTGATTCTGACACGCGATATTCTCGCCCAAAATCATTTATCAAATATCAAATAAAAAAATTTATTTTAAAAATAATTTTTTCAAATAAATATATACATGGTTTAGCCGGAGGGACACAAACTCATTTTGATTTATTCACAAAATATGGAATGAATAAAAAAAGAGTTCTACTAATGCCAATGATGATAGATAATAATAAATTTAGAGATGAAAATTATTTAAATAAACCATATAGTCCTTTCACATTTTTATACGTCGGCAGACTCATTGAATGTAAAAATTTAGATGTAATGTTTAAGGCATTTTTTAAATTATCTAAAACAAATAATAATGTAAAACTTAATATTGTTGGTGGGGGGATATTAGAAGATTATTATAAAGAAAAATATAGAAACGACAATCTCATTTTTAAAGGAAAAAAATTTGGAAATGATTTGCATAATGAATATAAAAATGCAAATGCTTTTATTCTTCCTTCAAGTAGCGAAGAGTGGGGATTGGTAATAAATGAAGCAATGTCTGCCGGATTACCTGTTATTGTAAGCAATGAGGTTGGAGCAAAGTATGATTTAGTGGATAATAAAAAGACAGGATATGTTTTCAACTATAATTCTGAAGATGAATTATATAAATATATGTGCAATATAATATCTGATGAAAAGGGTTATAGAGAGATGAGTAGCAATGCTTATAATCTTATGCATAATTATTGGAATTATAGTCTATATGAGAAGTGTTTGAAAGATTTTATAAATATTGCCTCTAATAAATAATTTGATAATTTCACGCTATGAACCCAATAAAAGAAATTCTTTTAAAAGTATCAGCTATGTTAAACAAGAATAGAGAGAGTAAAATTCTATTCTATCACGATGTTTTTAGCCATACTCAATATACCGATATGGGTACAGATATTGAGTTGTTTAAACAACATATTGATACTATCGTAAAGTGCAGGTTTGATATTGTTCCTAAAATTACTGAAAAGAAAAATCAAATTCAAATATGTTTTGATGACGGATTTAAAGGTATATATGATACAAAAGATGTTTTTGAGAAATATAATATAAAACCTACCGTATTTTTAGCTGTTAACCTTATTGGTAAAGAGGGATACTTAAATAATAATGAGATTTTAGAGTTGCAAGATTGCGGGTTCATTTTTCAATCACACGCTTGGTCGCATAAAAATCTTACTGAATTTTCAGGGCAAGATTTAGAGAGGGAAATTTCGGGTAGTAAAAAGTATATTTCAGAGTTACTAAACAAAGAGGTGGACGAAATATGTTTCCCGATAGGTTTTTTCTCAAAAGAGGTATATGATAGCTGCATTAATGCAGGATATAAGATATTATATTCTAGTATTCCCGGCAACTATTACGATTTTATAATATATGATAAAATAAAAACCCGAAATTTAATACAATTTTATTCTCCCAAGATTGTTAAATCAGTTCTGTTTGGAGCTTTAAAACCTTTTAAGATGAGATATATCAAGAATCACTTTATAAAATAGATTTGTATTAATGCCAAAGCCAATATACGACATAGTATTTTTAACCGGGACTCCTTCGTTCTACAAAACCAATCTCTTTAATTGCATTGCAAATGAGAGAAAGGTTTTAGTTGTATATTGCGGGTACTATGACGGTGCTGAAAATTCTTCGGAAGATGAATTAAACGAGTGTAAATTTGATTATAAATTTATTTACAAAAGAGATATTGAACAACGTAATAAAATAAAGTGTTTCTTTAAACTCATTTCTGTTTTAAGAAAGATTAAATACAAAAAGATTATTCATGAGGGGTGGTATATTCCCGAATATATTATTCTTTCATTCCTCACCCCAAAGCGTAAAAATGCGACTATGTGCGAAAGCACAATTTATGAATCAAATATTTCGGGTTTAAGAGGTTTTATTAAACGAGTTATTATAAACAGGTGTTCTACTGCCCTACCCTCAGGAACTGCTCATAAAGCTATTTTCGATGCTATTGGGTTTAAAGGTGATATTTATATTACAGGCGGGGTTGGCATTTTTCATAAACCTGAAAGGTTTATTGATAAAGATAAAATATCAATAGAAAAAAAATACCTTTATGTTGGCAGATTGATTGAATGTAAGAACTTGCGATTCTTAATTGAACGCTTTAACAAGAACGGAAAACATCTGACTATTGTTGGAAAAGGAGAACTAGAACAAGAGTTAAAGACTTTATCAAAAGATAATATTACTTTTAAAGGCTTTGTTGAAAACGACAAACTACCCGAAGTTTACAAAGAGCATGATATTTTTATTTTGCCATCAAGAACCGAGACATGGGGTTTGGTTGTTGAAGAGGCTATTTATTGGGGATTACCTGTTGTTGTAAGCGACAGAGTTGGTTGCGGTAATGAAATGGTTATCACACCAAAGACAGGTGTTACTTTTGAATTGGATAATATTGACTCTTTCAACTTGGCAATTAACGACATAGAACAAAATTATAAGCAATACCGAGATAATGCCATTGCTGTTGATTTTGAGGAAAGAGATACAAAGCAGATAAAATGCTTTGTATCAGTTGTTAGAAATTAAATAAGGTCAATAATAAAAGTTGTTAGTTTTCAACTTCGTTGCCCTACGGGTAGTTGTTAGATTTATTATGACAAAAAAGTTTTTAAAGCAAATTAATGCCGTTTAAGTTTTTAGACTAATTAGTCTAATTGGACAAATTAATAGATTTAATAATAACGTACTAATTCCTAATTTAACAATTATGAAAGTACTACATACAATATCAGGATTGAGTAAGAGTAGCGGAGGGCCGTCTTCGTGTACTTATAATCTGCTTAAAGGGTTGAATAATGCAGGGGTAGAGGCTGATGTGCTAACTATTAATAGTGGTGATGTTATTGGTGATGATAACTTTATTATTGCTGTTGATAACGATGCTCAAAACCCATTTGTTTATAGTAAAAATTTTAAGGATAAACTTCGCACAGGCAAACAATATGATATTTACCATGCCAATGGTTTATGGACATATCCTTCGCATGCTACTGCGGAATGGGCAATGAGAAACAACAAGCCTTTTATTATTGCTCCTCATGGTATGCTATACCCTGCCGGATTGGATTCTAAACCTTGGAAAAAGAGATTGGCTCTTGCTCTTTTTCAACGCAGAGATTTGAATAATGCTACTCTTATTCAGGCTACATGCAGTAAAGAGGCAGAATATATTGAAGCTCTTGGTTTTAAAACACCTATTGAGATTATCCCAAACTGCTTGGATATAAAACTTTCTCCTATAAGAGAGAAAGAGAATTCTGTTAAACGTTTTGGTTTTGTAGGTAGAATCAACCCTATAAAAAATATTCACCTACTATTAGAGGCTTGGGCAAAACTTGGCAGTAAAACTGATAACTGCGAACTTATAATTGCTGGTGATGGAGATGTTTTATATAAGAAACATCTTACCGACTTTGTTGCAGACAAAGAGTTGAACAATGTTGTTTTTTGTGGTTTTTTAAGTGGTAATGAACTGACTGAAATGGTTAGCAGTTTTGATTATCAACTATTGGTAAGTAAATCAGAGAACTTTGGTATGGTTATTCCTGAGGCCCTTATTTGTGGTGTACCATGCATTGCAACTCAAGGCACTCCATGGGGAGAGCTAAACTCTCATAACTGCGGTTGGTGGATTAATGATGGTATTGACAATATTGCATCTGCCATCGAAAATGCAATATCTACTACTGAAACTGACCGTAAAGCAATGGGATTGCGTGGCAGACAACTTGTTATTGATAACTACTCGGTATCCGCTGTTACTGATAAACTTATATCTGTTTACAAGAAACTGATATAAGTTTTTTAGAATTAGAAATTAGGGATAAGGAATTAGATGTTTAAATTAGACCAATTAGACTAATTAGTCCAATTTGACAAATTAGAAGCGCAACTAACAACTAACAACTAACAACTAACAACTAACAACTAACAACTTGAAGATTCTTGAAACCATAACTGATTTGAATTTGTCGAGCGGAGGGGCTGTTACCTCTACTCTGAATAGTTATGGACTTTTGAGAGATAGGGGTATTGATATTGATATGGTTACTCTACTGCCCTACTCTGATGATGATGCATATTTGGGAGATAGTTATGATGGTATTAATGCTTTGCCTTTTGATGGTAAAACTCAATTTGTTTATAGCAAGAATTTGAAAAAATTCTTGGAATCAAATAGAGTTTATGATATTTATCACGCTAATGGTATTTGGACTTACCCTACTTATAAAACCATACGAGTTGCAAGAAAAGAGGATAAACCATGTATTGTTACAATTCATGGCATGCTCAATAGAGATGCTCTTAAGATGACATCTTTTAAGAAACAACTCTTTCTTAAACTTTTTCAAAAACAAGATTTGCAAAGTGTTGCATATATACATGCCACAAGTGAATATGAGGCTGAATGTATAAGAGAGTTGGGGATTACCACCTCTATTGCTGTTATTCCTAACGGAGTTGTTGATTATGGGAAAAAACACTTAATAAGTAGTGATGGCATTATTCGGTTTGGATTTGTTGGAAGAACTGACCCTGTAAAAAATATTGATGTACTTCTTTCGGCTTGGCAAAAGCTTGGTAATTACACAAAAAATTGTCAACTAACTATTATTGGTGGTGGGAACGACCCCGAATATTCAAAAAAATTACATACCTTTGTAAGTGAGCATAATATGAACAATGTTGTGTTTACAGGATTACTCTCAAAAGAGAATGCATTACAAGAGATGGCAAAATTGGATTATCTGATTTTGCCAAGCCGTTCTGAAAATTTTGGTATGGTTATTCCTGAAGCTTTAAGTATGGGTATTCCTTGTATTGCATCAAAAGGTACTCCTTGGAATGAGTTAAACACTCACAATTGCGGTTGGTGGATTGATGGTAACGAAAAGAGTTTATGTGGTACTATTAAAAACGCATTAAATACTCCAACAGAAGAGTATAATTTAATGGCAACAAATGGTGTTAATTTAGTTAAGGAGAAATACTCTATTGATAAAACTGTTGACGGATTAATTAATTTGTATAAAGCTTTAATTTAATAATATATTATGGGTAATGAATTACTGATAGGCAAAGATTATAAAAACAATCTCTCAGTTAAGAACAAATTGGGCAGATTAATTTGGAATATCTGTTATTGGTTTTTATTTAGACCATTACCAACAAAATTTTTCAATTGGTGGAGAGCTTTTATATTAAAATTGTTTGGTGCTAAAATTGGCAAAAACAATACAATATACCCTTCTGCAAGGGTTTGGGCTCCTTGGAACTTAATTATTGGCAATAATAGTTGTATTAGCAATGGTGTAAATTTATATAATACAGGACCAATTATAATAGGTAATAATACTATTATATCTGAAAGGGTCTTCATTTGTCCAGGAAGTCATGATATTTCTGATCCAAATTTTCCTATGATACCTTCCTCTATTAAAATAGAAGATAAAGTATGGATTGCAGCCGAAGCATTTATTGGTCCAAAAGTTACTATTGGAGAAGGGGCGGTTGTTGGAGCAAGGGCTGCCGTTTTTAAAGATGTTGAACCTTGGAGTGTTGTAGGTGGTAATCCTGCAGTATTTTTGAAAAAACGTGTAATTAAAGAGCAATGTTAGATTTAACAGTAATAGTTCTGACATATAATGAAGAGTTGCATATTCGCCGTTGTTTGGAGAATATAAAAATGTTCTGTAACAAAATATATGTTATAGACTCTTTTTCTACAGACAAAACGGTTGAAATTTGTAAAGATTTAGGAGCAGTTGTTCTACAAAACAGATGGCCAGGCAACCAAGCAGAACAGTTTAATTGGGCATTAGATAATATTAATATTAAAACAGAATGGATATTACGTTTAGATGCTGATGAATACCTACTCCCTGAATTAATTGATGAATTAAAAAACAGACTACCTAAAATTCCAGAAAATATATCAGGTGTTAGCCTTAAAAGACGCCATATATTTTTAGGGAAATGGATAAAAAAAGGAACATATCCTGTTATTATTTTAAGAATGTTTAGAAATGGCAAAGGCAGATGCGAACAAAGATTGATGGATGAGCATCTGATTTTGTCAGAAGGAGAGACAATTACTTTTGAAAATGATTTTGTTGACCACAACTTAAATACATTAATGTGGTGGATAGAGAAACATAATAACTACGCCATAAGAGAAGCAGTTGAGTTATTAGATTTGGAATTAAATTTATCTCAGAAACAATCAGACAAAGAAATTTCAAGGAAAGAAAAGGACAAAAAACTATATATAAAAATCCCTATTTTCATAAGAGCTTTTATATATTTCTGCATAAGATATTTTATAAAAGGTGGATTTTTAGAAGGCAAAGAGGGCTTTCTTTGGCATTTTTTACAAGGGTTATGGTATCGCACTCTTGTTGATGCAAAAGTTTTTGAAATAAAAAAACATTGCAACGGTAATAAGCAGGAAATTATAAATTATATTAATACTACATATAATATCCGCCTTAACTGATAAATTATTATGGCTAATATATCTGCAATTGTATTAACATATAACGAAGAAATACATATTAAGAGATGTATTGAAAATTTAAAACTAATAACAAATAAAATATTTGTTATTGATAGTTTTTCAACGGATTCAACCATAAATATAGCTAAAGAGTTAGGAGCTGAGGTCTTATTCAATAAATGGGAGAATAGTTATTCAAAACAATTTAACTGGGCCTTAAAGAATGCACCAATAAAAACAGATTGGGTTATCAGAATTGATGCAGACGAATATCTTGATAATAAATTGATTGACGAAATAAACAATAAACTACCAAAAGTTTCTGATAATGTATCAGGAATAGAAATATGTTTAGATCGTTTTTTCCTAAAAAGAAGAATAAAATTTGGATTAGGTAAAATATCTCAAATCAGATTATTCAGATACGGGAAAGCTATATGTGAACCAAGAATGATGGATGAACACATAATGGTAGATGGAGAGATTATATCATTTAAAGGAAAATGGATTGACAATAATCTATCTACATTACAAGAATGGAGTAGTAAACACAATAAATATGCAATTAGAGAGGCTATTGATTATTTAAATTTATATTCCGATAATGATATAAATATTAAATATAATTATTCTTATAATGCCAAAAATAAGCATAAGAATAAAACACGATATAGTAAGATGCCTCTTTTCTGGAGGGCATTTATATATTTCTGTATCAGATACTTTATTCGTGGTGGTTTTTTAGATGGCAAAGAGGGTTTTTTGTGGCATTTTCTTCAAGGTTGGTGGTACAGGACTCTTGTTGATGCAAAGATCTTTGAGATAAAGAAACGTTGTGGCAACGATAAGAATAAAATAAAAAAGTATATTAAAGATAATTATAATATTGAATTGTAAATGATTAATATAACTGAAAATAACAAACAACACTATTATTGGTTAGACCTAATAAGATTTTTGGCTGCGTTTGAGGTAATGTTATGTCATTACAGAGGATTCTTTTTTGTTGAATACGGATTACTCCCTGCGGAACAACAAAATATTTTTTCTCAAATATTCTATTTCTCTACAAGATTGGGAGAAGAGGCTGTTCTTATATTCTTTGTATTAAGTGGACTTTTGGTTGGAGGTAAAGCACTTGATAAAGCTCGTTTAGGAACATTCAACTTAAAAAGTTATGCTATAGACCGTTTTGTAAGAATAATGCTTCCATTAATATCTGTTTTATTGCTTATTATACCTATCACATACTCCCTTGGAGGTAAAATTGACTGGATTAATTGGGTTGGAAACTTGTTTTCTCTACAAGGTGTTTTAGTTGGTTTTATACCTCATTGTGAACCTTTATGGTCTTTAGCATACGAGGTATGGTTTTATATTATAATAGGAGCTATTATCGCTCATATTAAAAATAAGAACAAGACTATTCCTTCTGTAATTTTAATTATTTGTGCATTAGTTTTCCTTAAATTAGAATTTAAATATTTGGTAATTTGGGGAATGGGAGCCTTAACATTCTTTACATTAAATAGCAAAAAGAGTAAAATATATTTATATCTTGCAATCATTGGTGCAATACTCTCAATTTTTGCATTACAATTAACAAGTGGATCTCGAACATTAAAATACAGTGTTAGTGAAATTACATTTGACGCTTTACAATATATGCTATCTTTATCATTTTGCATAATAATAAGTTTTATAGCTAACAGCAAACCTAAAAACAAAATAGCAACTTTCATAAATAATTTAGGCTCAAAACTTGCTGTCTTTTCATATACTCTCTATTTAGTACACAATCCTCTTGGCTGGTTAATGGAGAGTATTGGATTACCCAAAAGCGAAAGTATAAATATATATTCAATTGGAATTTATATTGTTGCAATAGTAATATGTATGTTAATAACATACGGTATATACTGGTGCTTTGAAAAACGTACATACGCAGTTAAAGCATACATAAAAAATAAATTACTAAAATAATTTATATCAATGAAAGTATCTATAATTACTTGTACATATAATAGTGCAGCGACTATTGCTGATACCATTAAATCGGTTAATGCTCAAACTTACCACAATATTGAGCATATTATTGTTGATGGTCTTTCAAAAGATAATACTTTAGAGATTGTTAAACAATCAGCAAGTGATAGACAAATTATAAAATCAGAGAAAGACAACGGCATTTACGATGCCTTTAACAAGGGTATCGGAATGGCAACAGGAGATATTATTGGCGTGCTTAACTCTGATGATTTTTTTACTTCTGATACTATTATTGAGCAAGTAGTTAATGCTTTTAACAAAGAAAGTATTGATGCCGTTTATGGTGATATACACTTTGTTAACACGGAGAACTTAAACAAATGCGTTAGATACTATTCCTCAAAAAATTTTAGGCCATATATGATGCGAATGGGATTTATGTTTGCCCACCCATCTTTCTACGTTAAACGTGAGCATTATGAGACTTTAGGGTTATATAAAACCGATTATAAGATTGCCGCTGATTTTGAGTTACTCCTCCGCTTTGTTGTAAAAGCTAAAATAAACTGCAAATACTTACCATTGGATTTTGTTACTATGCGTACCGGAGGAGCAAGCACAGAGGGTTTCAGAAGTAAGAATATTATAAACAAAGAGTGCCTAAGAGCTTGCAAAGAAAACAACTATTACTCTAATATACTTTTTATGTGGCTACGCCTTGTTTATAAAGCATTTGAATTACTTTTGTTTAAGATTAAATCTAAATAGTTTTTTAGTTGTTAGTTGTCAGCTTTGAGATAAAGTTCCCCGTCGCACAGAGCACTGATTTCCTCCGTCGCATAGGAGTTATGCTCCCCCATACTGCGGTCGGATTAACATTCAGTTAATCCTATTTGCTAAAGCAAATACCTTGTATGCCCCATTTTAAGGCACAAATTGACATTTAGTCAATTTTAATTACATAGTAATTACCTTAAACTACCCCATATGGGGTAGTTGTTAGCAAAAAATTTGTTTAACAAACATGAATATTTATTAGTTATTTATTATTAGAGATATAATTTTTTTTGATAATATTATGTATAAACGCAACCAACCAACCAACCAACCAACCAACCAACCAACCAACCAACCAACCAACCAACCAACCACCACAATTAAATAATAGAGAATCAGGACTTGACATAATAAGAGTTACTGCCATTCTTTTTGTAATTGCAGGGCATTTCTTTTATCTGCATACAAACTTTATGGATACTCCTATTACAGATACAAATTTATTTTTTCAAGGAGTTTTAATGTCTCTATTCTATGTATCTGTTCCTCTTTTTGTATTGCTGACTGGTTATTTGCATAGGAGGAAAAGATATGATGAAATAAATTTAAAAACATTTAAAGGTATCTGGAAGGTTATAAATCCATACATATTCTATTCAGTACTATTCGTTTTATTTAAAATATTCTATCTAAATCAAAATTTTTCAGCTTTTCAATACTTGAAATCATTATTAAATTTTACAGCTATACCTTATGGCTGGTATATTGAACTATATATAGGACTATTTTTATTAATGCCTTTTTTAAATATCCTATTTGAAAAATTAGAGACAAAAAAGAATAGATTATTTTTAATTGGAATTTGCATATTTAATAGCGCTATTCCCTTATTTGTTAATAGAGGAGGGGTTCAAGTCTTTCCAAATTATTTTGATATAATTGGAGCTATTACATTCTATTTCGTTGGTTCGTATATTGCAGAATATAAGCCTAAAATCAAGAAAATATTTTTAGTATTAGGTATCGTTGCTTTATGTTTATCTGATGCAGGAGTCAGTTTGATATTAAACAAAACCTTTACACCAGTTGGAGGACAGGTTTGGAGTATATATTATTTAGCAATAGCTACTGCTATATTTTTAATTCTATACAACAAAAAAAGTAATTCTAAAATTCTATCAAAACTTTCTATATATACTTTAGATATATACCTTTGTTGTGGAATGTTTGATATTTTATACTATTCATATTTTAAAAATCATTTCTTTGAATCTCAACAACAGTTTTTTGTATATATATTAATTATTATTCCGTTAGTATTTTTTAGTTCTACATTAGTAGCATTTATTAAAGATTTTACATTCAGCAGTATAAAAAGACTTTTTAGAATTTAATGATAACTATTATTTATAATCCCATAAATAAGATTAATACACTCCGAATTGATTTTTCATCTCGGAGTTTTTTATTTATAGATAAATTCCTATCTATTAAGTTTTTTTTACTATCTTCGCAATATTAAATAGGCATAGCCTGTTAAATTAGGAATTAGTTCGTGGCTTTGCAACAATTAGAAATGAGGAATTAATTCATAATTACCAATTGTTCTTATTAGACAAAGATGCAAGAAAACAAATTAAATATTTTGATTACCGGGGCTTACGGGTTTGTTGGCTCTAATATTTCAGCTTTTCTGAAAAAGAATCTGAATTGCAATCTTATTGCTTTGGATATTAAACAAGGCGAAGGTGCGTATGACAATTTCTTTACATGGAATGACATTGAAATGATTGAATGGAATTCTGTTGATACTGTTATTCACCTTGCCGGTATGGCTCATGATACTAAAAACACTACAGATGAGAGTAAGTATTTTGAAATAAATACCGGGCTTACTCAAAAGGTGTTTGATATGTTTTCAAAGTCAAATGCTAAACGTTTTATATTTTTCAGCAGTGTTAAAGCGGCTACCGACAGAGTTAATAGCAATGCTCTTAGGGAAGATGTTGCCTGCAACCCTAAAACACCTTATGGTCGTTCAAAACGCGCAGCTGAGGAGTATATAATAGACAATAGAGGTTTTGAGTTGCCTGATAAGAGTGTTTTTATTCTTCGACCGGCTATGATTCATGGTAAGGGCAACAAAGGCAACTTAAACTTGTTATACAAAGTTGTATGCAAAGGTATTCCTTGGCCTTTGGGCAAATTTGATAATTCACGTTCTTTTATGGGAGTGGATAACTTATGCTTTATTATTAAATCGCTTATTGAAAAGGATATTGCAAGTGGCATCTACAATGTTGCTGATGATAAACCTCTTTCTACAAACCTTTTGATAATGCTTATTGCTAAATCAATGGGGAAAAAGCCTGTTATTTGGGGCATAAGCAAAGGCTTAATAAAGTGTATTGCAAAAATTGGCGATATTATTCATTTGCCTTTGAATAGCGAGAGGCTTATGAAACTTACCGAAAATTTTGTTGTTGATAATAGTAAAATCAAGGAAGCTATTGGTTGTGAAAATCTTCCAACATCAGCAGAGAAAGGCATGTTTAAAACTTTGTTGAGTTTCAAGGGATAGATACATATATAATCCGTTTTGATTTTGATTAAAACTTTAAATTATTTTTGACTATGGCAATGGATTGGTGCTTAATTGGCTTGGCTCTGCCGGTTTTGTTTGTGGCAGAACTTGTATATTTCAGAATTGCCGACAGATTTGATATTATTGACAAACCTAATGAGCGGAGTTCGCACAAAAGCATTACATTAAGAGGTGGTGGTATTATTTTTTATATTGCTATTGTCTATTTTGCAATGTTATACGGCTTTCCCTATCCTTGGTTTCTGTTAGGATTGACACTTATAACTTTCATCAGTTTTATTGATGACATTATTGATTTGAGTTCAAAAGTCAGAATTCTTTTTCAGTTTTCGGCAATGGCTCTTATGTTTTTACAATGGGGATTGTTTAATGGCGTTTATCCTTGGTGGTATGTAATTATTGCTCTTATTTTCTGCACAGGAGTTATTAATGCATATAACTTTATGGACGGTATTAATGGCATTACTGGTGGTTACTCGCTTGTTGCTTTGTGTGCTTTGGCATACATAAACGAGGCTGTTCAGCCATTTGTTATTCCCGAACTAATTTATATAGCCATTGCAGGAGTTTTGGTCTTCAACTTCTTTAATTTCAGAAAGAAAGCTAAATGTTTTGCCGGCGATTGCGGATCGGTTGCTATAGCTTTTATTATTCTTTTCTTATTAGGAAAGCTTATTATTGAATCTGAGAATTTAAGCTACATAATTATTCTTCTTTTGTATGGCGTTGATTCTATTTTAACCATTATTCATAGAATTATGCTTAAAGAGAATATTTTTAAGGCACATCGCAAACATGCATACCAAATTATGGCTAACGAATTAAAAATGCCTCATTTGATTGTTTCCGGCGCATACATGCTTTTACAAACAGCTTTTGTTATTGGATTTTTTATATGCTTTGAATATTGTTACACATATTTTATTGCATCAACAATAACTCTTTGCCTAACATATGTATGGTTTATGAAAAAGTATTTTCATCTACATCAAAAGGCATAATTAATGATTAACACATAAATTTTACATTATGGCTAAAAACTATTTTAAACGGAGTTTAAATGCCGCTAAACATATTTTAAAGGGTGATAAAGAGTATAATTTTTATCTTCTTAAAAGAATTGCACTTAAATTTAAGGAAAACCATACTCACCCATATGTCGTACTGCTTGCAGACATGGCAATTGTATTGTTTTGCTTTTGCCTTACCCCAATCATCAAGACATTTTTATTTCCAAACTATGTTTTTATAGAATCTAATTTCTATCCCCAACTCTTATTAGTTACTACAGTTTATCTGATATGTTTCTTTATTTTCAGACCTTACTTAGGCATTGTCAGATATAGTGGAAATTTAGATACCATAAAACTATTTTTATCTATTGTTTCTGCCACGATCATTCTTGTTGTTAATAATTATATCGTAAGATATGTAACCGAAGGACAAATTTTTACCCATAACATTCTTATTGTAGGTGTTGGCATGGCAATATTGTTTGGTTCGCTGATGATAAGGATATTGGCGAAAATACTATATGCAAAAGGTGTTGAGTTTGAATCAAGTCATAAATCTAAAACGAGAGTGGTTATTTTAGGAACCGATATTGAATCAGTTGCATTAGCAGAAAGATTAAAAAATGAGATTAATGGCAAATATACTCCTGTTGCTTTCCTATGGACTAAAGAGGAGAAATATACAAATTCCGAGATTAACGGTTTGCCCATTAAACGTTACTCTCCCGAAAAGGTAAATATTACATTTGAGCATCTTAACGCATCTGTACTTATTTTTGAACCTTCTCAAATTGCTATATTAAGAAATGGCGGTATTGATAACTTCCTTGATGCAGATATTAAAGTGATGCAAATTTCAGATAATGCCATTCATCATCGCAAAGGAGATACCAATATACCCATATCTTGTAATGTAAAAGATATTCAAATTGAAGAACTTTTAAACAGAGATGTTATTGAGCCTGATACTCAAAATATTAAAAACTTTATTGAAGACAAGACAGTTTTGGTTACCGGTGCTGCCGGGTCAATAGGCAGCGAAATTGTCAGACAACTTGCAAAATATAAGGCAAAACGAATTATCATGTTTGATAATGCCGAAACTCCGATGCACAATATTTTTCTTGAGATGCAAGGCTCAGGTGCTGGAGATATTGTCATACCTGTTATGGGCGATGTTAGAAATATGACTCGTTTAGAAAGCACTTTCGAAAAGTATCACCCTCAAGTCGTATTCCATGCCGCTGCATATAAACATGTTCCAATGATGGAACTTCACCCTAGCGAAGCTATAAGAACCAATGTTGGCGGCAGTAAAAATCTCGCAGATATATCATTGAAATATAATGTTGAGAAATTTGTTATGGTCTCAACAGACAAAGCAGTTAACCCAACTAACGTTATGGGTGCAACCAAACGCCTTGCCGAAATTTATGTTCAGTCGCTTGCCCTAAACATAAAAGAGAAGCCTGAAAAAATTACAAAATTTATAACCACACGTTTTGGTAATGTTCTTGGCAGCAATGGTTCGGTTGTTCCTTTATTCAAGGAACAAATCGCAAATGGAGGACCTGTTACAATCACAGACAAACGTATTATCAGATACTTTATGACCATTCCTGAAGCATGCGAACTTGTTTTGGAAGCAGGTTGCATGGGCGAAGGAGGAGAAATATTTGTTTTTGACATGGGACAACCTGTAAAGATATTTGATCTTGCAAAACGTATGATAAGATTATCAGGTCTTAAACCATATACCGATATTGAAATAATTGAGACAGGATTACGTCCGGGAGAGAAATTATATGAGGAACTACTAAATGACAAAGAGATTACTGACAACACCAATCACAAAAGAATTATGATTGGTAAAGTTCGTAAATACAATTATGACGAAGTTGCTCCAAAAATTGAAAATCTTATTGATATGGCTTGGAAATATAAAGACGAAGACATTGTTAGCATAATGAAAGAGATTGTTCCCGAATATATTAGTCAAAACTCTAAATTTGAAACTTTAGACAAAGAGAGATAAAAGATAGGACAAAATGCGGTAATATGACAAAAAACAAATATATTTGTAAAAATTTGTTTATATTTATATAATGAACTACAATAATATAGAAGAGAATAGGCATTTAGTCATTATGGCAGGAGGTATAGGCAGCCGTTTTTGGCCTATAAGTACACCTGAGTGTCCTAAACAATTTGTAGATGTTTTAGGGTATGGGAAAAGTTTGCTACAAATGACTGTTGAGAGATTTAATGGGATTATTTTAGATAAAAATATTTGGATTGTTACATCAAAAGATTATAAGGATTTAATTTACGAACAACTTCCTAATATCCCAAAAGAAAATATATTATTTGAGCCCTTTATGCGCAATACCGCCCCGTGCATTGCATATGTTGGCAACAAAATAAAAAAAAGATGTAATGGAGATGCAGAGATTATAGTTTCTCCCGCAGACCACTCAGTAACAAATACTTTAAAGTTTAAAGAAGTTATAAATAATGCTCTAAGTTTTATTAAAACAAATGATGCCATTGTTACAATAGCAATAACTCCAACCTCTCCTCATACAGGATATGGTTATATCGCTGCACAACAAAATGAGTCAGAAATAAAAAAAGTTATATCATTTAAAGAAAAGCCCTCGTATGAAGTTGCTTTAAAATATTTAAACGAAGGCAATTATTATTGGAATTCAGGTCTGTTTTTATGGAAACTATCAACACTTTTAAACTCTTTTAAAGAGTATGCTAACGACATAGCAACTATCTTTGAAAATATAGCAGAAGAGTTTGACGGAGATAATGAGGAGAAAGCTATATATGACGTATATAGCAAAGTTCCCAAAATTTCAGTAGATTATGCCATAATGGAAAAAGCACAAAACATATACACTCTTCCCTCAGAATTTGGGTGGTCTGATTTGGGCACATGGAGTTCACTGAGAGATTATCTAACTAAAGATAAAAATGGCAATGCAGCCATAGGAAATGTAGAATTTATTAATTCTAATAATTGTACAGCACATATTAAAAACAGTAATAGAGTTGTAGTTAAGGATTTAAATAACACTTTCATTATTGGCTCAGGTGATGAAGTTAAATACTACAAACTCAATGAGGACGGGAACTTAGAAGCTATTTAAATTTTATTGAAAATTTTCTATATTTGCGACTTAGTTTCGGTTTCTTTGAGTCTATTTTAGCATCTTTTCTTTGTTATCTTTTGGAAATAGCCCGCTATTCTATGCAAAATAACAACTAAAATCTACTCTAAAATAGCTCTCAAATAATTCCGAAATAAAATTTAAACAGTTTCTTAGAAATTATATAAATATTAAAATAAAATGTCTGAAGAAAAAAAGAAAAAAGTATTTGTATCTGGGTGCTATGATATGTTACATAGCGGACATGTTGCTTTTTTTGAGGAAGCTGCAAAACTCGGAGATTTATATGTAGGTATAGGCTCTGACAAAACTATACAAGAATTAAAAGCCCGAAAAACCATAAATACAGAAGATGAAAGATTATATATGGTTAAATCGCTTAAAGCGGTAAAAGATGCTTGGGTTAATAGTGGAAGCGGACTGTTAGACTTTGAAAAAGAGGTTCGCGAATTAATGCCAGATATTTTCTTCGTAAATAGCGATGGAAGTACTCCTTTAAAAGCAAAATTCTGTCAAGAATTAGGAATTGAATATATTGTTAGCAAACGTATTCCTCATGGGAATTTACCCGTTCGTTCAACTACAGCTCTTCGCAAAGAGTGCAATATCCCATACAGAATTGATCTTGCAGGAGGCTGGTTAGATCAACCACATGTAAGCAAATATTACCCTGGTTCTGTTTTGACAATAAGCATAGAACCCGATTATGAATTTAATGACAGAAGCGGCATGTCAACAAGTTCAAGAAAAAAGGCGATAGAACTTTGGCAAACCGATATCCCCTCGGGAGATAGAGAGAAATTAGCAAAAACTCTATTCTGCTACGAAAACCCACCCGGAGTAAAATATGTAAGTGGTTCACAAGATTCAATAGGTATTGTTATACCAGGATTATGCAAGATTGATTATAAAGGAGATTTTTGGCCTGAGAATATAACCAATAATACCGATAAAGATTTATTAGATTGGATAGAGCAACATATATGTCTAATACCACTATATCCCAGAAAAGGAGATTATGATGTATATGAAAACCAATCGATAAATGAGAAGAATGCACGCAATTTAAGTATTGCTGCCGATAATTGTTGGAATGCAATTCTTAATAAAGATTTAGAAGCATTTGGCAAAGCAGTAACAGAGAGTCTTAACGCCCAATTAAATATGTTCCCTAATATGGCACCCGGTGATGTATTGGAACAGATTATGGAATATAGCAAAAACCCGGCAGTAAAAGGTTGGAAGCTAAGCGGAGCAGGTGGCGGAGGTTACTTAATTCTTATATGCGAGAAGCCAATAAAAAATTCAATGACAATAAGAATAAGACGGTCATAATCACATTATTTTAAAGAAGCAAATACGAGGATATGTCAATAACAAATTGGCATATCCTTAATTTTATTAATTGATATTTAGAAACATTTTAAATTGTATTTTGCTTTTGCTATTGTAAGAAATATTTTACAATAAATTTAAACAGTTTCTTAACATAGGTTACCAATTAAATTTAGTAACTTTGCATGGTTAAAAATGAAATTATTAAAAGATGGCAAAAATTGCAGGCGCAGTAGAGGTAAATAAAGAACGATGCAAAGGTTGTAATTTATGCGTTACAGCTTGTCCCGTCAAAGTATTGGCACTACATGAGAAAGAGGTCAATGATAAGGGTTACCACTACGCATATATGAAAAATCCAGATAGTTGTATAGGGTGTGCAAGTTGTGGATATGTATGTCCTGATGGTTGTATAACAGTTTATAAAATTAAGCTTGAGTCTTAAATTATAAACATCTCACTCTAAAATTTGATTATTTATGTCAGAAGAGATAAAATTATTAAAAGGAAACGAAGCTATTGCTCACGCAGCAATAAGATATGGAGCAGATGGCTATTTTGGCTATCCCATTACTCCTCAATCGGAGATTATGGAGACACTTATGACTCTTAAGCCTTGGGAGAGCACAGGAATGGTTGTTCTTCAAGCAGAGAGTGAAGTATCTGCTATAAACATGGTATATGGTGGAGCAGGTTCAGGTAAAGCCGTTATGACCTCTTCATCAAGTCCCGGAGTAAGTTTAAAACAAGAAGGAATATCGTATCTTGCAGGAACTGAGCTACCTGCCCTAATTGTTAATGTAATGCGAGGAGGACCGGGATTAGGCACAATACAGCCCTCACAAGCCGACTATTTTCAGGCTGTTAAAGGAGGAGGACATGGAGACTATAAACTTATTGCTCTCGCTCCGTCAAGCGTACAAGAGATGGCTGATTTTGTATATTTAGGATTTGATCTTGCATTTAAATATCGCAATCCAGCAATAATTCTTGCAGACGGAATTATAGGACAAATGATGGAGAAAGTTATATTACCACCAATTCGTCCCCGCAGAACCGAAGAGGAAATTCGCGAACAATGTCCTTGGGCATTACAAGGCAAGCCCAAAAACAGGAAACCAAACATATTAACATCGTTGGAATTATCACCAGCCGTTATGGAAGAGAATAATCTTCGTTTTCAGGCTAAATATCGCGAAATTGAAAAAAATGAAGTAAGATATGAGGCTATTGACTGCGACGACGCCGATTACATTATAGTAGCTTTTGGTTCTCTTGCCAGAATATGTTTAAAAACTCAAGAGATGGCTCGAGCAGAAGGTATCAAGGTTGGTCTTTTACGTCCCATAACACTTTGGCCATTCCCCTCTGAAATTATTGCAGAGTATGCTAAAAAAGTAAAAGGCATCATCTCTGTTGAGCTAAATGCAGGACAGATGGTTGAAGATATTCGTTTAGCTGTAAACGGAGCAATAGAGGTGAAATTTTATGGAAGATTAGGAGGTATTGTTCCTACTCCTGACGAAGTATTAGAAGTAATAAAGAAAGAATACATTAAATAATGGATATTAAAGATATTATAAAACCCGAAAACGTTGTTTACAAGAAACCTCGTTTGATGAATGACAATCCCATGCACTACTGTCCCGGTTGTAGCCATGGAGTTGTTCACAAAATAGTAGCAGAACTTGTAGATGAAATGGGATTAGAAGATAAAACCATAGGTATCGCTCCTGTAGGTTGTGCCGTTTTTGCATATAACTACCTTGATATAGATTGGATTGAAGCTGCTCATGGTAGAGCACCGGCAGTTGCAACAGCGATAAAACGTCTTAATCCCGAAAAATTTGTATTTACATACCAAGGAGACGGAGATTTGGCTGCCATTGGTACAGCCGAGACGATACACGCATGTAACAGAGGAGAAAATATCGTTATTATCTTTATAAATAATGGTATCTATGGTATGACCGGAGGTCAAATGGCCCCCACTACCCTACTTGGCATGAAAACGTCAACATGTCCCTATGGTCGTACAGCTGAGTTAAACGGTTTTCCATTAAAAATAAGCAACATATTGGCACAACTTGATGGCACATGCTATATAACACGTCAAAGTGTACACAACGCTACAGCTATAAAGAAAGCAAAAGCCGCAATAAAGCAAGCTATTGAAAACTCAATGGCAAAGAAAGGAACATCTTTAGTTGAAATAGTTTCAACATGCAATGCAGGCTGGAAAATGACTCCTGATGATGCCAACAAATGGATGGAAGAGAATATGTTTGCAAAGTATCCTCTTGGAGATATTAAAAACACTATTATTGAAAAGTAAAATGAAAAAAGAGATAATTGTTGCTGGTTTTGGAGGGCAAGGAATACTTTCGTTAGGAAAGATATTAGCCCACGCAGGACTTATAGAGAACAAAGAGGTTACATGGATGCCGTCATACGGACCTGAACAACGCGGAGGAACTGCGAATGTTACAGTAATATTAAGTGACAACAGAATAAGTTCTCCCGTTCTAAACAGTTATGATGTTGTAGTTGCTCTAAATCAACCATCATTAGACCGATTTGAGAAAGATGTTAAACCCGGAGGAACAATCATATATGACAGCTATGGTATACGCCACGCGCCAACACGCAAAGACATAAATATATATCGTATTGATGCAATGGACGAAGCTATTGAGATGGGTAATGCCAGAGCTTTTAACATGTTAGTATTGGGTGGAATATTGAAGGTTTGTCCTATAGTATCAACCAAAAGTATTATAAATAGTCTAAAAGAGTCATTGGCAGAAAGGCTACACAAACTTATACCGGAAAATGAAAAAGCTATACTTCATGGTATGGAAATAATAAAAGAAGAGCAGACTATATAATTATATAAATAGATATAGAGAGATGTGTAAAAAGAGCCACAAAGTTTGAACAAAAGACTTTGTGGCTCACTTCATTAAATAACATACATATCTTAATAGCAAATCCTATAAGAACTATATTTTACACGCAATATTGAAGAAATTTAAGGAACTTTGGAATATAAAAAAAAGGAAATATAGGATATAAAATATGTAAAATATGAGTACTTTTGCACGCTAAATAAAACATTTATAAATGAGGTTATAAGATAATGGGAAAAGAAAAATCGGAGAGAATTCAAACATCATTTTTGAATGCTGCAGAAAAGAAAGCTCTTATATGGCTTGCTAACCGTCAACCACGTTGGGTAACATCAGATTTATTGACATTCATTGGCGTTATTGGAGCTGTTATATGTGCCTTAGGCTACGCTTTATCTAACTTAAATTTACATTGGCTTTGGCTATCATCATTAGGATTAGTAATAAATTGGTACGGTGATAGTTTAGACGGCACATTAGCTCGTGTAAGAGATTGCCAAAGACCGATATATGGTTTCTTTATTGACCACTCTTTAGATGCAATAACCATATGCATAATGTGTATAGGAGCAGGTTTATCCTCTGTTTTCAGAATGGATATTGCCATGCTTTTACTTATTGGTTATTTAGTATTATCAATATATACGTATATATGTACCATATTAAAAGACGAGTTTCGTTTGACATATGGCGGAGGATTCGGTCCAACAGAGTTACGTTTGTTTATAATAATACTAAATACAATAGTTATGTATACCCCATGGATTAACATACGTTATAATATTAAAGGATACGATTTTGGAGTATATGATATAGTAGGTTTTGGTATCTCTGTGCTCCTGTTTATTATGTGGTTACAACAATTCCTAAGAGACCGCAAAGTGCTTTCAGAGAAAGATCCTAAGAAGAATTAATTTATAATCAGAATATATAGTTATCGTGCTTATAAAATATTTGGAGTTTGTTCTAAGTCGTTTATTTGGGACAGGTGTTGATACATTTGTCCTATGGATTTGCTCTGACTTTTTATTCTCATCAACCTATTTTGGTGTAAACATTCTATCCCCTACAATATCATTTGAATTTGCTGTAATGAGTAATTTCTTATGGTCATATTTTTGGATATGGAAAAGCCGAATAGTAAAAAAAGGGAAAAAAGCATTTTGGAACAGATTCTTTATATTCAACCTATCTTCCGTTGCCGGATTTCTAATAAAAATGCTGTTTTTATTACTATTTGAGATAATATTTGGGTGGGACGTTGTATGGTGTAATTTAGCCGCACTTTTAATATCAGGATTATTCAACTATTTCTTAACAGATGTATGGGTATTCAAGAAACCCCAATTAACACAAGAAGAAAATTAATACGCTTTTTCAAGTATCAGATGTATGTATCCAGAAATAATATGCAGATAAAATAGAAGAGCTTGCTGTTTTAATCTAACTTTTCCAATAAGACATCAGGTAACTTCTGAACAAAGTGTATTATATGCTCTTCTGAGACACTATTTATAGCCCTAACAACAATACTGACCCTATACATTGCTCCTTCACCAACACCTATTTTTTCAGCCTCATAACTGACAATGCGACCATTGCTCTCTAATATTACATCATTAATTCTCTTTATATTTTCAAAATTTGATGTAGAGTATTGCAACATTAATGTATGAATATTTATCTTTTTAAAAATTAAAGGAAAGAGTTCCAATCCCAACAAAGTCAAAACTGTTGTAACAATTCCAATTGCATACATTCCACTACCAACAGCCAAGCCTATACCTGCAGTAGCCCAAAGACCCGCTGCCGTTGTCAAGCCTCTTACAATATGTTTTTGAAGGATAATTGTTCCTGCCCCTATAAATCCTATACCGCTTACCACCTGAGCGGCAATTCGTGCCGGGTCATATCTGGTAGTATCAGTTGAGACAATCTCTTCAAAGCCATATTGAGAGATTATCATCATAAGTGCACTACCCACACACACTAATATATGAGTACGAAAACCTGCGTCTTTTGCACGATATGTTCGATCCAAGCCTACTATTGCACCCAATACAAATGCAATAGAAAGACGCAATGTAAATTCCCAAAATTTATGATGTAGTTCCATAGTAAAAATTTTAATCTTTTCTGCGAAGATAAAGAATTTAAAATAAAAATTAAAGAGACTCTAATATATTTGTATTACTAATTTGTTATCTTCGCATAATAAATATTTCAGCAATAGTATGAACGAAAAAATTAAGATTGAAGTTTTAGGCATCTCATTTAGTAATAACAATGGGCACAACATTCCTTATATCGTAATTTTAGGGAGGAGTGAAGATAAGGTAAAAATTCCAATAATAATTGGTGCTTCAGAAGCTCAATCAATTGCAATAGCTATTGAAAAAGTTCCTGCTCCACGACCTCTATCTCATGATATATTTGTAACTGCAATAAAAGAGTTTGGAATAAAAATTAAAGAGATTTTTATATACGAATATAACGAAGGGGTATTTAGTGCAAAAATATATCTTAAAAACAATGATAATATAAAAGAGATTGAGTGTCGCCCATCTGATGGAATTGCCATTGCTCTTAGAAATAATACTCCTATATACACCACCCGCAAAATTTTTGATGACGCAGGCGTTCTTCTTGATGAGAAAAAATCATCAGGGAAACACAAACAAGATAACAAACCTATTGATGAATTAAATGAAAAGGAGTTAAAAAAACGTTTAAACAAGGCTATTGAAGAAGAAAATTACGAATTAGCTGCAATACTCAATAAAAAACTGAAGACTCTTGAGGAAGAGTAGTTAAATCAGCACATATTTTTACGATATAAAATATAGTTATTTATCGCCATTTTACTACCTTTGTATATTAAAACATATATTATATGCAACTATTTTATGCCCCCGATATAGTAACAACCCTGACTCTTCCGGAAGGAGAGAGCCAACATTGCATTAAAGTATTGAGAATGAACAAGGGGGACGAAATTAATATTACTGACGGCAAAGGAAATTTATTCAAAGCCAAGATATACGAACCTCATCAAAAGCACTGTAAAATAGAGATTATAGAGAAAGAGAGTTACTCAACATCATGGAACTGTAAGATAGAGATTGCCATTGCTCCAACAAAAAACATAGAGAGGATTGAATGGTTTACAGAGAAATGCGTTGAAATGGGCATAGATGTTATTACACCTATAAATTGCAGATTTTCTGAACGTAAAGAGATTAAATCTGAGAGAATTGAAAAAGTTATAGTCTCTGCAATGAAACAATCTCTAAAATATACAAAACCCATACTATCCCCAATGGTCAAATTCAATGATATAATAAAAAGAGATTTTGAAGGAGACAAATTTATAGCTCATTGCCACGAAGGAGAAAAAACTCTTTTAAAAGAGATATGTAAAAAAGGCAATAATACCCTAATATTAATTGGTCCGGAAGGAGATTTCAGCGAGGAAGAGGTTAAACAAGCCTTAGATAACGGCTTTAAAGCCATATCTCTTGGAGATAGCAGACTAAGAACCGAAACAGCCGGAATTGTTGCATGTAACACTATTCAAATAATAAATCAATAATATAAATAAATATGAACTTGAACATTGACAAACTTAAACATACAGATTCAGGGCAATTCTTTTTATTTGCCGGACCTTGTGTTATAGAAGGAGAAGATATGGCAATGAACATTGCCGAGACATGTTTGAAGATAACAGAAAAATTAAAGATTCCTTATGTATTCAAAGGTTCTTTTAAAAAGGCAAATCGTTCAAGGATTGATTCATTTACAGGAATTGGAGATGAAAAGGCTCTAAAAATACTAAAAAAGGTAAGTGAAACTTTTGATATTCCTGTTGTTACAGACATTCACTCTCCCGAAGATGCAACTATGGCTGCAGAATATGTTGATGTTTTACAAATACCTGCATTCTTATGCCGTCAAACTGATTTGTTGGTTGCTGCAGCAAAAACAGGCAAAGCAATAAATATCAAAAAAGGGCAATTTCTATCTCCTCAGGCAATGAGTTTTGCCGCCCAAAAGATTGTTGATGCAGGGAACAATAAAGTTGCACTTACCGACAGAGGAACATCTTTTGGCTATTACGATTTGATTGTTGATTACAGAGGAATACCTGAGATGCAAAAGTTTGGGTTCCCTGTCATATTAGATGTTACCCATTCATTACAACAACCCAATAGCACAGCAGGTGTTACAGGAGGTATGCCTGAAATGATTGAAACAATTGCAAAAGCGGGTGTTGCAGTTGGAGTTGACGGTTTATTTATGGAGACACACCAAGATCCTTCTATAGCTAAATCTGATGGAGCTAATATGTTAAAGTTAGATTTAATGGAAGGCTTATTAAACAAACTTGCAGCCATAAGAGAAACTATAAATAAATTCTAAAAGTAAGAATGGAAAGCAAGCCTTCTCCACATATATTAGGCACTTACCCTATTGGCAAATTATTGCTGGAATATTCTATTCCTGCAATAATTGGTATGACTGTAACCTCGTTATACCACGTTATTGACAGTATATTTATAGGACAAGGTGTTGGTGCATACGGAATTACAGGTATTGCTGTTACCCTGCCTCTCATGAATCTTGTCATTGCCTTTTGTATGCTAATATCAATAGGCGGTGCAACAATATCATCTATATATTTAGGACAAAAAGATATGGAGAGGACAACATCAGTATTACATAATGTCCTTATCCTTTTAATTACCGTGGGTATTGGAGTTTCAGTTATAACTCTTCCTTTCTTAGACTCAATATTGATGTTTTTTGGAGCGAGCGAAATGACCCTGCCATATGCTCGAGACTTTATGTCCATTATCTTATACGCAAACCCTATTGCTTACGTTTTTGTAGGATTAAACAATGCAATGCGTTCAACAGGGTATCCGCGGAAGGCAATGTATTCTGCACTACTAAGCGTTGTTGTAAACCTTATACTTGCCCCTATATTTATTTTTTCACTTGATTGGGGAATAAAAGGAGCAGCATGGGCAACTGTTGCATCGCAATTATGCGGTATGATATGGGTTCTTGCTCATTTTGTGAATAAAGATAGCTTTGTTCGCTTTAAAAGAGGTTATTTTAACCTTCAAAACAAAATCATAAGAAGTATATTAGCCATAGGCCTTGCACCATTTTTATTGAATGTATGTGCTTGTATAATGGTTATATTCCTAAATATGAGCTTAAGTTCTCATGGTGGAGATTTAGCCATTGGTGCATACGGTATTATAAACCGAATGCTAATGCTTATAGTTATGATTGTTGCCGGACTTAATCAAGGAATGCAACCAATATTAGGATACAACTATGGAGCGCGACAATTTTCAAGAGTATGGAAGACACTTAAATATGGCATATTTGCCGGCTCAATTATTACAACACTTGGGTGGGTTATGTTTGTCTTCTTCCCTGACCAAGTTGTAGCAATATTTTCAAACGATGAAACATTAAACTCTATCGCATCAAACGGATTAACAATAACAGGTCTGTTTTTCCCCATTGTAGGAGCACAGATAGTCATAACTAATTTCTTCCAAGCAATAGGCAAATCAAAAATATCAATATTATTATCACTTTCGCGACAGATGTTATGTCTCGTTCCGGGAATTATTATTCTTCCTTACTTCTATGGAACAAACGGAGTATGGATTAGTATGCCTATTTCAGATGCAACCGCATTTACATTAAGCATTATTGCGTTTATAATACTTTACAACAAAATAAAAAAAGAGAACAGATATTCAAAAGAGAGCACCATAGAGGCTTCTGAAAGCAGATAATTAACACAAAATTTTTTAGATATGATTAAGAAAATATTAAAGGGATTAGGAATAACCATAGGTATAATATTTATTGCATTACTTACAATACCTCTATTACTAAAAGACAAGATTGGAGATATCGTTAAACAAACTGCAAATGATATGCTTAATGCAAAAGTTGAATTTTCAGATTTGGATATTAGTTTAATTCGTCACTTTCCTCAAGCATCAATATCTATTGAAGATTTAGAAATAATAGGAAAAGATAAATTTGAAAATGACACATTGGTCTCAACCAAGAGTATTGATATAGTTGTAAATCTTATGAGCCTTTTCAGTGATGAGGGTTATGAAATCAATCATATAATATTTGATACCCCAAATATCAATGCTATTGTATTATCCGATGGTAAAGCAAATTGGGATATAATGAAAAGTGACTCAACCGAAGTAATTGAAGAGACAGAACCCGAAGTTGTTATTGAAGGTGAGGCAGATACAACATCTTCACCATTTAAGCTACAATTAAAAGAGTTTTCAATAGACAATGCTTCCATATTTTACACCGATAGCTCTTCAAACATGGCATTTGCCATTGAGGACCTAAACCTTACACTTTCGGGTAATATGCAAGATATGCGAACCGATTTGAAATTAAAAACAACAATAGAAAAATTGAGTGCCGCAATTGACGGAATTAGCTACATAAAAGATGCTTCGTTCAGCGCAGACATAAATGTTGATGCCGATTTAGAGAACAATAAATATATTTTGAAAGAGAATGTTATTGCTCTTAACGCCATTGAACTTGGCATTGATGGTTGGGCTGCCCTACCCGATGACGAAATCATTGAAATGGATTTGAGCCTAAACTCTTCTGCCATTAAGTTTAAAGATATATTGTCTATGATACCTGCTATTTATCAGAACTCATTTGATGATTTGACAGCAACAGGCGATTTAAACTTAAGTGCAAATGCTAAAGGTATATTAAACGGCGATTACCTTCCTGATTTTAATGCAACTCTTAAAGTTAATAATGGCAAAATGAGTTACAAAGGGTTGCCAAAATCAATAGACGATATAGCTCTGACAGCAAATGTAACACACCCTCAAGGCGTAGCTGACTTAACAAAAGCAGATGTAGCATTAGGTTTAAGCATAGCTAAGAACCCCTTCTCAATATCAGCAAATGTAGCAAACCCAATAAGTGATTTAAGTTTTGCAGCAGCAGCAAAAGGAATTATTAACTTAGGCATGATAAAAGAGGTTTATCCATTAGGCGATAGCATTGATATTAATGGAACATTTAATGCAGACCTCAATTTTAAAGGGAAATTGTCAGATATTGAAAAGGAAAGATATGAGAAAATCACGGGAGATGGATATTTAACAATTACAGATATGGTTTACAATCAACCTGAACTACCTAAAGTTTTAGTAAATGAATTAGCCATGATTGTTAATACCAAAGCTCTTACTCTAAAAAATATGGATATAAAATTGGGCAAGAGCGATGTAACTGCTAACGGTACAATAAACAATTATATAGCATACCTGCTGAAATATGAGACTCTCAAAGGCTCATTAAATGTAACATCATCGCTATTGGATTTAAATGAGATAATGGGCACTGAAACATCTTCTACTGAAAACAATTCAACAGATGATATGAGTTCTGCCTCAACTGAAACACAAACTGAGACAATTACTGAAAGCGTAAATGATGCCTTTGAAATTCCAAAGAATTTAGATTTAACACTTAAATCGTCTTTCAACAAAGTATTGTTCCAAAAGATAGTTATTGATAACCTAAAAGGAACAATTACCGTTAAAGATGGAACTGCAAAGATGAACTCTTTGAAGTTTAATGCCTTTGGAGGAAATGTCGCAGCAGGTGGTTCGTTCAGTACAGCAAAAGATAAGAATAAGCCAACCATAACTTTTAATCTTGATTTAACAAAAGCTCTATTTGAAAGAACTTTCAAGGAACTTGATATGATAAAACAACTTGTTCCTATTTTTGCAAAAACAGGAGGTAATTACTCTGCTGACATAAAGATTGAAGCAGAATTGGATTCGGACTTCAACCCCAATTTGAATACATTAGAGGCAGTAGGAACCATAAAATCAAACGAAATTACAGTAAGTAATGTTGAAGCGTTCAATTTAGTTGCAAATTCACTTAAAACTGATGCTTTAAGAGAGGTAAAGGCTGTAAATATTAAAATACCTTTTAAGATTAATAACGGACGAGTAATCACAAATCCTTTTGATCTTAAAATTAAAGATACCAATATAAATCTTAGTGGTTCAACCGGTTTAGACCAAACAATTGATTATGATATAGTAGTTACATTGCCCGAAGGTGGTAAAGCATCAACATACGTTGGGAAAATACCCGGAACTATAACAGGTTCATTCTCAAAACCAATTGTTAAATTAGATTTTGCTTCAATTGCCAAAGAGGCTGCAAAGAATACCATCTCTACTCAACTTGAAAAGGCAACAGGTAAGGATTTGAGCGAACAAATTGCTCAAATACGCGAAGAGGCAGATAAGGCTGCAAATAAGTTGGTGGAAATAGCAAAAAGTGAAGGACAAAAACTTGTTGACAAAGCAAGTAATCCTCTTGCAAAAATAGCGGCACAAGCTGCTGCAAAAAAATTAGAGGAGGAGGCAAAAAAACAGGCAGATGCTTTAAGAGCTAAGGCTGAAGAAGAGATAACTAAACTTGAAAATAAGTTATAAGATTAAGATTTGAACAGAGATAATATAGATTTTAAAGATGGTAAGGTATCAGCTCTTTTTCGTAAGATGCTGATACCTACTTTACTTGGAGCACTCTCTATTTGTGCTGTTACTGCCATTGATGGAATTCTTATAGGACATGGTGTTGGTGCAGAAGGTGTTGCTGCTGTAAATATTGTTGTTCCTATATATCAGATAATGGCAGGTATTGGATTAATGGTTGGTATGGGTTGCTCTGTAGCCGTATCAATTCATATCTCAAAAAACAATATTAAAGCCGCTCGTATTAATCTTACTCAGGCTATATGGGGTACTTCTCTATTTATACTGCTACTTTGCGGATTAATATTGATTGCTCCCGAGTATAGTGCAAAAATATTAGGAGCTTCTGACTCTCTTCTGCCTCAAGTAACAGATTATATAATATGGATTATGCCAAGTTTCATATTTCAGATGTGGAGTATGATTGGATTATTCATAATCAGATTAGATGGTTCTCCTCGCTACGCAATGTGGTGTAATATAATACCGGCATCATTAAATGCAATACTTGACTGGCTATTTATATTCCCTCTTGATATGGGAGTAAAAGGAGCAGCTATTGCAACAGGTATAAGTATTGTATTTGGAGGTTTCATGGCAATATACTACCTTTTGTTCAGATATAAAGACTTGGGTATAATTTGGCTTAAAATAAGTAAAAAGAGCATAGCCCTTGCTATTCGCAATATTACATATCATTGTAAAATAGGCTCGTCAACTCTATTAGGCGAAGCAACAATGGCAGTTTTGATATTTGTAGGCAACATTGTTTTTATGCGCTACTTGGGCGATGATGGAGTTGGAGCATTCGGAATTGCCTGCTACTATATGCCATTCTTCTTTATGGTTGGTAATGCCATAGCTCAATCGGCACAACCAATCATAAGTTACAACTATGGTATAGAGCAGTGGGATAAAATAGTAAAAACCCGAATTATTATAATAAAATATGCTATCTTCTGTGGTGTATTAGTTTCTGCGCTATTTATATTTTTCCCCGAGGAACTTGTTGCTCTATTTGTAGATGCAAACTCAGAAGCAGGAACAATAGCAATAGAAGGTTTCCCATACTTGGCCACAGGTATTCTGTTTTTTATAATTAATATAGTAATAATAGGATACTACCAAAGTATTGAGAAGATGAAACGTGCTACATTAATTGTACTTCTTAGAGGATTTATAATACTTATCCCCTGTTTTATTATACTACCATTGATATTTGGTGAAATTGGTATATGGCTTGCAATGCCTGTTACTGAGTTTATTACTCTGTTAGTGGTTGGCGTAACATCTATACGAGTTTAATAGTTGTTAGTTGTCGGCTGACGCCGCCTTACGGGTAGTTGTTTGTTGTTAGAGCCTTTATTGCTAATAACTAATGTGCATAGCACCGTACAACCAAAAACTGACAACTGCGGAGAGAGCATTTTTTTTGACGGACACAACTCCGTCGCATAGGAGTTATGCTCCCCCATACTGCGGTCGGATTAACATTCAGTTAATCCTATTTGTTTTACAAATACCTTGTATGCATGCTCTGTCCCTACTTGTCTGATTGTTAGCACTATAATAAAAGGTTGTAATGTAATATAAAATTATAAAGTATAATTTGATTATTACTAATACAACAATGGCAACTTAAAACTATCTTATAGAGCCTTCAAATACGTTTGTTGAGCCTATGGGATAAATTGAACCTGTCATTGATATATTGCGTGCCCCTCTATCCATATTCAGGTATAGGTCAGCCATATTGGAGTTGCGTTGTAAATTGAGTGTTGCACTTGCATTAAGTATAGAGCCTGTTAATTTCATATAATAAGAAGTATTCCCATGCCTATCTATATCAACACTCTCAATTTTTATCAGTCCGGTTGTTGTTATTCCTCCCATATTGTTGGGGCCTCCTCCAAATCCTGTTGAGGTCTGAAAAGTAAATTGCTCACCCTCGACCATCAAAAAATTTAAATTAGCCGGGACTGTATTCATCGCTCCTCCACTTACGGTTATAGTAGTTGCATTGAATATCCATTCGCCTTTCTCCATTGCATCTTTTGCAATTATACCGGATATGGAATCTTTCTTTGATTCTAATTCTCGCTTTGCTACTTTAAGTTCTTTTTTTGTCAACTCTTGAGCCTGCATAATATTGTAACTTATAGCCAATATCAATAAAATTACAAACTTTTTCATAATTGTCATTTATTTATAAATCCAAAATTAAATTTTTATCTTCATATAAAAAAAAAGTTCCGACTTTTTGTTCGGAACTTTTTTGTTCTAATCTAATTTCAAAACTGCAAGGAATGCCTTTTGAGGTACTTCAACAGTACCTATTTGCTTCATTCTCTTTTTTCCTTTCTTTTGTTTCTCAAGCAACTTACGTTTACGGCTGATATCTCCTCCGTAACATTTTGCCGTTACATCTTTACGTACTGCTTTAACAGTCTCTCGTGCTATGATTTTTGCCCCGATTGCTGCTTGTATAGCAACATCAAATTGTTGGCGAGGTATTAACTCCTTCAACTTTTCGCACATGCGACGACCGAAAGGCTCGGCATTATCAAAGTGTGTAAGGGTTGATAGAGCATCAACTGTTTCGCCATTCAATAATATATCAAGTTTAACAAGCTTTGATTCACGGAAGTCGTGGATATGATAGTCAAACGAGGCATATCCTTTTGAGATACTCTTTAACTTATCGTAAAAGTCTATAACTATCTCTCCCAAAGGCAAATCGTATATCAACTCTATTCTGTTGCCTGAGATATACTCCTGTTTTATCAGTTCTCCTCGCTTGCCAAGGCATAGTGTCATGATAGGTCCTATATAATCAGTTGTAGTAATTATAGATGCTCTGATATAAGGCTCTTCTATATGGTCAATAAGCGTAGGTTCCGGTAATCCGGAGGGATTATGAACTTCTGCCATGTTACCTTTTTTGTCATATACTTTATACGACACATTGGGAACTGTGGTAATTACGTCCATATCAAACTCACGGTCTAATCGTTCTTGGATTATCTCCATATGCAACAAGCCCAAGAAACCACATCTGAATCCAAATCCCAATGCAACCGATGACTCAGGTTGGAATGTTAACGAAGCATCGTTAAGTTGAAGTTTCTCAAGAGAAGCTCTAAGGTCCTCAAAATCTTGAGGATCTATGGGATATACTCCGGCAAAGACCATTGGTTTTACCTCTTCAAATCCTGCTATAGCTTTATCGCATGGTCGTGCTATATGGGTAATGGTATCTCCAACTTTTACCTCTTTTGATGTTTTAATTCCTGATATAATATATCCGACATCTCCTGCCGAGAGCTCTTTTTTAGGAACCATATCAAGTTTAAGGGTTCCTATCTCATCGGCTTCGTATTGCTTGCCTGTTGCTACAAATTTAACTTTATCATTAGTACGGATTGTTCCGTTTACTATCTTGAAATATGCTATAATTCCACGGAAAGGATTAAATACAGAGTCAAAAATCAGACACTGTAACGGTGCATCAACATCGCCTTTTGGAGCAGGAACTCGCTCAATGATGGCATCTAATACATCAAGAACCCCCTCGCCTGTTTTTCCGCTTGCTCTTAATATCTCTTCTGGTTTACAACCAAGAAGCGATACTATTTGATCTTCGACCTCCTCTGGCTGAGCACTCGGTAAATCAATTTTATTTATTACTGGAATTATTTCAAGGTCATTGTCTATTGCCATATAAAGATTTGATATGGTTTGAGCCTGTATTCCTTGAGATGCATCAACTATTAGTAATGCTCCTTCACATGCCGCAATTGAACGTGATACTTCATATGAAAAGTCAACGTGTCCCGGAGTATCAATTAAGTTAAGGCGATAAACTTCATTACCTTTTTTATACTCCATTTGTATGGCATGACTCTTAATGGTTATGCCTCGCTCGCGTTCCAAATCCATATCATCAAGAACCTGATTTTGCAAATCTTTTCCTGATATGGTATTGGTATATTCTAAAAGTCGGTCGGCAAGTGTACTCTTGCCATGGTCGATATGGGCAATTATACAAAAATTGCGAATATTCTTCATCTAATACATTATCATTATTATTACTTTACAAAAGTACTACAAGAAAGCAAATATGCCAAATTTTAAACCATACTTAAGCTATTTTTATCTTTTATATTTTTTTACTTGGGGGTTGGGTATTAGATATGTTTTTAGTATCTTCGCAAAATATAATACTGAATTTTATGACTAAATATATAGGTGCTCACGTTTCGGCTTCGGGCGGTGTTGAAAATGCTCCCTTGAATGCCCATAATATTGGAGCTACAGCATTTGCTCTTTTCACTAAAAATCAAAGGCAATGGATTGCTCCTCCGCTATCCGCAAAAAATATTGAACTGTTTAAAGAGAGATGTTTGGAATATGGCTACTCTGCAGATATGATTTTGCCTCATGATAGTTATTTAATTAACTTGGGAAATCCTAATAACGATGCTTTAGCCAAATCAAGAGAATCTTTTAACGAAGAGATGTTACGCTGTAGCCAATTAGGATTGAAATTACTCAATTTTCACCCGGGCTCTACTCTTAAACTAATAAGTGTTGATGAGTGTATAGCTTTAATAGCTGAAAGCATAAATATTGCTTTGGATAAAACCAAAGGTGTTACAGCAGTTATTGAAAATACTGCAGGACAAGGTTCAAATATCGGTTTTGCTTTTGAACATCTTGCTGCTATAATTGATAAGGTCGAAGATAAGAGCAGAGTTGGTGTTTGCATTGATACTTGCCATGCAGTTGCTGCCGGATATGATCTTATTTCAGAAGATGGTTACAACAAATGTTGGAAGAATTTTGACGAGATAGTAGGATTCAAATATTTAAGGGGTATGCACCTTAATGATGCAAAAAAGGGTATCGGCTCACGAGTTGACCGCCATGATTCTTTAGGTTTGGGTGTTATTGGCAAAGATTTGTTCTCAAGATTAATGAAAGATGAAAGAATGGATAATATTCCTCTTATTCTTGAAACTCCTAACGAAGAGATATGGGCTGAAGAAATTGCATGGTTAAAATCGGAAGCCGGAGAATAGTAATAACTTATTAGTTACAACGGATACATGGACGAAAAACAAAATATATTAGACAGACGTTATATGAGAATGGCCGAAGTATGGGCTGAAAACTCATATTGTAAACGACGCAAAGTTGGAGCATTAATCGTTAAAGACAAAATGATTATTTCGGACGGTTACAATGGTACTCCTGCCGGATTTGAAAATATTTGCGAAGATGAGACAGGTCATACAAAATCGTACGTACTACATGCAGAAGCTAATGCAATAACTAAAGTTTCACGTTCAAATAATAGTAGCGAAGGGGCAACACTTTATGTAACAGCATCGCCATGTATTGAATGTGCGAAACTAATTATACAAGCCGGAATAAAAAGAGTTGTTTTTCTTGAATATTATCGCCTTAGCGAAGGTTTGGATTTGCTAAAAAGAGCCGGCGTGGAAATTTGCTATGTAGGCGATGAAAAAATTGACGAATAAGTTTGTTATTTAATTTATATGAAACGTTCAACAAAAATTATATATCCTATTTTTATTGCTGTTGCCGTAGTATTGGGTATTTATATTGGAAGGTTTTATGACTCTTTACATCACTCCCCGATTGTTTATTATGGCAAGAATAAAATTGAGGGGTTACTTTATTTAATAAAAAACCAATATGTAGATACTGTAAATATAGATTCTCTTACAGAAAAAGCAATACCAAAAATCATAAGCGAATTAGATCCTCACTCTACATATATTCCTGCAGAAGATCTTGAAATGGTAAATAACGACCTTGACGGCTCATTTAGCGGTATAGGTATTCAGTTCAGCATATTGAATGATACTATAATGGTTGTAAGTGTCATTCCCGGAGGTCCTTCGGAAAAAGCAGGTATTGTGGCTGGCGACAGGATTATCGCTGTTAATGATACCTCCTTTACAGGTAAAGATGTTACCAATGAAAGGGTAATGAAACATCTTAGAGGCAAAAAAGATAGTGAAGTAAAACTTACTCTTGCTCGTCCTTTAAGCAAAGAGCCTATTGATATTTTGGTTACCAGAGGTGATATTCCCGTTAATAGTGTTGATGTTGCATTCAGGGCAAATGAAGATATAGGATATATCAAAATCAGCAAATTCGGTAAAAATACTTATAGCGAGTTTTTAAATGCTCTTGCAAAGTTAAATATGGAGGGTACTCAAAAATTCATAATTGACCTTAGAGGTAATTCGGGAGGTTATATGGAATCTGCTATTAATATGGTTAATGAATTTTTGCCTGCCGGATATATGATTGTATATACTAAAGGTAATGCCTCGCCTCTTAACGAAATATTCTCAAATGGTACAGGACTATTTAAAGATAACCAAATTGTTGTATTAATGGACGAATGGTCTGCATCGGCAAGTGAAATTTTTGCAGGGGCAATTCAAGATAATGACAGGGGCTTAATTATTGGCAGACGCTCTTTTGGTAAAGGATTGGTACAACAACAACTTCCTTTTAATGACGGCTCTGCTTTAAGGCTTACAATTGCAAGATACTATACTCCATCAGGAAGATCAATTCAAAAGGATTATAAGATGGGCGATAGTGAAAACTATGAGAAAGATTTACTTAACCGCTTTGAACATGGAGAATTTGACTCTAAAGACAGCATTCAAGTAAATGATTCTTTAACATATAAAACTCTTTATGGACGAACAGTTTATGGGGGCGGAGGTATTATGCCCGACATCTTTGTTCCTCGCGATACATCATACTATAGTCCCTATCTTACACAGGTTGTGAATAATGGACTAATATATCAATTTGCTTTTAAATATACTGATAATAATCGAGAAAAATTATTAAAGTTCTCAAGCGCCAAAAGTTTACTTAAATACTTGAAAGGTGATAATATTCTTGACCAGTTTGTATCGTTTGCATCATCAAAAGGTATAAAGGCTCGTCCAATATATATTAATACATCAAAAAGAGAGATTCTAAATAGTATATATGCAAATATCACTCGCAACATACTTGGTGATGAAGCATTCTATCCTATTGTTTTGATGAATGACGAAACATTCCTTAAAGCAATAGAGATTCTTAAAGAGGACAAAGGTTTTCCTATTATTGAAAATGAAAGAGAAACCGAAAATTAGGAGAGAAATAAAGTCTGAAAAACTTAAAATTGACGAAGGTTACAGATATGAGGCTTCACTATCTGTAATGAATAAGATTGAAAGTTTGAAGCAATTTAATGAAGCAAAAAGGGTTTTGCTTTACAATGCTCTGCCGGACGAACTACCTACAGAATGTATGCTAAATAGGTGGAGTAAAGATAAAGAGTTATTTTTACCTGTAGTAAAAGGCGAAGAACTGGTTATAAAAAAGTATTCGCCAGAATGTATGAAAGTTGGAGCTTTTGGAATTAAAGAGCCCGAAGGCGAAGAGATTAATATTGATACTATTGACATTATAATTGTTCCCGGAGTTGCTTTTGACCGTGAACACAACAGATTAGGAAGAGGTAAAGGTTTTTATGACAGATTACTATCAGAAAGTAAATCTTGTTTTGTAGGGATAGGCTACGATATACAAGTTATTGATTCTGTTCCTACGCAACCTCACGATATTAAAATGAATTATATAATAACAGAAAGAGAGATACTATGAAAAAACATGCTTTGCTTATTGCCTGCTTTTTTGCAGGATTAAGTGCGGTGGCACAACAATTTAGTCCGCTACCTATTGATGAGAATGTTAAGTATGGAGTATTGGAGAACGGATTAACTTATATTATCCGCCATAATTCCGAGACCAAAGACCGTGCAAATTTTTATATAGCACAAAAAGTAGGTTCTGTTCTTGAAGAGGAAAATCAAAGAGGATTGGCTCACTTCTTGGAGCATATGGCCTTTAACGGAAGCGAACACTTCCCCGGTAAATCAATGATTAACTATTTGGAGCGAAATGGTGTTAAATTTGGTAACGATCTTAATGCTTATACTTCATTTGACCAAACAGTATATAACATAGATAATGTCCCAACAAATAGAGAAAATATCGTTGACTCTTGTTTGTATATTTTATACGATTGGTCTGCTGCAATATCATTGGAACATGATGAAATTGATAACGAGCGTGGAGTTATTCACGAAGAGTGGCGTACAAGAAATACAGCACCCCTCAGACTATACGAGGCAATGGCAAAAGTTTTGTTTAAAGGAACAAAATATCCTGAAAGAATGCCAATTGGAACAATGGACGTAGTATTAAACTTCTCATATCAAACACTTAAAGATTATTACAAGAAATGGTATCGTCCCGATTTACAAGGTATTATTGTAGTTGGAGATATTGATGTTAATGCCGTTGAAGCAAAAATAAAAGAGATATGGAGTAACAGAAAATTGGACGAAAACCGAGCAGAACGTAAATGGGAAGTTATCCCCGATAACGTTGAGCCTCTTGTTTCAATAGCTACTGATAAAGAGACAGACAGAACTGCAGTTTCAATATATTGCAAACACAAACAGTTAGAGAGAGAGCTTAAAGCCACTATGCTTGGTATTGAAGATGCATACATAAAACTAATTGTAAGCAATGTTTTCAATCTTCGACTTTTTGATTTAACAAAAAAAGCAGGTTCTCCAATAAAAGGAGCTAAATGTTCTGATGGCAAAATGCTTGCTAATCAAGATGCATTTATGGTTGATGCTGTTGTTAAAGAGGGCGAAACTGCCAATGCTCTAAAAATATTGGCAACAGAACTTGAACGCTATCAAAGATACGGATTAACTGATGGAGAATATGAGCGTGCGCGTGCAAATGTGATATCGGCATTTGAAAGAGAGTATAACGAAAGGGCTAAAGCTCCTAACTCTAAATATGTAAAAGAGTATTTGAACTTCTTTTTAAATGGAGGTTCTATAATGGGTATAGAGAAAGATTTTGAGGCTATCAAAAAATGTGCTGAGAAGTTTACAGTTAAAGACATCAATGACTATCTAAAAACCTCTATAAGCGACCAAAACAGAGCTGTCATTATACAAGGTATTGAGAAAGAGGGTGTAGCATATCCTACCGAGGCAGAGGTTATACAAATATTAGATGATATAAACAACAGCGATATTGAGCCATACAAAGATGACATGAGCGGTAAACAACTTTTATCAAAAGAGATTGTTCCCGGTAAAGTTGTAAAAGAGAGCTATGATAAAAATTTAGATACAAAAATATGGACTTTATCAAATGGTGCAAAAGTTGTATTGAAAAACACCGACTTTAAAAAAGACCAAATAATGATATTTGGTATAAGCAAAGGTGGTGCATATTTGTATGACAATAATATTAACGATGTTTATAACACAATTAACTTTGATGAGATTATCGGATTAAGCAAAATAGGTGGTTTCAGAACAAGTGAAATTATAAAACTTTTGGCTGGTAAACGAGCAAGTGCATCTCTTACACTTACTAAAAAATCAGAAGGTGTAAGAGGCGTAAGTTCTGTTAAAGATGTAGAAACTTTCCTTCAAATGATGCACCTATTAATGACCGATATTACTCGCGATGACGAAGCATTTACAGCATGGACAGAGAAAGCTAAAGATGCTCTTAAAAATCTTGATGCCGACCCAGACAATGCAGTTGCAGATTCAGTGGCAATAGCTATATACAAAGGTAATCCTCGTCAAATGAATATGAAATTGGAAGATCTTGATAAAATAGACTACGACAGAGTTATTGAGATTTGGAAAGAGAGATTTGGAAACGCAGGAGACTTTACATTTAATGTTGTTGGAAATATTGACGAAGAGGTATTACGCCCATTAATTGAAAAATATATCGCTTCTCTACCTTCAACAAAGAAAAGAGAGAAGAGCGGAAACGACAGTTATGGAATGCGCCACGACGATTACAGCACTACATTTGAACGCGAAATGGAAAATGTTGTGGGTAGCGTAAATTGCGGATTCATGGGTAAAGTTAAATGTAATACTAAAAACCTCGCAATGATAAGTATTTTTGAGCAAGTTATGGATATGGTATATACCTCAACCATACGCGAAGAGGAAGGCGGTACTTATGGAGTAGGAACTAAAGCTTTAATCTCAACAAATAACGAATGGTATTTCCGATTTGCGTTTGATACCAATGTTGAAAGTATGGACCGTTTGAAAGAGAGAGCTATCAAAGAGATGTATAAAGTAATTGAAGAGGGCATATCTCAAGAGAAGTTTGACAAAGTTAAGAAGTACATGCTTAAAAAAGCCGATGACAATATACGTCGTAACAACTTCTGGCTAAGCAATCTTAATGAGAAGGTAGTATATGGTTCAACTGATATTTTACAATACAAATCTATTATTGAAGATATAACACCTGAAGATGTGACAAAATTCGTCAATAAAATATTCAAAAAAGCTCATAAGTTTGAGGTTTTAATGAAAGGTGTAACAAAACAATAGCATAATTCTGATATAAGTAGCTTATAGCGATTGTAACGAAGGTAAAAGAATTCTCATAACACAAAAGTAATGAGTAATAGTACATTTTTATATATTGTTGAGATTATAGGAACCTTTGCATTTGCAATTAGTGGAATAAGAATGGCTGCCCGAAAGAGGTTTGACCTCTTTGGGGCATACGTCGTAGGTCTTGCAACAGCCATAGGTGGCGGAACATTAAGAGATCTTCTTCTTGACGTTACACCGTTTTGGATGAGTGATTCAATATATCTGATTGTAACCGGTGTTGCTCTTCTTTTAGTTATCTTACTTCGTAAACACTTACTTCGTTTTGAAAATACATTCTTTATATTTGATACCGTAGGTCTTGCTCTCTTTGTTGTAGTGGGTATTCAAAAATCTCTAACTCTTGATTACCCAATATGGATTGCTATAATTATGGGAACCCTAACAGGTGCTTTTGGTGGGATTATAAGAGATATTCTTGTTAATGAAGAGCCTCTTATATTCCGAAAAGATATATATGCTTCGGCATGTATTTTTGGGGGTATTGTATATTGGATATCGTATAGTTTAGGAGTTAACGATATTGTAACCCAAATTTTAGCAGCAACCGGAGTTATATTTACACGTATTGCCGCTGTAAGATTTAAATGGACATTACCAACTTTAAAAAGTGAAGAAGAGCAATAATAGATATGAAGGTATGTATTGCTGAGAAACCAAGTGTTGCGAAAGAGATTGCTTCAATAATAGGTGCAAATGCTAAACGTGATGGCTATTACGAAGGTAATGGCTATTGCGTAACTTGGACATTCGGTCACCTTTGCACACTTAAAGAGCCACACGAATACGCCTCGGAATGGAAAAGCTGGAATATTAATACATTACCAATGATTCCGCCCAAATTCGGTATAAAACTAATTGAAAACAAAGGGGTAGAAAAACAGTTCTCGGTAATTGAAAAACTAATATCAACAGCAGAGTGCGTAATAAACTGCGGTGATGCCGGACAAGAGGGAGAACTTATTCAACGATGGGTAATGCAGAAGGCCGGTTGCAAATGTCCTGTAATGCGATTATGGATTTCGTCCCTTACTGAGGAGTCAATTAGAGAAGGCTTCAACACTCTTAAACAGCAAGATGAGTTTAATAAGCTATATGAAGCAGGGTTAAGCCGAGCCATAGGTGATTGGCTCTTAGGTATTAATGCCACCAGACTATATACTGTAAAGTATGGTCAAAACCGACAAATTTTATCAGTTGGAAGAGTGCAAACCCCTACCCTTGCGCTTATTGTAAATCGTCAACTTGAGATTGAAAATTTTGTACCAACACCATACTGGGAATTAAAAACGGTTTACAGAGATACTACATTCTCATCGGCTAATGGTAAATACGATAGTGTTGAAGAGGGAGAGAAGGCTTTAGATGCAATCGTCGGTCAGATTTTCACGATAACTGATGTTTCAAAAAAACAAGGGAAAGAGGCTCCGCCAAGATTGTTTGACTTAACCTCATTGCAAGTTGAGTGTAATAAAAAATTCTCCTTCTCTGCTGACGATACATTAAAGATAATACAATCGTTATACGAGAAAAAATTTACTACATATCCAAGAGTCGATACAACATTCTTGAGTGACGATATATATCCTAAAGTACCCAATATTATGAGTGCTTTAAATAAAAGCAATAGATACTCGGCGTATATATCAAAACTTAATCTGAACAAGCTACCCAAATCAAAAAAGGTATTTGACAACTCAAAGGTTACCGATCACCATGCAATAATACCAACAAACGTAACACCCATAAATCTTAGCGATAACGAGAGTAAGGTTTATGACATTATAGTACGACGCTTTATAGCTGCCTTTTTCCCCGACTGTAAATTCTCGGCAACAACTGTTATGGGTGAATGTAATGGAGTTGAGTTTAAGGCTACAGGAAAAGAGATTACGGAACAAGGTTGGAGAGAATTATTTGAGAAGAATAAAAACGATGAGGATAGTCAGAAAGATGATGATGAAGATAGAATACTCCCCTCTTTCATAAATGGAGAGAGTGGACCCCACTCTCCTGCTCTCTCGGAAAAGATGACACAACCGCCAAAACCTTATACTGAAGCAACTCTGTTACGAGCAATGGAAACTGCAGGAAAGTTGGTAGATAGTGATGAGCTTCGCGATGCTCTTAAGGAGAATGGAATTGGACGCCCATCAACAAGAGCCGCCATAATTGAAACACTATTCAAGAGAAACTATATACGCAAAGAGCGTAAAAGCCTTTACGCAACTAAAACAGGCGTTGAACTAATAGCAACTATCGGCGAAGAGCTATTGAAATCGGCTGAGTTGACAGGAATTTGGGAAAACAAGCTAAGGAAGATAGAAAAAAACGAATATAGTGGCAAAGATTTTATTGAGGAGCTGAAAGAGATGGTAGTAAAAATAACTACCAATGTCAAAAACGAAGGTTATAAAGCAATTACCATTGAAGAGGTAAATAAGAAAGAGGATAAAGAGAAAAAACAGAAGAGTAAAAACAGCAAACTTTCTGAAAAGGCAAAAAAGGTTTTGAAGAAAGAGACAAAAAAACAAGAAATAAAATGTCCTATCTGTGGCAAAGGAACAATGATAAAAGGTAAAAATGCTCACGGCTGTTCAGAATGGAAAAACGGCTGTAAATTTACTATCCCATATACCATTTGTCCTGCTGATGCCAATATCGAAGAATTAAGAAAACATATAAACAATGAGCAACCAAGATGAGTTATTTCCTCTTGTAGATGAAGAGGGTAATGTAATAGGTAAAGCCACACGCAAGTTTTGTCATGGGGGGACAAAGCCACTACACCCTGTTATACATTTGCATATATTCAATAGTGATGGAGAGCTATATCTACAAAAACGCTCAATGAAAAAGGATATACAACCCGGCAAATGGGATACAGCAGTAGGCGGGCATATTGACTATGGCGAAGAGGTTGAGACAGCTCTGAGACGTGAAGCAAGAGAAGAGCTTGGAATAACAGATTTTAAACCTCAACTAATAACAAAATATGTTTTTGAATCATCAATTGAACGAGAATTAATAAACTGCTACAGAACTATATATAATGGTAAAATTTCGCCCGACCACGACGAGGTTGATGAAGGAAGATTTTGGAGTAATACAGAAATAATTGAAAATATAGGCAAAGGTATATTTACTCCAAATTTTGAAAGCGAATTTTTAAAAATAAAAGATATTGTATCCTAATTGAATACAATATCTTTTTATTTTATACGCAATTATCTTATTATTTAGTTATTCTTTTAATATACAATCCGTATGTCAAAACTACCGCAAAACAGATTATCGCAACATAGAATGATGAACGAACAGCAGCCTCTTCAAAACTATATGCCGATGATAACAATCCGTTTAACCAACCATTATCAATAAACATACCCATAAAAGGAGTTATTACTGCACCTCCTAAAATTGCCATAATCAAACCTGCTGCACCAAGTTTAACCTCATCGCCCATACCATAAAGGGCAATACCGTAAATTGTTGGGAACATCAATGACATACAGCCAGATATTGCAATAAGTGTCCATATTGATATATCTGCAGGAAGATATATTGTACCTATGCAAGCCAATATACCGGCAACTGCAAATATAGACAACATTACAGAGGGGTTAAATCGGCGTAACAATGCAGTACAAATCCAACGACATACAATAAACAAAATTATTGCATATAGGTAATACTTGGCAGCAGTTGCTTCGGTCATTCCTCCTCCAAAAACCGTCATTGCATATTTTACAGTCCATGTCCAAACTGTTATCTGCAAACCAACATAGAAGAATTGTGCTACAACGCCCCAATAGTAACGAGGTAACTTTATCAATTTTTTAAATGAAGATGCAATATTCATATCACCCTCTTCCGATTTGTTTTCAGGTTTCTTATACAAATAGAAGAATACCCATATGATAAGAGCAATAGCAACCAAACCGACATAAGGTACACACACCCATAATAGTTCGTTATTTTGAATTGCATCTAATGAAGATGGTTCCATTCCCACACGTTCGTCGTATGTTGCAGGATTTAAGTTGGCAAGAATCAAATATTTTGCCAAAAATATACCTGTAAGAGAACCAAGGGGGTTAAATGCTTGTGCAAAGTTAAGACGTTGAATTGATGTCTCTTTTGCTCCCAATGAGATTACATAAGGGTTACAAGTTGTCTCCAATACCGATAGTCCGCAAGCCAAAACAAATATTGAGACAAGGAACATATCGTAACTTTGAATCATTGCAGAAGGTATATAACCCAATGCTCCAACAATATATAATCCCAAGCCTACCAATACTCCTACTCTGTACGAGAATTTCTTTATAATTATTGCAGCAGGAATAGCCAATACTGCGTAAGCTCCATAAAATGCTATCTGGACAAACGATGAGTCAACAGCCGACATCATAAATATTTTACCAAACGCAGGCACAAGGTTATCTGTCATATTATTCAGCAAACCCCACAATACAAAACACGATACCAACATTATAAACGGAGCAAGTACCGTCTTTTCAACTACTTTAATTTTATCCTTTGTCATTATTTATGTTTTTATGGTTTGAATATTTTAAGTTCCATTCCCTTACCTTTTAAAATTAAAGGGTTCTCTTTTGAAAGTTCGCCTGCAGCCATTGCCTGTATTTTAATATTACCAATGGCTGTAGCCTCAACAGGACCTGCAACGACTTTGCAACCTGTTTTTTGAGCTGTAAGTTTATTCAACAAACCATTCTGTGAGCCACCTCCTACTATATAAATAGTTTTGATAGCTCTGCCCGTTGATTGTTCCAACTCAATTTTCACCTTTGCATATTCAGTTGCAAGCGACTGACAAACCAAACGCATATAATCGCCTTGTGTTTGAGGGACCTCTTGCAAAGTTTCAATACAATAGCCATTAATAGCTTCAATCATGCTCTTAGGTGCGGTAAAACGACTGTCGGTTACATCAATTACACTTTTACAAGTTGAATTTTCACCTTCAATAACCATCTTTGAGTAATCACACTCCATGCCCTTTGCACTCCACTCTTTTACAAGCGATTGAAGAAGCCACAATCCTGTAATGTTTTTCAACAAACGAATATCTCCCGATACTGCTCCTTCATTGGTAAAGTCTGATGCTAAAACTTCGGGAGTAAGCAGTGGTGTAGGTGTTACCATACCCATAAGCGACCACGTTCCAGAACTTATGAAAGCCCATTCGTCATTGTCAGCAGTTATGGCTGCTAAGGCTGATGCTGTATCATGAGAGCCAACTGCCACAACAGAAGCATTACCGCCTAATTCATCTTGAATATTAGCAGTCAAACGTCCTATTTCTGTACCCGGCAAAACCACCTCTTGCATCAAATTCTTAGGCAATGATAGTGTACTAAAAATAGTATTGTCCCATTTGCGTGTTACAGAGTTTAACATTTGAGATGTTGATGAAATAGTATATTCGTTTACTGCTTTACCTGTCAAAAAGTAGGCAAACAAATCAGGCATAAACAGTAGTTTTGAAGCACTCTTTAAAGCAACATCGTTTTCTAACACTGCACTATACAACTGAAATACAGTGTTTATCTCCATAAATTGATTACCTGCAAGCGAAAAGAATTTATCTTTTGGCAATTTTGCAAAGGCTTTATCAAGAATACCTGCAGTACGAGAATCGCGATAACATACAGGATTTGATATTAAACGACCATTTTCATCTATTAAGCCATAATCAACGCCCCAAGTATCAATACCAATACTCTTTATATCTGAGCCGTATTTCTCAAAAGCCTTCTTAATTCCTGTTTTAAGTTCTTCATAAAGAGAAAGAAAGTCCCAATATACTCTACCGCCCAAATTAATTTGTCGGTTAGGGAAACGATGTATTTCATCAAGAGATAACTCTCCCTTGTTAATACAACCTACAATAACTCTTCCGCTTCCTGCTCCAAAATCAGCAGCTATATAATACATATCAAGAATATTTTAAATGAATACAGGAGAAGATCGTTATCCTCTCCTGCCTTTACAAATTTAATCTGTAATTTTACCTAAAACGTATTTGTCAAGGTCTTTAATCTCTTGTTCTGTCAGTACGTTATAATCCATTCCTGATTGAACAATTATTCTGCAAGCCATCTCAAAAAACATTGCTTTTTCAAATGCAGCATTGAAATCTTTACCGCAAACAACTTGTCCGTGATTTGACAAAAGACAAGAATCGTGTTCTTTCAAAGCCTCAACAACAGCCTGAGCAAGTTCGGGAGAACCCGGACGGTAATAAGGGACAACAGGTATCTCTTTACCAACGTGACAAGGAACCTCTGCTGTTACATTAAAGTTTGTAGGTTTATTCTTCATGCATGCAACAGTAGTTGCATACTCTGATTGGAAGTGTAAAACTACATTTGCATCGGGTCTCTCACGCAATACACCTAAATGGAAACCATGCTCCATTGATGGTTTTATTCCGTTTAAAGAAGAACCGTCAGCAAGGTTCAATACAGCGATTTTCTCTTTTTGAATTGTAGGAAGCCATGAGCCTGTGCCCGAAATCATAACTTTATCTCCAATTCTCCACGACATATTACCACTACTACATAACATCAAATGTTCGTTACCTGCACGATGTGCCGCGTTCATAAACTCCTGAAATTGAGCATCTGTTATATTTTCCATTACAATATTTTTTTATATAGTTCTTTAATAGTTGCTTCATCAATATCTCTTGGGTTACCGGGAGTACATACATCTGCTATTGCAGATGCAGCCAAAGCATCAATATCGTTTTCAGTAATACCCAACTCTCCAAGAGTTTGAGGTATTCCAACTTTTATTGATAGAGCCTTAACAGCCTCAACAGCAGCATTGGCAGCCTCATCAACACTCATACCTTCTTTATAAACCTTCATAGCCTTAGCTATCTCAACATACTTCTCGGCTGCCGCTGGTTTATTATACTCCATAATAGTTGGCAACAATACAGCATTTGCAACACCATGAGGTATATCAAATATAGCGCCCATAGGGTGAGCCATTCCATGTACTACTCCAAGACCCACATTTGAGAATGCCATACCTGCAACATATTGACCAAGAGCCATTGCCTCACGAGCCCTTACGTTAGTAGGTTCTTCAACAGCAATAGGCAAATTTTCTGCTATAATTTCAATAGCCTTTATCTCAAACATATCGCTTAACTCCCAAGCTCCTTTAGTAATCAAGCCTTCAATAGCATGGGTAAGTGCGTCCATACCTGTAGCTGCTGTTAAGCCTTTTGGAAGAGAATACATCAATTCTGCATCAATAACTGCCACTATAGGTATATCGTTGGGATCAACACATACCATTTTCTTTTTATTCTCTTCATCGGTAATTACATAGTTAATTGTTACCTCTGCAGCTGTTCCTGCTGTTGTAGGAACAGCGATAATGGGTACTGAACGTTTTTTAGTTGGAGCAACACCCTCTAACGATACAACATCTGAGAACTCGGGATTATTGGTTATTATACCAATAGCTTTTGCTGTATCAATTGAAGAGCCACCACCTATAGCTAAAATAAAATCGGCACCCGAGTCTGCAAAAGCTTTTAATCCGCTTTTTACGTTTGCAACTGTAGGATTTGGTTTTACCTCATCAAAAATTTCAAAAGGTATGTTTGCTTTAGTCAATACATCTGAAACTTTTGCAGCAACACCAAATTGAACTAAACTTTTATCTGTTACAATAAGAGCTTTATTCAAACCTTTTCGTACAACCTCTTCGGCAATTGCCTCGCGCGAACCTGCGCCAAAATATGCTGTTTCGTTTAAAACAAATCTTCTTGTCATGATATATTAATATTTATAAAGTAAAATGTGTGTGCCAACTATTATGGCACACACTATTCAAATAGTCAATTATTTATACATTGGCCCATATGCAGCGCAAGCACGATAATCTTGTCCCTCTTTATCCATACCAAAAGCATTCCATGCAGAAGGTCTGAAAATCTTCTCTTCAGGAACATTGTGCATTGAAACAGGTATGCGTAAAATTGAACATAGAGTTATAAGGTCTGCACCAATATGTCCGTATGATATTGCACCATGATTAGCACCCCAATTATTCATTACATCATATGCCGATTTAAATGCTCCTTCACCTGTACAACGTGGTGCAAACCAAGTACATGGCCAAGTATAATCGGTACGTTTCCATAGAATATCTGATACGTTGTCAGGTAATTTAACAGTCCAACCCTCAGCAATTTGAAGTGTGGGGCCAAGACCTTTTACAAGATTCAAGCGAATCATTGTTACAGGCATTTGCTCCTCAGTAATAAAGCGAGAAGAGTAACCACCTCCGCGGAAGTAACCCAAATCGGCAGGATTCCAAGTTGTTGCATTTAGTATAGCCTCTTGATCAGCCTCGGTAACATTCCACCACTCCTTCATTATAGGATTACCATTCTCATCTTTAGCCAAGCCACAAGCATCAAGACATGCAGCACCTGAGTTAATCAAGTGGATAAATCCGTCAGACTCTTTAGCTTTGCCCTCTATATCATAACCTGTTGCTTTTTTAACAGCCTCAGGACTCCAATATGTACGAACATCGGCAAATATTTGAGCGCGGTTGGTAAGAAGTTTCATAAACAACATACCAATACCGTTTAATACATCATTCTCTGTAGCAAGGATATATGGTTCGCGGGCACCTTCCCAATCGAATGAAGTATTTAACATTGCCTCAGGGAAGTCGCAGTTGGGGTAAAAATCGGTCCATTGACGTTGACCTTGGAAACCTGCAGCAATAGCATTGTGTCCAACTTTTTCCTCTTCACAACCTTCAGGTAAATTTTGGTTACCGTTCATCAAATCTTTAATAATAACCATCATCTTAACAACAAACTCCCAATCGGCATCTTTCTCCTCGCGAGTTTTTTGTAATGAGTCGGGATTTTTATCAAAGCCCTCTTTACATTTAGCTTTTGTCCAAGCAAGAGCTTTTTCATACTCAGCTTTATCGTATATACCATTAGTCATACGACGGATAATCTCAACCTCATCAACCGACTCAACACGCATACCAAGGTACTCTTCAATAAAAGCAGGGTCAATAATAGAACCTCCAATACCCATACATATTGAACCTATTTGCAAATATGATTTCCCGCGCATTGAAGCTGCAGCAATAGCTGCACGACCAAAACGTAAAAGTTTCTCCTTTACATCTTCAGGAATCTCTGTATCATCTGCATTTTGAACATCGTGTCCGTAAATTCCGAAAGCAGGACGACCTTTTTGTGTATGTGTAGCCAAAACAGATGCCAAATATACTGCTCCGGGACGTTCGGTTCCATTAAAACCCCAAACACCTTTAATAGTCATAGGGTCCATATCCATTGTCTCAGCCCCATAACACCAACAAGGAGTAACGGTAAGAGTAACATCAACTCCTGCCTTTTTAAACTTCTCGGCGCAAGCCGCAGCCTCTCCAACGCGACCAATTGTAGTATCTGCAATTACAACTTTAACAGGGTCTCCATTGCTATAACGCAAGTTCTCTTCAAACAATCGTGCGGCAGATTTTGCCATATTCATTGTTTGTTCTTCAAGCGACTCTCTTACTTTCAACTCTCCTCTTCGTCCGTCAATGGTGGGACGAATACCAATTACAGGATAATCTCCTACTAATCTGTTCTTTGCCATGATCTTATGGTTTTATATTTTAAAATTTATTAGACATAATATATACATATTACATTAGCAGTTGCTAAGTTAAAATAAAGTTTATAAAAATGCAACCAATATATTGAAGTAATTTAATTTTTCTTATTAATGTAAATGAAAAAAGACAAAGAGCTGTTTTATATACTTTTTATAAAAATAAATTCGTAACTTCGCAAAATGTATAATAATAGCTTTATAGGTTGAATTATCAGATGTTTAAATATATTTACAGTACATTAATAATTGTACTTTTATTATGTTATACCTCAAAATCAGAAGCCCTAAACCCTAAACATGAGATACGAGGGGTATGGCTGACTACAATTTATGGTTTGGACTGGCCAAAAAAAACGGCATCAAACAATACCGAAGCAGAAAAACAGAAAGCAGAGCTTTGTAAAATATTTGATATGCTGGAAGAGATGAATATTAACACAGTATTCTTTCAAGCAAGGCTCAGAAGCGACGTATTATACAACTCTGATATTGAACCTTACAATGCCATTATGACAGGGGTAAGAGGTAAAAAGCCATTATACGATCCTCTTGATTTTGCTATTAAAGAGTGCCATAAAAGAGGTTTACAATGTCATGCATGGATTGTGTGTATGAATGTTGGAAGCGAAAAAGCCGTAAAAATGCAAGGAAATAATTCTCTTCCAAAACGTCGTCCGGAAATTTGCAAAAAATACCAAAATGAATGGTATCTCAATCCGGGAGAACCCGAAACATGTTTTTACCTGACAGATATAGTTAATGAGATAATCAAGAAATACGATGTTGATGGTATTCATCTTGATTATATCCGTTACCCTGACCGTGCTCACGACTTCCCCGACAACGATACATATAAAAAATATGCAAAACAGGGAGAGAGCCTAAAAGAGTGGCGAATAAACAACATTAATAAAATTGTATATTCAATATTTGATGTTGTAAAAAAACATAACCCGGAGATTATGGTAAGCAGTGCCGTATTGGGTAAACGAGATAATCATAGTATATATTCATCAATGGGTTGGAGCGGTATGGAAGCAGTATATCAAGATGTAGCGGCTTGGCTTAAAGCCGGCAAACAAGATTTTGTTGCACCTATGATGTACTATAACAATTGCGATTTTTACCCATTTGCAAAAGATTGGGTAAAACATAGTAATGGCTACCCTATTGTTGCAGGATTGGGAGTTTACCGTTTGAATAAAAACGACGGCAATTGGAGTTTAAGAGATATTACGCCTCAAATTTATGAATGTAGAGAGTTTGGGATTGCAGGAAGTTCCTTTTACCGAATGCAACAAATTGAAGAGAATATAAAGGAGATATCAACACATTTGAAAGCCGAAATATACTCTACTCCTGCCCTATTCCCCCCTATGAAAAATTACAAACAAAAAGATGATGTATTACCATATAATTTGAATATATCTTATGAAAATGATGGTTCAAAAACAATAACATGGAAGAGCGAAGGCAATGTTAAATATTATACTTTATACTCATCTGACACATATCCTGTTGATATAGATAAAGCAGAAAACATATTGGAACCATGCTTAAAAAGCAATAAATACAAACACTATGGTTCTGACTTATATTATGCCGTAACAGCAACAAATGCATATTATTATGAGAGTGTAGAGGCTCAACAACTTCGTCCATCACTCACCTTTAAAGAGAATGAAAAAATTATTATTCCCGATAACAAACTAAATTCATGTAAAAACGTAAGCATATACACACCATCAAACACATGTGTTTACTATACCAAAGAGCTAAACGAAGGCAATAGACCTATCTTAGAAAGAGGTATATATCAATTAAAGATTACATACAGCGACTTTGTCGAAATATATCCGCTTATAATTAACTAACTATAATAAAAAGACTATGAAACCATTAAAATTTGAAGACATTCTTAAACCCGTTATATGGGGCGGAAATGAAATTTGTAAATTCAAAGATGTTTCTCCTAAATTAGAGGGCATTGGCGAGAGTTGGGAAATTTCTCAAGTTGAAGGAAATGTTTCGGTTGTTGCCGAAGGAGAATACAAAGGAGCAACTTTAACAGAGGTAATGGAGAAAGAGGGTGTTGCCCTTTTAGGAAAGCATGTTGTTGAGCGTTTTGGCAAAGATTTTCCTTTACTAATCAAGTTTATTGATGCAAGAGATTATCTGTCAATACAAGTTCACCCCGACGATACACTTGCCAAAGAGCGACACAACTCGTTTGGTAAAACAGAGATGTGGTACGTAATTTCAGCAGCAGAAGGAGCCGGTTTATACTCAGGTTTCTCACAAGAGATTACACCCGAAGAGTATGTTGAACGTATTGAAAACAACACAATCACCGACGTACTTCAATTCCACGAAGTTAAAAGTGGCGATGTTTTCTTCTTGCCTGCAGGACGTGTTCACGCAATAGGTAAAGGCATATTCATTGCTGAAATTCAACAAAACTCAAATATTACTTACCGTATTTATGACTACAACCGTAAAGATAAAAATGGTAATGGTAGAGAGCTTCATACCGAACTTGCAAAAGATGCTATCGACTACAAACTATATAGCGATCTTAAAACAGAATACACACCCAAATTAAACGAAGGAGTTAAACTTGCAGAGTGCGAATACTTCTCAACAAGCGTATTGGATATTGATGGTGCCGTTGACTATAAATTGAGCGACCGCGACTCATTCTCAATATTCATATGTATGGGTGGTAATGCAACATTGACCGATTGCGAAGGCAATGTTACAACAATGAAGCAAGGCGAAACAATTCTTGTTCCTGCCACAACTTGTTGTGTTAAGATTGAGGGTAAAGCTAAACTTTTAGAGTGCTTTATTCCTTGAATTAGATAACAGTTGTTAGTTAACTGGGATAACTAGGATAACTAGGATAGCTAAGATAGCTAGGTTAGCTAGCGTTTTACTTAGTTATCTTAGTTATCTTAGACATCTTAGTTATCTTATTATCTTATATTTATTACACTTTTTTATTCAAATAGTTTGGTTTATAACAATTTGTCTTTAATTTTGTCTTAAACTAAAAACCTTGTCCTATGTTGCAAACTGAGTTTCTTCCTATTAAAGGGGCATACCGCAACCTTATAGTTTATAGGAAGGCGGAATGTGTATATGATGTAACCTATATGTTTGCAAACAAATTCTTAAACAAAGGGGATAGAACTATTGACCAAATGGTTCAAGCGGCTCGTTCGGGTAAGCAGAATATTGTGGAAGGTTGTGCGGCAAGAACAACATCTACCGAAACAGAGTTGAAACTTCTTAATGTTGCTAAAGCAAGCCTACAAGAACTATTAGTTGATTATGAAGACTATCTGAGAGTAAGGAAATTAACTTTATGGGGAAAAGATGATAATAGATATATCAAATCTCTTAATGTTTGCCGCTCTAACAACGACTCTGAATATTACACCAATATACTACAAAATAGCAGTGATGAAATAATAGCCAATATTGCTATTATATTAATTCATCAAACAGACTTCTTATTAGCTCGACTTTTTGAGCGTCTTAAAAGTGACTTCGTAAAAGAAGGAGGCATTAAAGAACAGATGTACAATGCCAGAATGAATTTCCTTAAAAATAAGAAATAGGATTATTAGCTATCAGTTGTTAGTTAACTAGGATAACTAGGTTAGCTAGGTTGGCTAGGTTAGCTAGGGTTACTAGGTTAGCTAGGTTGGCTAGGTTAGCTAGGTTGGCTAGGGTTACTAGGTTAGCTAAGGTTAGCTAGGGTTACTAGGTTAGCTAGGTTGGCTAGGGTTACCAGGTTAGCTAGGTTAGCTAGGTTGGCTAGGTTAGCTAGGTTAGCTAGGTTAGCTAGGTTAGCTAGGTTAGCTAGGTTGGCTAGGTTGGCTAGGTTAGCTAAGGTTACTAGGTTAGCTAGGTTAGCTAGGGTTACTAGGGTTACTAAGTTAGCTAGGGTTTTACTTAGTTATCTTAGTTATCTTTGCTATCTTAGTTATCTTAGTCATCTTAGTTATCTTAGCTATCTTAGCTATCTTAGTTATCTTAGTTAAAAACAAAAAAATGGTTGACCTCGAAGGACAACCATTTTTTATATAACAACTAACAACTACTTAACAACTTTAACAACTGTGTTGTCAGCTTTAATTACTATTACTCCGGTTGCTGAAGTTGATACTGTTGTTACTCCTTCTTCTGCTACAGCGTTGGTT
>JAZNCN010000029.1:0-36883 GCA_045587545.1 Candidatus Caccoplasma sp.
CCAACCAATTTGATTGAATCATCAATGTGTTGATAGATGCATATGCCTGTTTTCTCGCATGCTCGATAATCTGCTTAATATCGGCAATAATATCTGTGCTATTATGAATCTGCATCTGTTTCATAGTGCAAAGATACTGCTTTTTAACAAATTGGAGCAAAAAGAGAATGAAATAGTTTGTCTGTGCTATCCTTGAATTGGCAAAGGAAATATTTTACTTACGAACTTAAATGCCTTTCTTTCTCCCGTTTGAGGAACAATATAATCACATTCTTTAGGAATAGATATAACGATAAGTGCCTTTTCAATATTTACAGTTTCTCCGCTATTTATTCTCGGATAATATTCTTGATCTGTCATCGCAATCCATTTTATAGGATATAGTGAACCTCCCCATTCAAAATCAATCTTAGCTTTATCATTCTCGTTCATATATACCTTTACGTTTGTGACAAGCAATATTGATTCTGATGGAACTGTGATTGCCTCAAATTCACTTTCATTGAGAGAGGAACGGTAATTTCCCCAAAATCCATGATAGCCATATTGTCGAAAAACATCTTTCAATACACTCATATCCTTTGTTTCTACTATTCGACACGAATGATTATCTATTACCCAATTTTCCTGTTGTTTGCCCTGAGGCATTGGGCGACCATCAAATTCTATGACATCAAGAGGCTTTGCAAAATCAATCTCATGTCCCTGAACTGCCCCTGCACAACCATCATCTTTGACAATGCGTATCCATTCTCTAGGATTATCCATATCTATACCTCCAGGACATAGCCCACCATTTTTGCAGCTAACAGCTAATAAAAGAACTCTCTTTTTCATTACAAATTCCCTCCAAATTTAATTTCGGTTCCAAATATCTTGAGCAACATATCACTAACCAAACGCCTATGACATTTTTCAGTTGTTGGTTCTGAACATAATAATACGACTCTACTATATTTGCCAAATTTTGTTACGAAATCATTTATATGCGACTCAGTTTTAAGTTGTTTATTAAAAGCTACCTCAAATAATTTATAATCCTTACTCATTGGATTTGCTTTATCTCTAACCTGCATCAGAAGTTCTTTCTTTGGTGCAAAGTCTATTCTATGTGCATATTTGCAACCACCAACCAATTTATCCAGAAAATATGGTAAATCTTTTTCAAAAGCGAAACGAGATAATTGACCATTTGGATTAAGTCTTATATCAATCAAACACTCAATTTTATTAACTCTTAATTTCTCAAAAAACTCTTCTGCTGTCTTTTGCGTAAAACCGATGTTAAATAAAGTTATCATAATCTTCTATATTATTGTTTGTAACATTATGCTTCTTCCATCCATGCATTAGATTCCAATATCGATCACAGAAATCATCAATTTTGTCTTGTTGTGTCTCGCCGAAGTAATTTTCAATTATCGCATCTCCAAAAATTGAAGAACTTAATATGTCAAGTTTTTTAATTTCTGTTCTGTTCAAAACGGTTTCAACCAACTTTTTATCCAACTCCTTATTTGTGATAGTTGAAATATTGCCAGACTGATTGTGAACAATATGTTCAACTTTTAACCAGCTACCATACTTTTTCTCTAAACCTTTACTTACTAAGAAGTAACGATGACAATTCATAGGGTCTTTTTCGCTACACATTAAAGCTATTGTAAATCCTTTGTCATATGCCATTTCAATTCTTTTGAGTCCATCAGAAAAGTATTCATCAGTTCTAAACTTTTGGAAATCGACAATTTCATCACAGGCTTGCAACTCGGTTTTCTCGGGTCTATTGCTTTTTGATATTGGAAAAATGTCAGTAAAAAAAATGCCAGATGCTTTGGAGAAAACATCTTGTTCTGAAGATGATTTTGCTCCGAGTTCTGGGATATGAATATAAGGGATATTATATCTTTTACCACACATTTTTAACGCATCTGCGTTACATTGTGGATATTGTTTAGAGTACGGAACAGAACGCACATCAACTAAGTGTGTAATGTGATATTTTCGGAGTGTATCAAACATTGAATCAATATTAACTCCATTTGTTGTATGAAACAAGGTATAACCTATTGTATATATATTTTGAATATCATCAACCATACTATATCATTTTTAAGTTAGTATTCTGTCTTAATATATTTCTGCAATCAATATCTTCATATACCCCATATAAGTTGAAACCATTACCATTATCCCTCAATCTTAATAGTAGATTCTTGAAATTTTTATCATACTCAAAATGATTAATTGCAATGTCATCATCATCAGGAATGCTATCACTGCTATCAAAGAATACCACACCATAATACTTTTCTATAAATGTATGAGCCTTTAAATTCTTTGTATTATTTTGACAAGCAAAGTGGACTTCTTTAAAACCCATTGATTCCAACAAATACAGAATGATAAACTCTTCCAATCCTATTTCAAAGTATCTGCAACTAATAGCCCAATTCAAGATACCACAGGTGGAGTTATCCAATATGGTATATGTTAGTGTTGAACATATACCTAAATTCTCGCCATTGCTCCTATAAATTTCAAAGAATAAAGATTGCGTATGTTCAAAATCAATTAACTCAGATATGAGTTTGAATTGATTGGATTTATTATATAGTTCCTTTGCTTGAGTATGATTAGCATCATCGTGATTAACCTTAATAAACAATAGTGACAAAGAATTTTGCATACGTGCAGTTTGAAGCACCTTAGATTGATATCTTCTTTTTTGAGAATTAATAGAAAGAGTATTTCGGTCAAAGCAACACGCCATAGTTAATATTGTTGTGAGTTCATCATGATTATCCCACTCTGGAACAAAGACTCTTGGCAAATTATTTCTAACTTCATTCCTGATTATACTATTATCATCAACAAAAACAATGGCGTCTGGAAGTATTGATAATTCTTTAGCTATCAAACTTATATTCAAACTCTTATCGTTATTGTTTGCAATAATACAGTCTATGTAATTTTTTATTGGAAATATGTTATTATCCAGTTCCTCTATCGCGTTTTCTACATCTTTTGTTTTATTCCTAGAACAAATTGCGACATAAACTCCAAGTTCTTCAGCTAGACCTTTTACAAATTTCATAAAATCAATAAAAGGTTTTCCTTTATCCGATTTTAAATCAGTTTTGATTTGTTCAATTCCTACTTCGGACAAAGTTCCACTCCATATCGTATCATCCAAATCTAAAACAATTGCTTTATATAATGTTTTAATCTTACATATCAATGTGGCTACTGACTTTAGAATAATTAGACAGGTTAGCGGTATATCTGTTTTGCATGATTGAACAATTAGAGTAGATATATCTTGTATTCTAAATCCAATACTAGTTGAACGCCCACCAGATGATAGGTTAGTACAAGTGACATCTATCCCATCAATGTTCTCAAAGTTTCCTTCAAACTTGATGTCTATTCCATATAATGCCAATTGGTGTGTTAAGGAATAAATTTCATCTTTATTTTTCTCTATGAAACAATTTAGCCCATTAATAGTCATAACAAACTTATCCGCATTATAACGGCGAAAGGTTGCTATAAAATTTTCTATAAATGCTTTTATATATTTGTTTTCTGCCATATCTATCCAGTCCAAATAGTTATGTGCAGTCCATCTCTTGATAAGAGACAAAACAGAAAGCATTAGATGCTGTATTTTAATAGTATAATTATAGAAACTCTGTGTATTTGCTAAACAATTCGATATTATTTTCTTATACCCGAAACTTTCTTCTTGATAAATTAGCCTTTGATTGCGATATTTTGCGTAATTTTGCGATGTGCAATTTTTCTCTTATCAAGAGATTGTTGATTTCGCTAAACATTTCATAGAGAATTCAAGATCATACTATTAGCCTTATCAACAATTGTGGTATCAAGCGAAGCCAAATAAATCTGCGTTGTCATTTCCGAGTCGTGTCCCATTCCCTCGCTGATTACTGATATAGGAACATTCTTGCTCTTGGCAATACTCGCCCACGAATGACGGGCAACATACAGGGTTAAGGGTATGGATAACCCAACTATTTTCGCTATCTCTTTAAGCGACTTATTAGTACGATAAAGCATATTCTTATATTGACTCATATCGTATGGATATTTGAGAATAGGCAAAAGGTATGGACTGTAGTAATCTGTATCGTACTTATCCACAATCTCCTGCATACACTTCTCCCAACGAATAAACAGTTGTTGTCCGGTCTTGCGTCTGCGATACGATAGTATGCCATTGAAAAGGTCTTTCTGCTTGAGGTATGCCATATCTATAAATGACATTCCACGCGTGTAGAATGAGAAGAGAAACATATCCTTTGCAAAATCCAATGATGGTTGCAATGACAAATCGAGGTTCTTAATCTGCTTGATTGCCTTTAATGGGATTGCTCTCTTAATGGTCTTGTCAATACCTGTATAAACGTGTTTGAAAGGATTTCGATTGGTGGTCAAATCCTTTTCAACTGCACGATTATAGACAGCACGCAGGATTCGCATATAGAACGAGGTGCTGTTCTTGGTCAGTCCTCTATTATGCAAATGAGCCTCATACATCAGCATTAAGTCCGAATCAATATCCTCTAATAACAGATCTTTATCCTCTCTAAACTGCATAAAACTTTTGAGCGTACAGCGATAAGTTTCCGAAGTGCGCTGCTTACCCATCTGTTGTAATTGAGCAATAACACCCTGCATAAAGTTGAACAATGACTGCTCATTGGCTTGCTTTTGAAAGGTTGAGATAATATTGTCGGCAGTGTATTTTGCTCTCTTATTCTCTAATTGGTTAATGATGGATTGTAGTCGTTTAATATCCCAATCAATACGTTCTTTGATGGATTGCAGATAGTTCTGACGGTTGCTATTCTCTATGATTATTGTGCAATTAACGTCATTCCATTCGTGCATAAAAAGTCGGTAATCCGTTTTTAACTGACGGATTACTCGGTTATGAATAATTTGATAATATATTTTCCCCTCTTTATTCTCGTTTATTGAGCCTCTAAACTTTACCTTGATACTTGCCATATTTTTATATAATTTATTAACAAAGGAAATATATAAATATGGGCAATGTTTGTGAAATTTATACAAAGAGGTTTCTTAGAGAGTAATTTTTTATGGAAGTTATAAATAAGTAATTGTACAAGAAGAAGAGACTGAAATCAAAATTTTCATTTTGACTCAGCCTCTTTTTATTATCTAACATCTGTCGGCTAACAACTGATAACTATAAACTGACAGCAGATATTAAAACTCCTTATACTCTCCCAATATTCTAAACGATTTTGTGAGGGGAGTGATAGCGGTTAGTGATTGGCGGTAACGAACATAATTCTCGAATGTAACATCTACATAAAAGCGATACTCCCATTCGCAACCGATAATTGGCATTGACTCAATCTTTGTTAGGTTTATATCGTAAAACGAGAAGATAGTCAATATTTTTGATAAACTTCCGTGTGCGTGAGGAAGACTGAATACTAACGATGCTTTGTTTATGCCGGGAATATTGGCAGTGTTCTCTGTTTTGTTGGCATTTGCCAAAATTAAGAATCGGGTAAAGTTACGTTTGTTAGTCTCTATACCTCTTTCAAGAATATTCAAACCATAATATTCTGCTGCAATATCAGCACAAATGGCCGCGTGTCCTGTGAGTTTTTTCTCTGCAATCTCTTTTGCCGAGCCTGCGGTGTCATCTTTTTCAACAAGTTTAAGACGTGGGTGTGCATCTAAGAAGTTGTCGCATTGGGCAAGAGCAATAGGGTGGGAGTTAACCTCAGTAATCTCCTCAAGGGTTTGCCCCTTAAGTGCTGCCAAAACGTGTGATATACGCAGTTTATACTCTCCTATGATTTGTAACTCACTTGCACGCAAAAGCTCATAGTTTTGCAACAACGAGCCTGCAATGGTATTCTCTATTGCAACAATACCATAGTAGTCGCTCTCACAAGCCATTGTGTTGAACAACTCCTTAAATGTTTGACAGGGTACGGTCTCAATCTCCTCTCCTGCAAAATAGTTTCGTGCCGCTGCTTCGTGAAAACAGCCTGTAACACCTTGTATAGTAACCTTTTTCATTCTCTACTTTAAATTACTAATTAGTGAGTGGCTTCGCCACAATTAGGAATTAGGGATTAATCTTTCATTCCTCATTCCTAATTGATATGGGTATCCCACATCAACCAAAAACAGGGCATTGCCAGGCATTGATGTCCCTGCTTTACATCGGTCTTTAGCCTCTATAATTTTACAAAATTCATCTATCGTAAGTTTGCCTCTGCCTACCTCAATAAGAGTGCCAACAATTGAACGTACCATATTACGTAAAAATCGGTCGGCAGTTATAACAAATCGGTGTCCTCCCTCGCACTCCTCCCAACGAGCTTCCATTATGCAGCAATTATTTGTAAGAGTGTCGGTATGTAGTTTACTAAAACTTGTAAAATCGGTAAAACTCTTTAATTTCTCTGCCGCTTGGTTCATGGCTTTAAAGTCAAGGTCCCCAAAATACCTATGAAAATAGTGTCTTGTAAAGGGGCTTTTTACGTTTGTTATATAGTAGTTGTAGGTGCGATATGTTGCATCAAAACGAGCGTGTGCATCATCTTTGACTCTGTAAATACCATATACCGAAATATCTTGCGGAAGAATAGAGTTTAAGCGACGGACAAAATCGTCAGAGCATAGTTCTCTCTCCGAGTCAAAATGCAAAAACATTTTCTTAGCATGAACGCCTGCATCAGTTCTGCCTGCACCAACAACGGGGGTAGGGGAGCCTAAAAGTTTATGCAATATCTCCTCAATTACTTGTTGAACACTTATGGCATTTGGTTGCACCTGCCAACCATGGTAAGTACTTCCGTCGTAAGCAATTTCAAGGAAATATCGCATACTCTTTTATATGTTTTTAATCTCTTTCAAGATATGTGTATCCATACAATCCTGAACGATAGTTTGATAAGAACTCTCGTCCCTCTTCGGGGGTTATTATGCCTGCTTTCATTGATGATGTTACCCATGTTTCCAAAGTTCTTACCATCTTTTTGGGATTGTATTGAACATAATCCAAAACTTCGGCAACAGTTTCACCGTCAATAATTTGGTCAATTTCGTAGTGGTCGTCATAGACGCTTACGTGAACGGCATTAGTGTCGCCAAATAGGTTATGTAGGTCGCCTAAAATCTCTTGATATGCTCCAACAAGGAACACTCCTATATAGTACGACTCTTTTTTGTTCTTTATTGAGTGAACAGGTAAACTATTGCTCAAACTTTGGTACGATATAAAGTTTGTTATCTTACCGTCAGAGTCGCAAGTAATATCTTGCAATGTTGCATTGCAATCGGGTTTTTCGTCCAAACGAGCAATGGGCATAATAGGGAATACCTGGTCTATCGCCCAAAGGTCGGGTAACGATTGGAATAATGAGAAGTTACAGAAATATTTGTCGGGCAACATCTTTGAAATCTTTTTCAACTCCTCCGGTATGTGTTTAAGTGAAGAAGATTCAGCATAAACATCTCTTGCCACACTCCAGAACAGGCGCTCAACCATTGCTCGGTTGGGAAGGTCCATAAGTCCCATACTGAATAGGTCAAGAGCCTCTTCTCTGATTTGAAGAGCATCGTGCCATGTCTCAATAAGTTGAGAAGATGATACTTTGTCGCGCAGATGATACAACTCTTTAACCAATTCATGGGCGTTATCAGGCATCTCATCATCACGCTCCCATTTGGGTAAGCATGCTGTCTCCAATACTTCAAATACCAATACAGAGTGGTGAGCTGTGAGTGAACGTCCCGATTCGGTAATTATATTGGGGTGAGGTATGTTGTTTTTGTTTGATGCATCAACCAATGCCCATATTGAGTCATTCACATACTCCTGAATAGAGTAGTTCATACTGCTTTCGCTTGCAGATGAACGTGTCCCGTCATAATCAACACCCAATCCTCCGCCAATGTCCACGAAATCAACATCAAAGCCAAGTTTTCTCATTTGTACATAAAATTGTGCAGCCTCTTTAAGTGCATTTTTGATGCGGCGTATTTTTGTTACTTGGCTGCCAATATGGAAGTGAATTAGGCGTACACAATCGCGAAGTTGTTTTTTGTCAATAAAGTCAAGAGCATCAAGTAATTCGCTTGAATTTAATCCGAATTTACTTACATCGCCTCCTGACTCTTCCCATTTACCGCTACCGCTACTTGCAAGTTTAATGCGGATACCTATATTAGGTCGTATGTTCAAACGTTTGGCAATGTCAGCGATGAGAACAAGTTCATTCATCTTCTCAACAACAAGGAAAATTCTGCGTCCCATCTTTTGGGCAAGAAGGGCTAACTCAATATAATTCTCATCTTTATATCCGTTACATATAATCAAGGAGTCTTTCCCTGCATTTGTTGCCAAAACAGCATGAAGTTCAGGTTTAGAACCAGCTTCCAAACCAATATTGAATTTTTTACCATGGCTTACTATCTCTTCAACTACTTGTCGCATTTGGTTTACCTTTATGGGGTAAATTACAAAATTCTGAGCAGTATAACCATACTCGGTGGCTGCTCTTTTAAAGCAGTTTGATATTTTTTCAATACGATTATCAAGAATATCAGGGAAGCGAACCAACACAGGAGCTGTAACATCTCGCACCTGAAGTTCGTCCATTAATTCTTTTAAATCAACACTTGCTCCTCCCTCTTTGGGAGTTACAGCAACATGTCCTTTTTCATTAATAGTGAAATATTTAAGGCCCCAGCCGTTGATATTATACAACTCCATAGAGTCTTCAATACGCCATCTTCTCATCTATATTTAAATTTATTTATGGTTGATTATTTTACACTTATTAGTTTTGTCCTCAAATCTAATAACTGACAATCGATAGCTGAGCTACTATCCAACAACTGCATTAATAATAGTCTCTACCGCTTGGCTAATGCCCTCTTTGTTTTTACCACCTGCTTGTGCAAAGTGTGGTTGTCCTCCACCGCCTCCTTGGATAAGTTTTGCTCCTTCTCTTACAAGAGTTGAAGCATTAAAACCTTTCTTAACCATATCTTCGCTTAACATAACAGTTAATAGAGGTTTGTCTTCGCCAGATATTGTGCCTGCTACAAATATGAAGTTTTCAGTAAACTCTCCGCGAAGTTGGAAGGCAATATCTTTAATTGTTTCCGGAGCAACGACGTTAACTATTGATGCAACTTTAATACCAGAACGCTCATCAATGTTTTTGATTATATCCTCTTTTAGTCGCTTTCCGCGCTCTTTTGCAAACTCTTGAGCTTGTTGACGTAGTCCGGCATTATCTTCCATCATTTTTTTGATGGTTGTTTTTATGTCGGGAGCATTATTCAACATCTCTCTCAAACCTCCTAATAGGTCTTCAAGATCGTAAAGAGATTTTTCGCAAACTTCAGCAGTTATAGCCTCAATACGACGGATACCTGCGGCAACAGAACTTTCAGAAATAATTCTTATTTGACCAATCATACCTGTGTTTGCAACGTGAGTACCGCCACATAACTCAACAGATGAGCCATATTTGATAACGCGAACGGCATCGCCATATTTCTCGCCAAACAGAGCCATAGCTCCCATTGCTTTTGCTTCTGCAATAGGCATATTTCTACGCTCATCAAGAGCGATACATTGACGTACTTTTGCATTTGCCAATTTCTCGGCTTTGCGCAACTCTTCTTGTGTTACCTTTTGGAAGTGAGAGAAGTCAAAACGTAAAGTTTTTGGGTTTACATACGAACCTTTTTGTTCAACGTGGTTACCTAATACCTCGCGAAGTGCCTCGTGAAGCAAGTGAGTTGCTGTGTGGTTACATGCGGTAGCTAAACGTTTTTCAGTATCAATTTTAGCAACATATCCGCAGGTGAGGTCTTTGGGAAGTTTATCGGTAATTTGCATTCCCAAGTTATTCTCCGAAACGGTATTGATGATTTTAACAACCTCGCCATTGTCGGCGGTAAGCGTACCTGTATCGCCCACTTGACCTCCCATTTCGGCGTAGAAAGGAGTTTTGTCTAATATGATTTGATAAAACTCTTTGTCTTTTTGTTTTATTTTACGATAGCGTAAAATTTCAACATCACACTCAGTATAATCGTAGCCTACAAACTCTTGATCTCCCTCTTTGACAATAACCCAGTCGCCTGTCTCAGTTGCAGCCGCATTACGGGCGCGCTCTTTTTGAGCTTGCATATTTTTGTTGAACTCCTCAATATCAACTCCTAAATTATTCTCTTTAAGAATAAGTTCTGTCAGGTCTAAGGGGAATCCGTATGTGTCGTAAAGAGTAAATGCCTCTTTACCTCCAATTTTATCTTTACCAGCCTCTTTAGCATCTGCCATAACCTTATCTAAAAGTTTAATACCTGTTGCAAGAGTACGAAGGAATGCCTCCTCTTCCTCTTTAACCACCTTCATGATAAGCTCTTTTTGAACAATCAATTCGGGATAAGCCTCTCCCATAAGGTCGGCAAGCGTAGGTATTAGAGAGTATATAAATGCCGATTGGCGACCTAAGAAAGTATATCCGTAACGTACTGCACGGCGCAAGATACGACGTATTACATAACCTGCTTTTGCGTTAGATGGAAGTTGTCCGTCGGTAATTGCAAACGATATTGTACGAACATGGTCAGCAATAACACGCATAGCAATATCCGCTTGAGCATCTTCGCCATATTTTTTACCGCAAAGTTGTCCTATTGCAAGAATTATGGGTTGGAAAACATCTGTGTCGTAGTTCGAAGTTTTTCCTTGAATGGCCATGCATAAGCGTTCAAATCCCATACCTGTGTCAATAACCTTTGCAGGAAGTCCCTCTAATGAGCCATCAGCTTTACGGTTATATTGCATAAATACCAAGTTCCAAATTTCAATAACTTGAGGGTGGCTTTCGTTCACAAGTTCTCGACCATCTTTTTCGGCACGTTCAGCATCGGAACGAAGGTCAATATGTATTTCAGAACATGGTCCGCAAGGTCCTGTATCACCCATCTCCCAAAAGTTATCTTTACGGTTACCGTTTATGATGTGTGAAGTAGGAAGATGTTTCTCCCAATATCCTGCTGCCTCCTCATCTCGCTCCAATCCTTCGGGTGCGTATCCTTCAAAAACGGTAGCGTATAAACGATTTTTGTCGAGTTTGAGAATCTCGGTAAGGTACTCCCATGCCCAATCAATAGCCTCTTTTTTGAAGTAGTCCCCAAACGACCAGTTACCCAACATCTCAAACATGGTGTGGTGGTATGTATCCAATCCAACCTCTTCAAGGTCGTTGTGTTTACCGCTAACTCGTAAACATTTTTGGGAGTCAGCAACACGAGGATACTTGATAGGTGCATTTCCCAATATGATATCTTTAAATTGGTTCATTCCGGCATTGGTAAACATAAGTGTTGGGTCTCCTTTGATTACCATGGGTGCCGAAGGAACTATTTCATGTCCTTTTGACTTAAAAAACTCTTTGAACGATTCTCTGATCTCTTTTGATGTAAGCATATCTTTTGTTTTAAATTTTATTCAAAAAAACAATTTTTCATAGCGAGTTATATGTTCCATATAAAAAGCTACTAAACAGTTTGCAAAAATAATTCAAAATATTAATTTTGCGGTAATTATAAACCAATAAGTTGACTATTATTTGAAAAAATAGTTGTTTTTTATCCCAAAATAGCCTTAGATATGAAAAATGAGCCTTCTGAATATGCAAAAAAGCAGTTTTACTCAATAGGAGAAGTGGCAGAAATTGTTGGTACAAATGAATCAACATTGCGTTTTTGGGAACGCGAATTTAAGGAGATAAAACCGCGTAGAGCCTCACGAGGTGTTCGCCTTTATAGTAATGGAGATCTTGCGACTGTAAAGCTTATTCACTATCTTGTAAAAGAGAAGGGGCTTACTCTTGATGGAGCAAAAAAACGCTTAAAAGAGAATGTCTCAAAAGAGAGTAATACAATGCAAGTTATAAATAAGCTTAAAGATGTCAGATCGGAGCTTATGTCAATACGTAACTATATTGAAATTCTTGAAATGGAGGAGAAGGATAGGCTCTCTCAAAAATCTCCAAAAGAGGCTGTTAAAGCCGATGAGATGCAACTTGTAATAAATGAAGACTCTCAAATTGAGGAATTAGAAACAAAAGAAGAAGTTCCTCCTACTACAGTAAGACTCTCAGAAGAGAATAGTACTAAAGAAGAGCCTCCTTTCTTGTCATTGTTTTAAATTTAAATCAGAGATGTTGGATAAGGTAGAATATTGTTCAAAAAAAGTTGTAGAAGAGTTTGATACGGCACAAAGTGTTGGTAGTGGCACATTGCCTGTATTTGCAACTCCTATGATGGTTGCATTAATGGAAAATGCTGCTATGAATGCGATAGAAAAATTTTTGAAAGAAGGAGAAACCTCAGTTGGAAGCGAATTGAATATTAAGCACCTTTATCCATCGCATGTTGGAGCAACTATAAAGGCAACAGCCACTCTGTTGCAACAAGAGGGTCGGAAGCTGATATTCTCTGTGTCAGCATTTGAAAATGATAGGTTAATAGGTGAAGGTACACATATCCGCTATATAGTCAATATTGAGAAGTTTATGGCTCGTTAAAAGAATAATCTATTTGATAAATTATACAAACAACAAATAAGCGAGGCAATTGCCTCGCTTAAATTTTATATAATCTTTTTAATTCTAACAACTAAAAACTAATTACATTCCTGTATAGTTCATAGGAGTAATTTTTCTCAACTCTGCTTTAATCTCTTCGCCAACGTTAAGAGTCTCAATAAATTCGCTGATGGAGTTTGCATCAACAACAGAGTTTTTGCGAGTGAGAGCTTTTAAAGCCTCGTAAGGTTTTGGATAACCCTCGCGACGAAGAATTGTTTGAATAGCCTCGGCGCAAACATTCCACATATTGTTGAGGTCTGCAGCAATGGCTTCTTCGTTAAGAAGAAGTTTGCTTAAACCTTTCATTGTTGAGGCAATAGCAATCATCATATGTCCCATGGGGACACCAATATTACGAAGAACAGTTGAGTCTGTCAAGTCGCGTTGAAGACGCGAGATAGGTAATTTTGCAGCAAGGTGGTCAAGTATAGCGTTTGCAATACCCAAGTTTCCTTCAGAGTTCTCAAAATCAATAGGATTAACCTTGTGAGGCATAGCAGATGAGCCTACTTCTCCTGCTTTAATTTTTTGTTTAAAGTACTCCATTGAGATATATTGCCAGAAGTCTTTATCTAAGTCCATTAGAATGGTATTTATGCGACGCATACCATCAAAAAGAGCGGCAAGGTTATCGTAGTTTGATATTTGGGTTGTCCACTCCTCTCGCTCAATACCTAAATTTTGAGATAGGAAGTTGTTTGCAAACTCTCTCCAATTATATTCGGGGTAAGCAACATGATGAGCATTAAAGTTTCCTGTTGCTCCACCAAATTTACCGCTTATAGGAGTCTTTTTAAGAATATCCAACTGTTTCTCCATGCGGTAAACAAAGACCATCATCTCTTTGCCTAAGCGTGTAGGCGATGCAGGTTGCCCGTGAGTTTTTGCAAGCATTGGAATATTTTTCCACTCTTCAGCAAAAGCACGACACTTTTCAATCAGCTCCTCTATTGCAGGGTAGTAAACATTTTCAAGGGCCTCTTTTATTGAAACGGGAATAGAGGTGTTATTTATATCTTGAGAAGTTAAACCGAAGTGAATAAACTCTTTGTAAGCCTCCAAGCCTCCAATGGCGTCAAATTTTTCTTTAATAAAATACTCAACCGCTTTTACATCGTGGTTTGTAACGCTCTCAATCTCTTTTACATGTTTAGCATCTTCTTCAGTGAAACATTTGTAAATACTGCGCAATGCCGGGTATATATCTGAAGTTACACCCTCCATTTGAGGAAGTTTGATCTCTGCCAAAGCAATAAAATACTCAATCTCTACATATACGCGGTAACGAATAAGGGCATACTCCGAAAAGTAGTCTGCCAACATTGAAGTTTTAGAGTTGTAGCGTCCGTCAATAGGCGAAACGGCTGTAAGCGGTGAAAATTCCATATCTGTAAAATTATATAGTTTCTAAATAATAGTGCGAAGATAATACTTTTTTTGCGTACTTACCCTTTTATGGACGATATATTTAGAAGTAATTGAAAAGTAGTAGGAGAATTAAAGGGCTGAAATAAAAAAACACTTGCCGAAAGACAAGTGCTTTATCGTTTGTGGGCGTTGACGGATTCGAACCGCCGACCCTCTGCTTGTAAGGCAGATGCTCTAAACCAGCTGAGCTAAACGCCCTTTTTGAGAGGTTTGCTTCTCAATTGCGATGCAAAGGTAATATCATTTTTTTATATCTGCAAAATATTTTGCTAATTTTTTTTGAAAAATATTTTGTGTTATATATTTGTGGTTTTGTTACTTCCTTATTTTCAGCATTATATAAATAATTAAAATTTTGTTGTTTTTCCTTTGGCAGGCACGACTGCTTGTTAGAAATTTGTTGTGTGTTAAAAATGAGGGAAGTAATTGCTTTTTTTATATAATGTAATATAAAATCATTTAAAATATCTATATTTGCATTTATTATGCGGTGTTGCGTATAAATGTGTCGGAAATAATAAGATAAATATATTAATTATGAAGAAAAGAGCCTTTTTATTTTTGGTCGCTTTGTTTATATTATTTACAGCAGAAGCTGCAAATTATTATGTTTCTCATGGGGCAAGTGTTAGTGTCTCGCATTCTACGCATTATCCCAAGGCAGTAAACATTGTTGGTACAGAGAGTCCTGTTCAGTTGCTTGATAATATTGCAACAGCCCCTTACTGTTCTGCATATTTTGATAGAACATCTACTGTTTTTGAAGTAAGAGCTGGAGAGACAGTTACTCCTAATATTTCTATTAACGGAGATTGGATGCATGGTTATGTCTATGTCGATTGGGATAACAGCGGAGAGTTAGATGTAGATATTACAGGTACAGGTCCTTATACAAAAGGAGCCAATAACGAATTGATGTGCTGGTCGCTTTACGGACACAATACCGATGGTGATACAGGGTATAACAGTGATGGTGTATATCAATCAAGTGGAAATGTTCTTGCTCCCGGTTCATTTACTGTACCGGCAGGCTTAACTGAAGGCTCAACATTCCGTATGCGTTACAAAGTTGAATGGAACAGCATTGATCCTGCAGGAACAGCAGGTAATAAATTTTTAACTGACGGAGGTTCGATTATTGATGTTACTCTTAAAATTGTTGCAAGTAGCGGTAATGTTGATAATGATGAACTATATCCCATTGATGATTACACAGAGCCTCGTGTCGGAACAACTCCTAACGAAGCTATATGGTCAACAATTGATGACGGATTAAATGCTACATGGGCATCTCGCGATGTTCATTACAAACTACACGAAGTGCCGGAAGTTATTAAGAAGAGCGAAGCAACAATATATGCTTGGCAAGGCGAACGTGCAAATATTCAAGCATTGCTTTATAGCAAAACAGATCAAGGCAATTTGAGCGTTCGCATGACAACTTGGAAAAAGGGAGAAACTACAACTTCAATTAACGCAGGAGAGGCTCGCTTTGTAAACTATGTTATCACTGACGATTACAAACAATGTGGAGATCACCCGATAAACCTAACGCCTTGGTTGGTTGCCGATGTTATTGATCAGGATAAACCTCACGCCGTTCCTGCAATGGAGACTCGCCCCGTTTGGTGTAAAATAGAGGTTCCTCGCAATATTGAAGCGGGAATATATACAACAACATTAGAGGTCGTTAATGAGAGCGATCAGGTTGTTGAGACTTTGCTCCTGAATATAAATGTAAATAGTCGTTCAATACCTGAAGTTAAGGACCAAAAATTCCATTTGGACTTATGGCAACAACCATATGCCGTAAGTCGTTACTATCAGGTTGATCGCTGGAGCGATGCTCATATTGAGGCTCTTCGTCCATATCTTAAAGCATTGGGAGATGCAGGACAAAGAACTGTTACTGCAATTTTGTTTTACGAACCTTGGGGTGTTCAATCGCACGATAAGTTTGATCCTATGATTCAAACAACGCTTAAATCAAATGGTACATGGAGTTACGACTATACTATATTTGATAAGTATGTGAATTTATGTGCAGAGTATGGTATTGATAAACAGATAAATTGTTTCAGTATGGTCCCATGGGATATGAGTTTCCGTTATTGGGACGAAGCAAGTTCTTCATATCAAACTATTACAACTACTACAGGAACATCTACTTATCAGAACCTTTGGAATAGTTTTCTATCTTCATTCAAAACACACCTGCAATCAAAAGGCTGGTTTGACAAGACAAACATTGCAATGGACGAGCGAGCAGAGTCTGATATGTTAAATGCTTACAATATTGCAAGCAATTTAGGATTTAAGATGGCTTTGGCAGGAAACTACCATTCTTCATTGAGCGATAAATTACAAGATTTCTGCGTGGCATTGGGACAAGATAAAAACTTTACTGCAGTACAACGCGAGTATCGCAAAGCAAACAATATGATAACAACTGTATATACAAGTTGTGCCGATGTTGAACCAAACATCTATTCAAATTCTCTTCCTGCAGAGGCGACATTCTTACCTATTTATGCTGCTGCTAACGATTTGAGCGGATACCTACATTGGTCGTGGATAAATTGGGCAGAGAGTCCTTTGAAAGATACTCGTTTCCGCCTATTTGGAGCAGGAGATACATATTGTTACTATCCGGGCAACCGTTCAAGTGTTCGCTTTGAGCGTTTGGTTGAGGGTATTCACCAATATGAGAAGATACAAATACTGAAAGAGGAGTATGCAAATGACTCTGAAAAGATGGCGACACTTAATGATTTGTTAGATCGTTTTGTCAGTCATTCAATATCAGGCGAACAATGTGCTTCATATGTTAACGATTTGGAAAACTTCCTCAACGGTCTTGAGGTAGAAATACCAGAACCAACAGATGTAACAACAGGTTACTACCATATGGTCAGTCGTGCAACAGCTCGTACCGAATACATCTATAACGACGCATTCTTAAGTGGCAACACTAAAAAATTTACACTCCAATCAGATAGTAAGGTTACAACCAACAATGGTATTTGGCATGTAACCGTAAGTGGTAGTAAAATTGGAGTTAAAAACGGAGATGGAAACAATTTGGTAGCGGGAGCAAGTTACTATGGGAATGTGGTTGGTGATTTTAGCGAACTTACAGTTGGTTCAACCTACGATGTTGGCGAATATCGATACTACTTCTTCAATGAGGCACTCAACTGTACCAATGGAGATGTAAACTTTAAAGTAAATAACATAGATTATGTAACAACTTGGACAGAAGGACCGGCTACTGCCGAAGACCAACAATGGCGTTTTGAACCCGTTGATATGGAAGGCAAGAGTGCTTACAATGTGTTTATAAACGGAGCAGCATCAGGTTCATACGTTACATATACACACGGCTCTGTAATAGAGAAAGCATTTAATGGAGGATTTTTTATAGCTCCAACAAATGTATCGGAAACCGCATTTGCCGTTGTTGTTCCTGATGAGATTGTTTTAGGAGCGGATATTCAAATTGAAAACGGATCAATAACAGTCTCTAACATTGTATTGATGGAAGAGCCTGATAAGATAGAACTATTTAATACAAGTAGAGGTAGTATGAGCATACCTCCCTATCGTATCCCCGGTATTGCAAAAACAAGCACAGGACGTTTAATTGCAGTTGCAGGACGTTTGGTTTGCGGAACAGATCCCGGTTACGGACAAGTTGACGCAGTTTGCCGTATAAGTGATGACAATGGAGAAACGTGGGGGGCAGAGAAAGATATAGCGGTTGGAACAGGACAAACATCAGCGACTTATAACTATTTTGATACTGCATTTGGAGATCCTGCTATTGTTGCCGATCGTACAAGCGAAGAGGTAGCAGTTATTGTAGTCGCAGGTTGTACAGTATATGGCAATGCTAATACAACACGAAGCAATCCTAATAAGATTGGTATAATACATAGTAGTGACAATGGTGATACATGGGGCACTCCTGTTGATATTACAGAGCAAATATACTCACTGTTTGATAGTGGCAACCCAATTCAATCGGCTTTCGTAGCAGGAGGTAAGGTGTTCCAAAGCCGTATTGTGAAGAAAGGTAAATATTATCGCTTATATGCTGCAATGTGTGCAAGACCAAATGGAAACCGTGTAATATACTCTGATGACTTTGGTCGTACATGGAAGGCTCTTGGTGGTGCATATGCACTTCCTGCAACAGGTGGTGATGAACCAAAATGTGAGGAGATGCCTGATGGTCGTGTAATACTATCAAGCCGTGTTGCCGGAGGTCGTATATACAATATATATACATATACCAACACAATGGAGGCAGAGGGAAGTTGGAGTACCGATGTTAAGAGCACATTTGCAGGTTCAGGCAAAACTCCAGGGAACAACTCAACAAATGGAGAAATTTTGGTTGTTCCTGTAAAACGTAATAGTGATAACAAAGAGATGTACTTGGCATTGCAATCTCTCCCAACAGGAAGCAGTCGTACAAATGTAGGAATTTTCTATAAAGAACTTACCGAATATTCAGATTATAGCACCGTATCAAACTTTGCAACAGGCTGGGACGGATATTATGAGGTTAGCTCAACAGCATCGGCATATAGTTCAATGGATTTACAAGCCGACAACAAGATAGCCTTTATCTATGAGGAGACTTTAACTAAACATGGAACAGTACAAAACCCTGTGTCAACAAGTTTTCCAACAGGAGCAGGAACTCACAATTACGACGGTTTTGATAACTTTTATATTGGTTACAACTTGGAGTATATAACCGATGGAGAATATAGTGTAAAGAACGATGTAAACAGAGGAAACATTGTAAAGAAATATCTTACAACATACGTTGCAAATGCTGAAGCTTCGGACGAATGTAAAGCCGAGGCTAACGCTGCTATTCAAGCAATGGGAGATGAGCCAACACCTGCCCAAGTTGATAATATATACTCTTTGTTACAACCACGCGATCCTTTTGATGGAAAAGTTGTAACATTTACAAACGTACAACAAAACGGAACAGAATACACCATATATGTTAATAGCAGTAATAAACTTGCATTAAGCAGTTCAAGTGTAGCAACACTTGGCGAGAGTGCTCAATTTGAGTGTACAAAGCATGAAAATGGTAAATATTCATTCTTAAACAAAGCAACAAATATGTATATGATATGGCGAGCAGGCGATAGCCAAAGTTACGGTTATAATAGTAACTCCGGAACATTATCGTCATACAATGCAACATATTGCGACTTCTCAATAGTTGATGCAAGTTCAACAAAAGAAGGAACATATTATATGGTTGGTAAAAGAGACGGAGGTTCAACAGAGGGTACATTTGTGGCAATGGCTGCAACAGGAGTTTTTGACTCTTGGGGTAATTCAATTGCATGGTCATCAACATATAGTAACCTTTACAGAATTGGATTTATAGAGAGTGCTCCTGCTACATACACTGTTACAATATCAACAGAGAACTCTTCTTATGGTGTTGTTGCAATTCAAGGATATACAGAAACTTATGCAGAGATTGAGGAGGGAACATCTGTAACAGTAGTTGCTACTCCTGCAGAGGGATACCAATTTGAGGGTTGGTATTTTAACGAAACAAAGGTTAGTACGGAGGCATCTTATACATTTACAGTATCAGCAGAAACTTTGCTTCAAGCAAGATTTGAGGAGATTTCTGCTCCCGAAGAGCCTGAATATTGCACATCGTTTGGTACATCAACACGCACAAGTGACGATCGAAAATTAACATCATTTACTCTATCTGACGGAGCAAACGGAGGAACAATAACAGTAAATCAATCGTCTGCATCAGGTGCGGCTATCTACTTTGATAAGACTGATATTGAGATTTCTCTTGAAACTGGCAAAGAGATTACCTCAACAATAAATTGGATAGGAACATGGATGCACTCATACCTATACATCGATTTTAACGATGATAAAGAGTTTACTCCAGTCGTGGTAAATCATGCCGTAACAGAGGATAGCGAATTGTTGTCATACTCATTCTGGACAGGTACTGATGGTGCACCTACAACTACGGGAGCAAGTGACAGCAACGGATACAACAGTTTGGGCCAATCAGTTTCGGGCGATGCTCGCGCAAATTATGAATTACCAATATTTAGGATTCCTACAACAGTGGCTGAGGGAACATATCGTGCAAGATTTAAAATTGACTGGAACACCGCTAATGCTTGTGCTATAAACAGCACAGCGGAGGCTCCTTGTGTCGTTGATTTTATGTTAACCATTACATATCCCGACGGAATTGCCAATGCTACAGCCGATGCTATTAAAGTTTACGCTAACGACGGGGTTATCTACATAAACGGTTACGAAGGAGATGTAAAAGTTATGAACGTAATAGGACAACTTGTCAATGATGTTTACGTAAGCGGGAACACCCAACTTGATATCAAAGCGGGTTCATATGTAGTAATAACAGGCGATAAAGTAACTAAGGTGATAGTTAAGTAATATAAGTTGTTAGTTCTTGGTTTTTAGTTGTTAGAATAAGTAAAAAACTTAACTAAACAAATTTACGATAAAGGAGAGGATTTATGTTCTCTCCTTATTTTTATTCCGTCTTTGGAGAAACTAAAGACAGATAATTAATCGTAATAGTTATTTCTTTTCGCTATCGGACAAAGTAACTATATTTGGAACATGAGTATAATTAAAATTTGCCGGTAGATATGAAATATCAGTCTGTAAAGTAGGTTGTGCAGGATAACTATAAAGAATAGGTAAATTATAAAACTAATAAGAGCAAGAAACCAAAGGAATCTCGCTCTTATTACATATATGTATTACTCTATTTTTTACAGCTACCTAAGCAAAGAGGTTTAATCTGTTTAAAGAAGTCGTTGCCCTTGTCATCAACAAGAATGAATGCGGGGAAATCTTCAACTTCAATTTTCCAGATAGCTTCCATTCCCAATTCGGGGTACTCCAAGCACTCAACGCTCTTAATATTGTTTTGAGCAAGAATAGCTGCAGGTCCACCAATACTTCCAAGATAGAAACCTCCATGTTTATGACAAGCATCAGTAACTTGTTGGCTACGGTTACCTTTTGCAATCATAATCATTGAACCTCCATTCTCTTGGAACAGGTCAACGTATGAGTCCATGCGTCCTGCTGTTGTAGGGCCAAACGAACCTGAAGGCATGCCTTTAGGAGTTTTTGCGGGACCCGCATAGTATATTGGGTGGTCTTTAATATATTGAGGCAATCCTTCGCCATTATCAATGCGCTCTTTAAGTTTAGCGTGAGCAATATCTCTACCGACAATAATAGTACCGTTAAGAGATAGGCGAGTTGAAACAGGGTATTTGCTTAACTCTGCAAGAATTTCGTTCATTGGGCGGTTAAGATCAATTTTTACTGCATCGCCTTCGCCTGCTTGACGCAACTCTTCGGGGATAAGATTACCCGGTTGGTCGTCCATCTTCTCAATCCAGATACCATCTTTATTAATTTTAGCCTTGATGTTGCGGTCTGCCGAACAAGAGACACCCAAACCAACAGGGCAACTTGCACCGTGGCGAGAGCAACGGATAATTCTGATGTCGTGAGCAAAATATTTACCACCGAATTGAGCGCCGATACCTGCCTCTTGAGCAGCTTTCAAAACCTCTTTCTCCAACTCAACATCGCGGAACGAACGCCCCAACTCGTTACCTGTAGTAGGTAGGTTATCAAGATATTTAGCTGAAGCAAGCTTAACAGTCTTAAGGTTGGTCTCAGCCGAAGTTCCGCCAATAACAAATGCAATGTGGTAAGGAGGACAAGCTGCAGTACCCAAAGTCTTCATCTTCTCAACCAAGAATTTAACCAATGAACCGGGATTAAGCAAAGCTTTAGTCTCTTGATAAAGGTATGTTTTGTTGGCAGAGCCACCACCTTTAGCCATAAACAAGAATTTGTACTCATCTCCGTCAATAGCGTAAAGGTCAATTTGAGCAGGAAGGTTGCAGCCTGTGTTTACCTCCTTGTACATATCCAAAGGAGCATTTTGTGAGTAGCGCAAGTTCTCCTCAGTATATGTTTGGTAAATACCTTTTGAAAGAGCGGCAGCATCGCCACCACCTGTATAGATGTTCTCTCCTTTTTTACCCATTACAATAGCAGTTCCTGTATCTTGGCATACAGGAAGTTGTCCTTTAGCGGCAACCTCAGCATTGCGAAGCATTGTAAGAGCAACATATTTGTCGTTTTCACTTGCTTCGGGGTCAGAAAGAATTTTAGCAACCATCTCATTGTGTTCGCGGCGTAACAAGAATGATACATCGCGCATAGCAGCTTTGGCCAATGCAGTTAAACCTTCTGGTTCAACACAAACAATTTTGCGGTCGCCACACTCTTTAACGCTTACATAATCTTTAGTAAGCAAATAGTACTCTGTGTTATCCTTACCCATCTCAAAGGGGTCTTGATACTTAAATGGTTCTGTAGCCATATCGTTTAGTTTAAAAATAAATCATATTAAAATAAGGAGTCACTATCCTCATTGCGGAGATAGTACAAACCGGGAGCAGAGTCAAACTTGATTGAGCTATGCCGAGGTGTAGGCTATTTTCGCAAAAAGTTATCTTTTGCAAAGGTAATAAAATAGCTAATCTAAAACAATAGGGAAATAGAGGCTATTTTTTATGAAATAAAAAACAATTCAAAAACAAATGTGTAAGAGTTATGACAAGTATCAAAATCAAGTTCCGTCCTTCTGTTATAAAAAATAAGGAGGGAGTAATTTATTATCAAGTAATTCATAACCGCGTAGTACGTCAATTAAATACAAAATATTTGATTTTTGTGCATGAGTGGAATGAGAAGAAAGAGACTTTAATAATTGCTAAAAGTTTGCGAAGGAGTTATCTCTCTGTTATACAAAAATCAATAGAGATTGATCTTAGACAACTCTATTCAATTATAAACCAAATAGAACAAAGCAAAAGGAGATATAGTGCTGATGATATTATTACTAAATTTTTGGAGTTTCAGAAAGAGCAATCGTTATTTAACTTTATGCAAGGAGTAATAACACTACTCCGGCAACTGAAAAAATATCGTACATCAGAGGCTTATATGGCTGCGCTAAGAAGTTTTATGCGATTTCGTGAAGATAGAGATATCTTATTAGATGATATTAATTCTGATTTAATTCAGATGTATGAAGCCTACTTGAGCAATAAAGGAGTAACAAGGAACTCTATCTCATTTTATATGCGAATACTCCGAGCGGTCTATAATCGCGCAGTAGATAAGGAAATTATAATTAATCAAAAACCTTTCAAACACGTATATACAGGCATTGATAAAACTATAAAACGCGCACTCCCTTTTGCAAAACTTAAACTTATTAAGAATCTTAATCTATTATTACAACCATCATTGGATTTTGCCCGTGATATCTTCCTGTTTTCATTTTATACACGAGGAATGTCATTTGTTGATATAGCTTATTTAAAAAAGCGGGATATTTCTAATGGAATATTATCGTATCGCCGACGTAAAACAGGACAACAACTTTTTATTCGTTGGGAGCCGTGTATGCAGGAGATTGTTGATAAGTATGACAATTCAATATCAGAATATTTGTTGCCCATCATTAATCCGAATTGTGGCGATGAAAGGAGACAATATCAGAATACAATGGTTTTAATCAATCGCAGATTAAAAAAAATAGGGAAGATGATTGATGCTCAGTTGCCCTTGACTATGTACACAGCACGTCATTCATGGGCAAGTGTTGCAAAGAATAAGAATATTCCAATCTCGGTAATCAGTGAAGGAATGGGACATGATTCTGAAAAGACTACGCAGATTTATTTAGCTTCACTTGAAACTTCTGTAGTAGATGATGCGAATGCGCAGATATTAAAGGATTTGTAGGAGAGTGGCGAAGCAATTTTAGTACAGGATATGTACTAATGAATTTAGGAACTGATGGTTACGGTTGGGAAGATGAATATGATGAGGCAGATGGTGGCTGGTATGGAAAAGATTATTTTCAATATACTTATGATTCTTCATCAAAAATAATGACAATTATATATGATGATGGTGATTGTGATGTGTATAAAGTTATCTCAGTGAATCAAAATCAGTTGGTTGTAGCTTATATATATAATGGAGAGTTAGATGCGCCGAATACATTCTATAGAGTTAAATAGCATGATAAGAAAAAGACGATTATTTTAATATAAGAGTTAATGTTTTGTTTTATTTAATTATAATGCTATACTTAATTCAGGTGTTAAGAGGTATGAACGTTCATACCTCTTTTTTTGTCTTTAATTTTCCGCTCTGATCGCAGTTGTTTGCTGATAACCGACAACTAACAACTAATAACTAATAACTAATAACTAATAACTAAGGTGCGTAGCATCGTACAACTTCTTATATTTTTACCACTTAACGGTTTTCTCTAAATATTTTCTTTGCATTGTAAAAACACCACAATAGTGTGGTAAAATACAATTAACAAATTAATCTATGGAAAAATTTTTAGAGAAAAACGAGACACTACCCAATGGTTGGCGTGGAGTGGTGGTAAAGAGGCTTACAAAGCATTACCCCGAAAAAAGTTTTGAGACAGACGATGAATTGTTTGAAACGCTTGCTGAGTTTGATGCTCGCTTAGATGAGCGTTTTGAGCGTTTGCGTAGCGACCAATGCAAACTTGCAGGAATTTTTAACTCAAATCCTAAGATGGCTGGATTTATCTCTTCGGTTATTGAGGGGGAGGATCCTCTTATTGCCTGTGTCAGATTCTTTGGAGGAGATGTATTGGAGTGTGCACATGACGAAAATCGCTTGTTACAACTTCGCCGTGAGAACGATGCTTATTTAGAGCGTATGGCTTCTGCCGAAAAATCTCTAAAAGAGATTGAGGAGAACTGGAATTTGAGCGAGAAGTCAATCAAACGCTTTAAAGAGGCAAAGGGTATGACCGATGAGGAGTTTGAACTCTTTATGGAGAAGGTTTGCCACTTGTGCGAGCACGTATTTATGTGCGACTTCAGCTATGAGATTCTTGATACCCTTTTCAAAGGTGTGAACTACGACACCGATGTTGATATTGCCGAACAAACCGGAGAGGTAAAGGGGCGCAATCAGAGAATTATTTTTGATAAGGAGCATAACTCCGATGCTGATCTCTCTCCATCATCTTTCTCAAAAGAGGAGAGTAACGATAATCTTACTCCTATGTTTGGTTTACGTCGCAGAAAAAGTGTCTGGGACTTATAACTAATTAGGAATGAGGAATTAGGAATGTCTTTATTTAATTACTAATTCCTAATTGGTACGAGGTACCAAAACAAAATCACATCACACACAAAGAACTTAATTATTAAATTTTTAAACACTATTTTATTATGAAAAAGATTTTGAATTTTATTAAAGAAAATCAAATATGGGTTTTATTGGCTCTTTTTGTTATTGCCCTTGTGGTAATGTATGTTTCAAATAGTCCTCTTTATGCTTTGGCTGCTGTTATTCCGGCAGTAAGTGCGGGAAAAATTGTTACGGGCGAACCTCTTACTCGCGATTTGGCTATGCGTAACGGCTCTGATCTCATAAAGAGCGAGATTGATAAACGTATAACAAAAATACGCCCTATGTCAACTCCTATTGACCAACTCTCGCGTTGGGCTGGTGCTCGTAAGGCTAATTCAATGGTTGTTGATTATTACTCTGTTGATATTAAACCTACAAAGGCGGTACTGAGTGTTGCTTATACCGAGCCAACGGCTTCAACTGTTACTACTGCAGCTCAAAAGGTTACTATAAGCACAAGTAATAACGATATTTTTGAAGTCTCTGAGACTATCCTTGTTCAAGGTGTAAAGGGTTATGAAAACGACGGAGTTACTCCTTCTAAATCAGATTTGGTTCTTTACATAACAAGCAAAGAGGAGAATGGTAATTTGAATGTTTACGCAATCAACGGTAAGAAGATTGGTTCTGTTGATAAGTGCGTTCCTTCAATTCCTGCTTCAAAAACTTTGATACGAATGGGGCGTGCTGCAACAGAGTTAGATGTTCAAACTGCTCAGTTTGAGGCTCTCCCTGTTAAAGAGCAAAACAACTGCCAGATTTTTAAAATACAGGTTGAACAATCTACGTTCCAAAAAATTGCAGCTAAAAATGTGCCTTGGGATTTTTCTGACTCTGAGGAGGCTGCTATATACGATATGCGTTTGGGTATGGAAAAGACCTTTATGTTTGGGGTGAAGAATACCCTTTACGACTCTCGTAAAAAGGAGAACGTTATGCTTACAGGTGGTATATGGTGGCAAGCTGGTAAGGAGTATGAGTTTGATGCATCAAAAGAGCTTACTCAAAACGACCTTATTGATATGATGAAAGAGGCATTTACCGGTAATGGTGGTAATAAACGTAAGGTGCTTATTGGTGGTAGCGACTTTATCGGTCGCATCAATAAACTTGATGTTACTAAGGTTATAGGTGCTGACGATGAGTATGTTAAGTGGGGTATTGACTTCTCTGAAATTCGCTCAAAATTTGGTAAGTTCTATATTTTGTACTCTGAGGTGTTTGATGATTGCGGTATGAGTGATTATGGCTTTGCTTTTGACCCTGAGTTTATCACTCGTTGGGCGCATGTGCCTTTCGGCCATCAAAAACTCGATCTTAAGAGTGCCGGTATCCGTAACACCGATGCAGTGGTTATGACCGAAGCAAGTTGCTTAACTCTTCGTTATCCTGCCGCTCATATGCGTATTGTTCCCAAACAAGGTTAATTTTTTTACTGAGGTTGTCGGCTCACGAGCCGACAACTCTTTAGATTATTTATAAATCAAGTTTATAATTATTGTTTATGAAAAGATATAAAACTAATCACGGAAATCTCACAACATTTATCAGAGTAGGAGATAAGAGTGTGAGAATTAAATTTATTTCGGGTAACAACGTATATGGATATTTTGAAACAGATAATATTGATATTCAGAAGGCTCTTGAAAATGACTCTGCTTTTGGAGTAAAATTCTTTCTTGATGATACAATTCAACAAAAAATAGAGAAGCCATTGCATTCAGATGTGCTCTATGTTAATGAGGTAACATCGTGGCAACAGGCAAAAAAATATCTGAATAAGAAACCATATGGCATATTGTATGCCGAGATGAAAACACCTGACGACATCAGGTCTGTGGCAAATAAATTTAAATTGGTATTCAATAATATTGAGGGTTGGTAATATGCTATATAGTAAAGAACTTTTAATTGAACTTGTAAAAATAAATATGCAGGAAGGCTTTTCCTCTATTGATGCAACAATGGAACAAGTATCAGGACCAAGAATTGGTAGCTACATTGAGCAAAAACTACCGGAGGCAATTATGCAGGTTTTTTGCGATGCGCCTGTTTATTTATTGGAACAGTGTGATGCATCTTCCATTTTGACTCCAAACAAAAATCAAAATGGCAGTGGTGAGGTTATCCTGCCTGATGATATGTTACGCTTAACCCTTTTTAAAATGAAGGGTTGGGAGCGTGCCGTAACACGATTTTATCCTGCCGATTCTCCTACTGCAGAACTTCAAACAAATATTTATACTATGGCAGGGAGAGCAAAGCCTGTAGCAGTACTCTCTTTGTCACATGCAGGAGAGAGAGTTTTAAAATATTACTCTTTACCTCCGGAGGTTCAAAATCATGAAATAGAAGATGCCCTTTATGTGAAATTTCCTGATATCTCAAAACCTATAGAGATTAATGAACTGCTTTTGCCTTCAATAACCTATATGACTGCGGCTATGGTTTTTGATATAATGGGCGAAGTGGAGCGTGCTGCTATTATGCGAGCAAATATAACAATCAAACAATAAACTATTATGAAAAATTCTATTGATATTGATAAAGATAATCGTTTCTTAGGTTATCATTATGGCTTGGGCAAAGTTCTTGCTAAGCCTATTTCTCCTCAACCGGGAATGTTTTTTATAAACGGAGAAACTAACTCTGTGTGGGTGTGGGATAGCTTAACTAAAATGTGGATTGATACCAACCGAGTTGATAGCGGACTAAAGGGTATGCTAACTGATGAGAAAGGTAATTCTCCTGCCGATTTTATCCCTTCGCCACAAGTTGGTGTAAAGGAGAGCTATTTTTATATGGCTGAACATGATGATGTTGATGCAAATCCCAATGCAACCCCAAAAACAATTATATTTACTTATTTTAAGAATGGAGCAAACTCGGTCTCTGTAAATATAAGAAAAACCTCTATTGTTACTTTGTTTTGGAATGGCAACTATTGGGAGGTGAAGGCTACTCCTTTTATTAATTTGAATTATAGTGTTTATGCAACAAAAACAGAGTTGAATAAATTAGATGCTTCAACGCAACAATTTACTATTTCAGAAAATATAACTGTAAATAAATTCTTTAAAGAGTTGTATGTTGTTCCGACTAAAGAGGATTTTGTTATTGATAAACTATATTTAACATCATTCTCAAGAAGTGTCGTTCAAGAGAGTGGGGATTTAGTTTGGAGTGTAGTGTTTAACAGAGGGGGAGGGGTTCCGCCACTCTATTTTAGAACAACAAAAAATCCTGAACTTAATAGTGTTATTGAATTTGATTTAGTTGAGACAGACGTAGTTGCAAAATTGTATGCTGTTGTTGATTGGGACGCTATTGATGAGGGTGTAAAATTTAGTACAGGCTTGAATATCCCTCTTAGGTATTGGAATAATCTAAAATACTCGCCTTGTATTGATTCGTATATAAAAAATTATGGTAAAAGAATAGAGGAATTAGAAGAGGGTTTAGAGAAAGTAACTAATCCTGAAAATAAAACTTTTGGTTCTGATATTTTAATTGAAAATGGATTTTATAGTTTTCAAGATAAGGAGATAGGGGATACTGCAACTACAGGAGTTACACCAACTTCTTCTAATCCCAAAAGAAGTGCAATTAAAGAGGTAAAGAGAGGTGATGTTTATGAATTGAAAAGTTATGTGACTTCTGCTGTAAATGGAGCGGCTTATCCTTGGGTATTAACCGATTCTGATAGAATAATCATAAATAAACCGGAGGCACTCAATACTTTTGACCTATTAAATGGAGTAATGATTAATGTAGAGAAAGATGGATATTTGTATTTATGTTGTAATGAAGAGTATTTCGATTCTTTTTCTCTTACATTGTACTCTAAACAGTTGGAACTTAACTTAAAAATAGAATCGCTGGAAACAAAAATTCAAGAAATAAGACCAACAAATAATGCGGGTTTCTATATGCCTAATAAAAAGGTCTTATTGAGTGGAGCTTCAATATCTCAATATAATGGGTATTTTGAATATGCTATGGAGGAATTGGGATTGAGTTATAAGAATATAAGTGAAGCGGGTACCAATATATTTCGTTTATGTTTTAATTTATATAGTGAGGGTAGGAATTATAACGATGTAGATATTCTCATAACTTCTCACATTCACAATTTTGATGTTTACTCATTACCTAAACATTTAGAAAATTATACACCTTCAGATTATGAGAATGATGATGTGTTAGGAGATTATATTAAAACTCGTGATTATTATATGGGTAACTTAGCCCCAATAGAAGGGGTATATACATCAGATGAGTTGTATGCAATAGGTTATGATTATGTAATAAAGAAGTGGAACGAGTTGTGTTATAACTTAAAAGGTACAGAGGGGTATGATTCAGTATTAGGGAAACCTTGTCAAATAATATTATATACCTATTGGCACGATGCACGAACTATATTTAATACAGCAATTCGCAAGTTGGCTAATAAGTGGGGATTGCCTTTGATAAAAGATGATGAAAATATAGGCTTCTCAAAAGATAAGCTACATTCAATAACTAAAAGGCAATATTCATTATTGCATTGCGATGGTTATCCATGGGGGCAAAAGAGTGAATATATTGATGGTATTGAATATGGACTACATCCAACAGGAATTAAAATTGATGAGTGGAACAACTTCTTATCTGCTTCTAAGGAAGAGAAACTTGCAATGTTGCCATATATACAAATTAAACGAGCATCAATTTTAATAGATTTTATCAAAAACGGGGCAATAAAGAAAGACCTTATAGAGATTGATGATGAGTTTAATATCAATAACTACACAACGCAAGGGGTTTATTATATATGTGGAGAGAGAACATCAACCACAGACAATCTGCCCATAATGAATGCATCTCCGGGACATACCATTAGTGGACAACTTACGGTGTTGGATGCTTCGTTGAGTGATGCCGAGCAATGTATCACGCAATACCTTAAACTCACAAACCGATTAGGAAGTGAGGGCAAGGAGTATATCCGTACCTACAACAAATACTCAAACGGAGGTGAGGGTTGGAGTGCTTGGAGAGAGTTGAAGCAGACAGTAAACTTAAATCAAGTAAGTGATGCGGAGTTAAAGAACTGTACCGAGAACGGAATGTATGAGGGAGTAATTGTTGGCGCTATTAGCGATTTAAATAATATTACAAACGTTATTGAAAAATTTCTTTCTACTGCTCAAACGAGTGGAGGAGCAGATGATATTCCAACAGGGAGTCTCTTTACAATGAATGTATTGAATAACTATGCCGTTGTTCAGAAAGTGGAAGAATGGGGCTTCGGTGTTATTCCTCGCAGTGTAACGCAACGAGCAAAAGCATTGCTTATTACAGGGCAGTATGCTGAGATACAGAGAACTTTGCAGGGAGATGTTTGGAGTGGTTGGAAAATGATAAATATGTAACAAATATGAATTGGGGAGATATAGTAACCATAATAAGTACGGTTATTGCCTCGTTAGGAGGGTTTGAGTTTGTGAAATGGCTTTTTATTCGAAGAAGCAATAAAAGAATTGCAGTAGCACAAGCCAATTCAAAAGAGATTGAAGTTGAGACAGATGAGTTTCATTTGTTGCGTGAGAGATTGGAGTTGTCAGATAGACAACTCCTTGAAAAAGAGCAAAGATTTTATGAACAGACACTATTGGTAAGAAAGCTTAATAAACAGTTACTTGAAAAAACAAACGAGAATGGCGCTCTATCGGCACGAATAAGTTCATTGGAAGCAGAGCGTGCCATGAAACTTTGCGAGCGACGTGGCTGTGAGCGACGCGAACCTCAAAGTGGGTATTAATAAATTAGGAATTAGTTCGAGGCTTTCGCCACAATCAGGAATTAGTAATTAAATAAAGATATTCCTAATTTTTAATCCTCATTCCTAATTAAATATAGAATTATGAAAATAGAAGTAAGAAGAAGATATTTGGGTAGTGATTACACGATAGGAAGTATGTATATAAATGGAGAGTACTTCTGCGATACCTTAGAAGATAAGGTAAGAGACCTTAATAAAGATGGCGATTTGAACGATGCAGGAGAAAGCAAGGTATATGCTGAGACTGCAATCCCATACGGAGAGTATGAGGTTGTTGTTAATCATTCTCCGAAGTTCAAACGTATGCTACCCCGATTATTGAATGTTCCCCATTTTGAAGGTATTCTTATTCATCGTGGTAATACTGCTAAAGATAGTGCCGGGTGTATATTGGTAGGTGAGAACAAAGTAAAAGGGCAGCTCATAAATTCTACCCTATACGAGAAAAAAATAACATCTATTTGTCATAAAGCCCAATTACAGAATGAAAAAATAACCATTGAAATATGTTAAATTAATCAATAATTGATATGAAACTGAAATATAGCAAATATATTATTTCTTTGAGTATAGTAGCAGTGTTGTTTGTATTTTATAGTTGCTCTGTAAAAAAAAGAGTTGGGAATATTAGAGATACGCTATATATTACCCAAAATGCTGAAATAAAGAGAGTTATTAGAGATACTCTTAGAGATACAACAATAGTATTGGAATATATTCCGGATAGTGTAGGTGCATGGAAAGCTTCAAAAAAAACTGTGACAATGAGTCAAAAGAATTTTTCAGGGAATGAAGAGGAGATTAAGTCGGAAGAGATACAAAAAGAGGAAACTAAAATATTTTCTGAAACTAAAAGCAGAGGTTATAATAAAAAGTGGATATGGCTTTTATCAGGAGTTTTAATATCTCTTACTATTACCATTATCTTATTGATAAGGTTCAGATAAACTTTGAAGATAAGCAGAGGTACTTAAGAAAAGTTACACTCTGCTTTATTTTTGTTTAAAGATGTAGGTAATTGAACCCACTTGGTTGTTGTTGCCTTTTGTTACTTCAAATTTTGCTTTCCTGGCACTCTCAACAGCGCGAGCTCTAAGAGTACCGTTATTATATACTACGCCACTACTACCGACAGGGTTTGGTATTGCACTTATTACTTTACCTGCAGGACTTACAATTATTTTAATGACAAGAGTTCCTTCGTCGTTGCTATTGTCATATTGAGGACGAGGTAGGGTTTCTCCTTTGGCAAGTCCTCTTCCTCCGAGATCAAATGAGCCATAACCTACATTTCCACTTTCAGCTCCGGTTGTGGAATTCCCGTTTTCAGAGCCTTTGTTTTCAGTAGCAGAGCTATTTGATGAGGATAAAGCTCCCGACACAAGATTATTTATTCTCTCTTGTTCAAGTCGCAACTGCTCCTCTCGGGCTTTACGTTCTTGCTCTGCGCGCTCAGCCTCTTCTCTTTTTTTATTTTCCTCTTCGGTAGTTATTGATGGTTCGTCACTATCTTGAGTTATCTCTTCGGTAGAAGAAATAACCTTAGGTGGAATATATCCGCCTGCAACGTCTGTTACAACTTCGTAAGCGCCACCATAGGCAACAATTATACCTCCACCCTCATCACTCTCTGATGCATGAAGTTTTGTAAAAAAGAGAATAGCAATAATGGCTCCGTGAAAAATCACGCTGCCTATTATTCCTATAATCTTGCTGTTGCCTTCGTTGTTATTCATTATTCTTATTTTTTGACAGGGCGGGTTGCTAAAACCATTTTAACTCCTTTTTCTGCCCCTGCTGCAAGTACACGAACGACTTCGCCATATTCAATGCTTTCATCTGCATTTACCGAAACAAAAACATCTCCCTCTTCAGCTACAAGCTGCTCCAATAATAAACCTAACTCATCTGCCGAAATCATTTTTGGAGAAGTATTGCCTTTTGAAAAGTAAAAGTTGTTATCTCTGTCAATAGTCACTCTGGCTGCAGGTGTATTAGATACTTGATTTTTGCTTTGAGGTAACATAACTTTTATGGCATTTGGGAACATAGCAGTAGATGTAACCATAAAGAATATCAGCAACAGAAATATAACATCTGTCATTGATGCCATACTGAATGTTGCACTTATATTATGTCTGCGTTTAAAAGCCATATTATCCTACTATTTTTGCGCTGGTTCGTTCAATAAGTCCATAAACTCCATGGTTTTTGACTCCAAACTATGTACAACACCATCTACTCTTGCTACAAGATAATTATAGGCGAAAAGAGCTATAATTCCTACAACAAGACCTGCGACGGTTGTTACAAGGGCTTCATATATACCAGCCGAAAGAACTGTAATATCTGCGCTTCCTCCGGATTGAGCCATATTGTAAAATGCTCTAACCATTCCCGAAACTGTACCTAAAAATCCGATCATTGGAGCACCTGCTGCTGTTGTTGCCAACCAAGGGAAGTTTTTCTCCAATTTTGCAATTTCAATATTACCTGTGTTCTCAATAGCCACAAGTACATCGTTCATGGGGCGTCCCAATCGAGAGATGCCTTTCTCAATAAGGCGAGCATAAGGAGTATTTGTCTTTTTGCAAAGATTACGGGCCGAAACTATATCCCCATCATGAATGTAATCTTTAATGCGCGACATAAATGTAGAATCCTCTTTTGCTGCTTTTCTTATGGCTGCCCAACGCTCAATAAATACGTATATTGCAACTACAGACAGTAGTAAAAGTGGAATCATTATTATACCACCTTTCATTGTTAAACTTAAAAGGTCAAATTCTGCTACACTCTCTTCTGCAATTCCTTCAACAAGGGGCTCGTTTACCACTTGCATCAATATTGATAATATATTCATGTCCGTATAATGTGATAATTATTTTTTATTAGACTATATCTCTTTTGTAAGGTTTAAAAGTACTATTTTTGCTTAGGAGTTATAAGAGATTTATATCTTTTTATAGTCTCTTCTAATCCAAGGTATAGAGCATCGCATATAAGAGCATGACCAATTGAAACCTCTTTTAACCAAGGAATGTTTTCGGCAAAGAATGCTAAATTCTCAAGGCTTAAATCGTGTCCGGCATTTAATCCCAATCCCAGTGAACGAGCCTTTTGTGCAGCAACAATAAATGGGGCAATAGCCTCTTCTCTATTTCTATCATAATTTGTTGCATAAGGCTCGGTATAAAGTTCAACTCTATCTGTATCACATTTGGCAGCCCACTCAATCATCTCTTCGTCTGCATCAACAAATATCGAAGTTCTTATACCTGCATTCTTAAATTTGGCAACAACTTCTGATAAAAATTCAAAATTATCGCGAGTATTCCACCCTGCGTTTGAAGTTATTGCATCAGGTGCGTCGGGGACAAGGGTAACTTGCGTAGGACGTATTTGTAAAACCTTTTCAATAAATTTTGGCGAAGGATTTCCTTCAATATTAAATTCTGTTTTTAATGCGGGAGCAAGAACGTCCAAATCGGCATATTTTATGTGGCGTTCATCGGGTCTGGGGTGAACGGTTATGCCGTCGGCTCCAAAACTTTCGCAGTCAATAGCAGTTTGTAATATATTGGGACGATTGCCGCCTCTCGCATTTCTGATGCTGGCAACTTTGTTTATATTTACACTAAGTTTAATCATTATATAAAATTATTATTTATTCCGAAAATCAAATAAAATAGAGGGTTGTTAAAAACAACTTCTAAAATATTTATTTAACTTTGCAAAGTTACTATTTTTTATTGAGTTATAAAATAATGAAAATAGCCCTTTACGGAAACAGTTATCAAAAGGCAAAGAGTGAGCATGTGCTACTGCTTTTTGAGGCTTTGCGCAAATATGATATTGAACTTTTCATAGAAAAAAAATATTTTGATTTTTTATCGGAACAGAAGGTTAATATCCCTTCTGCTCAAACTTTTGATTCTTTGGAGTATAACGTTGATGTAGTTTTAAGTGTTGGCGGAGATGGAACATTTTTACGTACTGCAGAGCAAACAGCAGGGCTAAATATACCGATACTTGGTATAAATGCAGGACGCTTGGGATTTCTTGCCGATGTGTCAAAAACAGAGATTGAGACAGCCGTTGAGGAACTTATGAACGGAAACTACAACATTGAAGAACGTACTATGTTGCAGGTTGAGGTTGATGGATTACCCTCAGATTGTACACCATATGCACTCAACGAAGTAGCAGTTTTAAAACAAGATTCGTCATCAATGATAACTATAAATGCAACGCTCGGAAATGACTTTTTAAATAGTTATCAGGCTGACGGCTTAATTGTTGCAACACCAACAGGCTCAACAGGTTATTCATTGAGCGTGGGCGGTCCGATACTTATGCCGGAAAGTGCCGATTTCGTTATATCGCCTGTCGCTCCACATACACTAAATGTGCGACCATTGGTTGTCCCAGATAGTCAGGAGATTAAACTCCTTGTGGATAGCCGTACAGGTAATTATCTTGTTGCTTTGGACGGACGCTCATATATAATGCCTTGCGATAAGGAGATAAAATTAAGTAGAGCCCCATTTAGAACCTTGGTTGTTAAAAGATTAAATCACACCTTCCCGGTAACTCTTCGCAACAAACTTATGTGGGGCGTCGATAATAGGAGTTAGCATATCAATTAGGCTAAATATTATAATAATTTGGTAGAAATAAGAGAGTTCTATGATAATGAATTTGGCGTTGTAAAAGTTAAATACAATGTTCGGGCTTCTCGTATAATATTTAGAGTGAAAGATGGTTGCTTGAATATTACATTACCACCTTTTTCAACTCTTGATGTTGTTAAAGAGAGATTAGCTGAAAATAGAGAACGGATACGTAACCTATTTAATAGAAATCCTGTAAATATTTTAAGAGTAGGCACAACAATTGATACTTGCTGTTTTAGAATAGCAATCCATTCTCATTTAAACGATAAAATTCTCTTTACCTTTAAAGAGAATCAGTTGAATATATTTGTCCCGTCAGATATAAAAATTGAAGAAGCGGAATTTCAAAAGGCTTTGAAGTCTAAAATATTGAATATCTCAAAACGAATAGTTTTTCCATTCTTTAAGAAACGGTTAGATGAGTTGGTAGTGATAAATTCTTTGAAGTATAATAAACTCTCACTATCAACAGGAAGAAGTAGGTTAGGTGTTTGCAATATGAAGAAAGAGATAAAACTCTCGGTATATCTTATGTTTTATCCCCAACATTTGATTGATTATGTAATGTTGCATGAGTTGGCACACTTAACAGAAATGAATCATGGCCCTCGATTTCACTCTTTGTGTAATACCTATTGCAGGGGAAGAGAACGAGAACTTGAACGCGAGCTCAAAAGATTTTTACTACCGTTTTAGTACAAAAAGTAAATTCTCTTTATCTTTATCGCAAATATAGTATTAAGCAATAAAAAAAGGCTGTTATGAAAAAGATTTTTACTCTATTAGCACTGCTAATATCTTTTGGATTCTCATCGGAGATAACAGCAACAAACAATCAAGTAGTGGCAAAATCCACAGGTTGCACATCAATTAATGGAAAGGAATTGCTACCTTTGTTATAACATCAC